>JAKAQL010000004.1 GCA_021822605.1 Actinomycetes bacterium
TCAACAACCCCCCTCAGAGCGAGGGGGGTTGTTCTGTTTTGGGGATGGGGGTGGCCTGTCCATGCTTGAGGTTTGCTGAGGAAATTCGGGGAAATTCTGCGGATTCGGTTGCGACTGTTAGAGAAAAGCAATAAAGTAGTACAAATTCGGAGATGTAGCTTAGGATTGTTCCGCGGATTGTATGGCGACTTCGGGGGTTTCTGTGTTGGTACAGGACCATGGTGCTGTTTGGCTACAGTAGCGGCGGTTCATTTGAGGGAGGGTTTCGACGTATGTCGGGTATCAAAAGTTGGATGAAATTAGGTTTGTTGACCGGTGGTCTCTCGCTCGTTGCGGCGGCGTGCGGCACCACGAGCTCAGGTGCTGCCGCCTCTGGATCGTCTGCCTCGCAGGTCGCTGCAAACTACGCGAGTTATGCCCTGCACACCGGTGACACCTACTCGTGGGTTTTGCCGATACCGAATGAGGCTAACTACGAACCTTGGGATCAAAATGCCGAATACGGGATGTATCGTCCGTTGTATGTGGCCGGTGATGGCGCGCAGCCGGTGATCGACTACGCCGACAGCATCGGACAGAAGCCTATCTACTCGAATGGTGACACAGTAGTCACGGTCAATCTCAACGCATGGAAGTGGTCAGATGGCAGCCCGGTAACGGCACGAGACGTTCAGTTCTTCTATAATCTGTACGTCGCCAACAAGTCGCAAATTGCGACCTATGTGCCCGGTAACTTCCCTGACAATGTGGCGAGCTTCAAGGTAGATTCGCCAACGCAGTTCACGCTTACGCTCAAGAGCGCGGTCAATCCCTTGTGGTTCACGGACAACGAGCTGACCGACGTCGTACCGCTTCCACAACAGACATGGGATCGGGAGTCACTCTCGGGGAAGGTTGGCAACTATGACCTGACCCCTGCGGGGGCAAAGGCGGTTTTTAAGTTTCTCTATGCACAGTCCTCCAAACTCTCGACGTATGCGACAAATCCGCTTTGGCAAGTTGTTGACGGCCCATGGAAGCTGCAGTCCTATGATCCGACAACTGCTCGCACGGTGTTCGAGCGCAACAAGGCCTTCACTGGGCCCGATAAACCCAAACTATCTGGTTACGTTCTTGAGAGCTTCTCTTCACAAACCGCCGAGGTCGACGCACTGCGCAATGGGAGCCTCGATTATGGTTACCTGCCGCTGAGTGACGTCAAGCTCTCGTCAACCTTCAAGGCTGATGGTTACACGATCGCTCCATGGGCGACGGACTATGTACAGTGGGCCGAGCTAGGTTACACCAGCAAGACCTGGGGGCCACTGGTGAAACAGCTTTATATCCGACAGGCCCTGCAGCATGTGATCAACGAGCCGCTTTACCTTAGCGCGACGCTCCACGGTGATGGTCAGTTGACCTATGGGCCGGTCCCGAATCTGCCAGATTCCCCTTACGTTTCACCACAGGAGAAGACGGATCCCGACCCATACTCGGTGAGTGCCGCCAAGGCTTTGTTGAGCGCGCACGGTTGGACACTTGGTGCTAATGGGGTTATGGTCTGTTCAGATCCCGGTTCGGCTGCGAGTCAGTGTGGCGCGGGCATCACGAAGGGCGAGCCACTGAGTCTAAAGTTTATGTATCAGACGGGTACGCCGACACTCCAGGCGCAGGTTGAGGCGTTTGCCACGGCGGCTAAGTCAGCTGGGATGGACCTTGTCTTGGATCCGCAGTCGCAGTCAACGATGTTCTCGATCGGTGGGGTTTGTCCTTCATCGGGTCCGTGCAATTGGGGAATTATCCTTTACCGCACCTTCCTGTGGAACTATGGGCAAGGTGATGTATTGCCAACTGGTGGCCAGATGTTTGGAAGCGGAAACTATTGGGGTGGTGGTTATAGTTCGTCGACGGCACAGACGCTCATCAGTGATACCCATACGGAAGCCGGTCTTCAGCCTTTGTTCAACTATGAGAACTACATCTCGACCCATGTAGCTGCGCTTTGGTTCCCGACTTGGGACTGGCAGGTGTCCGTCGTCTCGGATCATCTGCACGGATGGAATCCTCAACAGGTCTTCGGCGATCCAGTCCCGTCGCGATGGTACTTCTAGGGGAGGAGTCCATGTCGGTGGCTAAGGGGTAAGCGTCACGACGGGGGCGCTACGGTGCGGCATTCCTGACGGTGTAACTAATCGTGCTGGCAAGTGATGTGGACGTGCGCGTACCGTCCGGCGAGTTGCTGCCAACGAGTTCATGAAGTAGGCGATGGGTCATGTTGGTCCTCGACCTGGTTGGGGTGTGTGGCGTGGTACAGCGATGCCTTGCACTCGGATAGGGCGACAAGCGGCGTTTGCGTGGGCTAACCGTCTGCTCATGAGCAGGGGTTCAGGGTAGTGTAAAGAAATCGGCGGCGGGAGGGTTCATCAGGCGTTTCGCCGACGCGGGAAAACCCTGGTTTACGGGGTTGCGCCGACATCAGTCCCGGCGAGTCTAGCTGTTACGGGCTAGCTCGTGTTGGATCGTCCGGCAACGTATCAGGATCCCTTTACCCTGAGGAGGGCTCTCAGGTTCGATTGTGCAGCCGAGTCTGGCGATACAGGGTATGTAGCTGGAAGGTGGCGAAGTGAGTGCGAAGCCGAAGCTTTTGACTCTTGGTGCGGGATTTGCAGGTCTACGAGCCCTCTACCGCTTGCAAGGTACGTACGAGATCACGTTGGTCGACCCAGGCCCGGACAGTTTGACCTAGCCCGTGCTGCCGGAGGTGGCTTTGAGCGGGAAGCTGGTTGCTCATGCTCGGTATCCGCTTGCTCCAATTGCTAGGCGCACTCAGGCGACGCTGATTCAGGCCAGGGCCACCAGGATAGATCCGGATGCGAAGCGAGTCCAGCTGGATAGTGATGAGATGATCACCTACGATTATCTGGTCATCGCCACCGGAGCGGTGAAGGACTACGCTGCGATCGAGGGAATGGAGGAGTATGGTCACTCGGTTTGCGACGATGATCACGCGCCGCGTCTTTGGGAGGCACTCTCAACGTTTACAGATGGTCCTATTGTGGTCGGGGCGGCCCTAAGCACATGGGGAACCAGAGTCGCGGTACCTGATCTCAAGGCGCCTTGCGAGGGACCGATAGGTGAGGTCATCTTTATGGCGGGTCACGAGCTACGATCGCGCGACGTTCCCATACGATCACAGCGTTTACCCCGGGCGAGGTCTTCTTTGACGATGTTGGCGACGCGGTGCACGCAAGGCTTGCTCCCCTGTTAACTGCTGTGGGGGTCGAGGTCGCTACTTCGAAGAATATTAGTCGCGTCACGGCACACTCGGCGATCTTCACGGATGGGACCGAGTTGGAGTCTGCGTTGACCATCGTTATTCCACCATACCGAGGTCCTCAGGTGATCATCGATTCGGAGCTTGGGGACGAAGTCGGTTTTGTGCCGGTCAATCAAGAGATGCAGACCTTTTCTCATCCTAATATTTTTGTGGCTGGTGATGTGAGCGCTTTCTCCATGCCAAAGCTGGGACACATCGCCGTCCACCAAGCGGATATCGCCGTCGCAGGATTGGAGAAGGTGCTAGGCGAGAAGACGGAAATACCTCCGTACAGGCCAGAGGTATTTTGCATCATGAACCGCGGCGGAAGAGATGCGACCCTCATTCTCTCCGACACCATCTATGGAGGGGAGCGTGATGTCGCCAAAAGTGGGCCGATAGCCCTCTTTATGAAGTGGAGTTTCGACTCCTGGGGCTACCACACCCACGGACACCTTCCGCCGGACCTGTTTCAGGAGGCTTTGGAGAAGTTCCTGGCATAGGTTCTAAGGATTCTCGTCTAGACGGTTTCAATGCCCGGATGCTGGAGCGACAGTCGAGCCCGACTTCCTAGGCCAAGGGACAACGGCAAGCGGTAGATGTGTGGCCACGTTCCCACCGATGTGGCAAGCTGGTCGATGAGTGGCGTGTCAGATGAGTAGCTGCTCACGACCGTGCAGTTTCTAGATCGTCTGCAGTTTCTAGATCGTCTTCTTGGGTCGGCCAACCCACTGAGGCCAAAGTGGACGCATGGCTAATCCGACGGAGTCTCCGCTACTACCTTGGTCCCGGGAAGACGGAAAAAGAGGACGGCGGCAATGAGGAGGGAGGCGGCTCCTGCGACGAATGCCCAGCGAGGCGAGAAGTCTTGGGAAAGAAAGCCAACTGTGGGCGCTCCGATAGGGGTACTGCCAAGGAAGCCGAGTGTGTATAGCGCCATCACTCGTCCACGCATTTCAAAGCGTGAGTTCATCTGCAGTGTGGCATTGGTCAGCGCGTTGAAACTGATGGAGAGAGCACCTAGACCCATGAGAGCGAGACCCGCCAACCAGATACTCGGGGCTGCTGCTACCAATACCATGAGCATGGCAAAGCCCATTGAGATGATTGTCATGAGACGCGGACCAGCTGGTCGACGTAGTGAGGCTGCGACGATGCTGCCGAAAATGGCTCCGACTCCGAAGAGCGACATGAAGTCTCCGAGCAGTTGAGCATGCCCGTGAAATGTCGTCTCAGCCAAGAGTGGGATAGTGACCGGGAAGTTGTAAGCAAAGATGCCAGCGATCATGATCGCCAGCAGGGTGCTCAAGAGGATTGGACGATTGCGAACATAGCGTAGGCCTGCTCGGATCTGCCCTGGTTCGCGTAGAACAGTCCCCTGGAGGAAGAGCGTCTCGGGCTTCATCATCACCAGTGCGAGCAGTATCGCGAGGAATGAGATCGCATTGAGAAGGAAGCCCCAACTGAGACCCAGGCTCGCAATGGCCACGCCCACTACAGCCGGCCCGATGGCGCGTGCGAGGTTGAAACTCGTTGCATTGAGCGTGACCGCATTTTGGAGGTTGTCGTGCCCAACCAATTCCTGGACGAAGCTCTGACGGGCAGGAGTATCAACTGCGTTGATGAGTCCAAGGATGACAGAGAAGAGGAAGATGAGAGGGATGTTGATCTCATGTTGTGCCACGAGATAGAAGAGGATGAAGGCTACGATCATGAACAGCGTTTGGGTGAGCATGATGAGATGGCGACGGTTGCGGCGATCGACGATGATTCCCGCTTGGGCTCCAAAGAGCAAAATGGGAAGGAATTGTACGGCAGTCACGAGCCCCAATAACGAGCCGCTCTTGCTGAGGGTCAGCACCAGGTAGGCGAGAGAGATCGACTGCATCCAACTCCCAGTGTTTGAGATGAACTGCCCAATGGTGAAGAGTCGGAAGTTGCGCACCCCGAGCGAGCGAAATGTCGTCTGACGCCACCGTGTCAGTGCACTAAAGTTCATAACAGGCAGCTCGTAGTAGATCCAATCCTTTGATTCAGTTGATCCTCAGTATACTCGACGGCCTTTAGATCACCGATGTCTGGCTATTCGAGGCGTCGACGAGGCACGAGCACATCGACGGGAGCCTTCGTCTCGCCTCCGAGAGCCAATGGGGCTGAATCTGTGAGGAGGACGCGAAGCGGAGACCTCTTCTGGTGCTTGCATTGACTGCTAGGACGGGTCTCTCCTGATTAGCTCCCTGGATGTATCGGGTGCGGAGCACGGTAGGGCTCTCGAGTGCGGTTACTGGACGCGGACCCGTGGATCAACGACACCATAGAGGATGTCAACGATGAGATTGCCCAAAACGGTCATCACTGCGATGACAAGAACGATCCCCAGCAGCACTGGGAAGTCACGTGTCTGGGCTGAGTTCCAAAAGAGTAGGCCAGCACCAGGGTAGTTGAACAGCGCCTCCACGATCAAAGATCCGGAGATTGTGTAGGGCAACGAGAGGCCGAGGAGGGTCAGCGTTGAGTTCAATGAGTTGCGCAGCACATGTCGCAGAAGGATGGTACGGTTGTGTGCTCCCTTGGACCGTGCTGTTCGCACGTAGTCCTCCAAGAGATTATCGATTACGGACGAGCGCATATAGCGGCTGAAATAGCTCACGTTGGCCAGACACAGGGTAATGATCGGGAGTGCGAGATCGGTGGCATCGATGCTGAGGCTGCCGCCGAAGTTCGATGCGGTCGAGGGGAAGACTGGCAACCAGATGTTGAGGATGACGATGAGGACGACGCCGAGCAGAAAGGTAGGCATCGAGTACATGATGAGCATCGTACCGCTGAGGGCATGGTCATCTGCACGGTTGCGCCGATAGCCCTGCCAGAGGCCCATGGGTATCGCGATAGCTACAGCGAAGAGGAGCGAGATCGCAACAAGAAAGAAGGTGCGTGGAACATACTCAGCGAGGAGCGTGGAGACGTTTTCACTGAGCTTGTACGAGTAACCAAAGTTTCCACGGAGTGCATTCCATGCCCAGGTCAGGTACTGGACTGGGAGTGGTCGTAGAAGTCCCTCTTGTACCTCTAAGGTATGAACCTGTATGGGGCTCGCTTTCTGACCTAGCTGTGCCCGTACGAGTCCACCAGGAAGCAGGTGCAAAATGATGAAGACGATGATCGAGACCGCGATGATCGTGATAATGGCCTGACCGCATCGTCGCAGGATGTATCGGATCATGCGCGCTCCTTATGGTCTTCGGTTGACTCATCGTTGATGCGAGTGATGGTCAGTTGTCGAGTTCTCAACTGTGGGAGGGGGGTTCGTGGCATGGCCGATCTCCTAACGCTGTGCCAGTCGTGATTCGACGACGTCGCGCAGTGCATCACCGAGAACGTTGACAGCCAGAACGGTCAAGACGATGAGGACTGCCGCTGGCCACAGCTGCCACCAATAACCATCAAAGATGTTGTTTACGCCGCCGGCTAGTATCTCTCCCCAGTTGGTAGCAGGTGGTGGAATGCTCAGTCCGAGATAGCCCAAGGCGGCGAATGTGAGGATGGCGTCAGCCACCTTGAGCGTACCGTTCACGACGAGGACACCGAGAACATTCGGCATGATGTGGCGGGCGATGAGCCGCCATCGAGGTGCTCCGAACCCTGCTGCGGCCACTACGTAGTCGCGTGTTTTGAGGCTTAACGTTTCGCCTCGCACCAGTCTGGCGGTAGAAAGCCAGCTCACACCGGAGATAACCAGAATGATCAACCAGAGTGTTGGTCGAACGATCGAGGCGAGCAAGATAACGAAGAAAAGAAATGGGATTGAGAGCAGGGCATCAACGATACGCATCATCACCGAATCGACCATACCACCAACAAAGCCACTGACCGTTCCCCATATGAGGCCAAAGGCAGAGGCAAGCAGACCGACTGCGAGGCCGAGCTCAATCGTGCTTTGTCCTCCGAGCATGAGTCGTCCTAGTTCGTCGCGACCCGCGGGACTCGTGCCCAGGATATGGGCAGCGGAAGGTGGTTGGTTTTCGAGCAGGAGCTGTGCGGCAACTTGGTTTGTATGGTACACAAGTGGACCAACAAAGCAGAAGAGGATGATGAGGACCAAGATGACGAGGCTGCCAACCGCAAGCTTGTTGGCCATGAAGGTGTTCACTCCCGCCCGCAGCGCACCTACCCGCGTATCGGCGTCAACTGAGTCCGCCCCTGGCTCCTTGGCCGTGATAGCCGTCATTGCCCCTCCTTCAACCGGCCCCCGCATGCCTTAGAGCACTCATGGTACCAAAGCACCATGACCCAGTCCGCAGGCGAGTTGTTAGTCATGATACAGCAACCGATCGATACCGTATGCATCAGAATTCACATTTTTACATGCCTTTCATGGTCGCAGGGTCTCAGCCTGGTGTCTCAGAGTCCTCACACTGGTAGTCAGGTGGGGCAAAGGAGGCAAAATTCTCCTTCCAATGGATTGGCCATGTGGAATTAGTTGCTCGCGACCAAAAAAAGTAATAATGTCTTTGTTAAGTTACCAGTGGACGCAAGATTGCGTAGCGAAGCCGAGGAGATCCTTTGTGAGAGAGCGATCGAGTTGTTCAAGGTGTTTGGGTTCGAAACGATGGAGAAGGGGTTACCGCTGTTCCAGCGGCGCTGCAGTATCAAGCGGAATTCGTGTCGGGATAGCTCCGAACCAGTGTCGATACGCGTTGGGTCACACGCGGTAATGCAAAAGGTTGGGCATGAGACTGACGTGGCCGTCGCGAGTCGTTTCCTTCGTTCGGAGTCCGGGTGGGTCGGATAAGAGCGAGGCTCGTCTCGATCTGCATGGTTGGGTCAAGAGAGGGTGTCGATGGGGCGGTCCCTCGTCGAGTATCGGGTTGGTTCGAATTTGCACCACGAGGATGGGTGGTTCAGCGGGGCGATGTCTTCGGTTTGTGTGGTACTTTGGGAATACAAGAGGTGAATCTCCGTTCCGTTCGTCCCTACCTCGCTGTGGAGGCCGAGGGCCGTTGAGAGCGGGTGATTGCGGGGAATGTGTGCCCGGGTTGAGGGCCCGTGAAGGCAGAGCAGCAGGGCGGGTGGCGATGTCGGTGGCTGGTTTGAGGTCTGGCAAACAGAGGAGTTGATGGTGGATAGTGAACGAGAGGCCATTCGGGCGCTGACCGGTGCGCATGATGGAGCATTTTGGCTTGAGGAGACAGAGGCGCCTGTCTTCGCACCGCCACTTGGCCGCCACGTAGAGGTAGATCTTGTCATCGTGGGGGCCGGCTTTCTGGGATTGTGGAGCGCGATCCTAGCAAAGGAGCGTTTCCCTGAATGGGAAATAGCCGTCGTTGAGGGTGGTCGTGTGGGGTTCGGTGCCAGTGGCCGCAATGGCGGTTTTGTGGATGCGAGTCTGACACACGGCCTTGAGAATGGATTGGGACGGTGGCCAGATGAGATGGTGGAGTTAGAACGCCTCGGTGGAGAGAACTTGGCAGCTATCGCCGACTTTATCGGTCAACACCATATCGATTGCGAGTTTATGCAAACAGGTGCCATCGATGTCGCCACTGATGGGTGGCAGCTCGACGGGTTGGAGGAGTATGCCCTGACGGCGCGTACCTTTGGTCATGATACGACGGTACTCGACCGTCGCGAGGTTCAGGAGCTGGTGCACTCACCTGTCTATGAAGGAGGGCTATGGACGACAAACCGAACCGCATTGGTGAACCCGGCCAAGTTGGCTTGGGGATTGGCGGGGGTGGCATCCTCTCTTGGCGTAGAAATCTACGAGGGAACGGTGGTCACTGGGGTGACGGTGATCGGTGGCATGGTCGACGTCACCACTGCCCAGAGTGGGTCATTACGTTCAGCAAAGGTCATTCTTGCGACGAACGCCTTTCCCTCATTGTTGCCGGGTGTAGGGAACTTCATTATTCCTGTGTATGACTATGTACTCATGACTGAACCCTTGACGACGTCCCAGATGGAGGCAGTGGGATGGGACGGACGACAAGGGTTGTCGGATCTTGGCAATCTTTTTCATTACTATCGGCTTACGAGTGACAATCGCATCCTGTGGGGCGGTTATGATGCCATCTATCACTATGGCTCTCGGATCAGTGCCTCCTATCGATTGCGATCGCGAACTCATCTGCTGCTTGCGCGCCACTTTTTTGAAACTTTTCCGATGCTAGAGGGGGTGCGCTTTACTCACGCATGGGGTGGCGCGATCGACACGTCCACCCGCTTCTCGATGTTCTTCGGTTCTCGTCATCAAGGCAAGATTCAGTATGCCCTTGGTTTTACAGGCTTGGGTGTGGGTGCGACTCGCTTCGCAGCCGAGGTACTTTGTGCAAGGCTGGAACCCAAGGAGTCGGCATTTGAGCACCTAGGCTTGGTGCGAACGAAGCCGGTACCGTTCCCGCCCGAGCCACTCCGTTCAGCGGCGGTCGCGATCACAAGGCGATCGCTGATGAGGGCTGATGCCAGTGAGGGGCATCGGAATCTTTGGTTGCGCACGCTTGACCGGTTCGGTGTGGGGTTCGATTCATGAGGGGGAGATAATGGCTGAGTTATTGGAGATCAAAGAGCTGGCGACGGAGATTCGTCAGCGTCGTAACACCATACGGGCAGTGGAAGGAGTAACCCTCTCGGTGAAGCGTGGTGAGACGCTTGGCGTGGTTGGCGAGTCTGGTTGTGGAAAGACCATGACGGCGCTCTCGATTGTGCGGCTACTGCCAGCCGGGGGCGTGATCGCCGGTGGGAGCATCAAACTCGACGGTGAAGAGCTCGTTGGTGCATCGGAGACTCGCATGCGTGCGATCCGCGGCAGTAAGATCGGTGTGGTTTTCCAGGATCCGATGACGAGCCTGAACCCGTCGAAAACAATTGGTTGGCAGATAGCTGAGTCACTCATGATTCACAAGGCGGCCAACAAGGCAGCGGCCCGGAAGCGGGCGCTCGAGGTCCTTGATCTAGTGAAGATTCCGGCAGCAGCGGAGCGCTTGAATGACTTTCCTCACCAATTGTCCGGAGGCATGCGCCAGCGGGTTATGATTGCCATCGCCCTGGCGAACTCCCCTGAACTGTTGATTGCCGACGAACCAACGACGGCGCTCGACGTTACGATCCAAGCACAGATTCTTGGACTCCTCGATGAGCTCAAGGCAACCTTGAATATGGGCCTCATTCTTGTGACCCACGATTTGGGGGTGGTCGCTGGCCGTGCTGATCGTGTGATGGTTATGTATGCGGGTCGAGTTGTGGAGAGCACAACGACCACAGAGCTTTTCCAACAGATGCGCCACCCCTACACCTATTCTCTGTTCTCCTCCATCCCTCGGATTGGGGACGATCGTGAACAGGTGCTTGCGACCATTCCTGGGCTGCCTCCTGATCTCGCACATCCACCAAAGGGTTGCCGTTTCGCTGAGCGTTGCCAGTTTACTCAGGATCGTTGCCGTGAAGAGGATCCGGCGCTCGAGGGTGACCAGCACCAGTTCGCGTGTTGGTTTCCGGTCGATCATGAGATCCGTTCGACGGTGCTTGGCGTGCAAGAGCGGCATGCTCCTCGATCGGTGCCGCATGAACCATTACTCGAGCTCAGAGGCCTGGTAAAGGAATACGACATTTTCGCTGGAGCTCTACGGCGCAAGGTCGGCAGTGTGCACGCCGTATCTGGTGTCGATTTGACGCTCTACGAAGGGGAGACCGTAGGTATCGTAGGTGAATCCGGTTGTGGGAAGTCAACGCTGGGACGCATGATGGTCGGCCTTGAGCGCCCCACATCTGGTCAAATCCTGTATCGAGGTGATGATATCGCCACGCGTTCATTGAGCGAGATGCGCAAGTTGCGTCGCAATTTCCAGCTGATGTTCCAGGACCCTTACGCGTCACTCGATCCTCGGATGAGAATTGGAGCAGCGCTGCTCGAACCGGTGAAGGTGCAACACATCGGTGATTCGTCTGCGCAGGAAGCCCGTATGTTCACCCTGCTAGACGAGGTCGGACTTCGACACAATGCGGTGGAGCGCTATCCTCATGAGTTCTCGGGCGGTCAACGTCAGCGCATCGGTTTCGCACGCGCTTTGATGCTTGAGCCTGGGCTGGTGGTAGCCGATGAGCCGGTTTCGGCGCTCGATGTTTCGATTCGTAGCCAAGTGCTTAACATGATGCGACGACTGCAGGCGCGTTATGGATTGACTTATGCCCTCATCTCCCATGATCTCTCTGTGGTGAGTTACCTGGCTGACCGTATTGGCGTGATGTATCTTGGGGAATTGGTAGAGCTCGCCGCTGCGTCGGATATCTTCTCTAGCCCTGCGCATCCTTACACCCGCGGACTTCTGCGCTCGGTGCCGATTCCCGACCCACAGATTGAGCGTGAAAAGGCCAGGGTAGGTCAGATCGTTGGTGAACTTCCGTCCCCGCTTTCGCCTCCAGATGGTTGCCGTTTCCATCCGCGTTGCCCGTATGCTACGCAAGAGTGTTCGATCGATCATCCGAAACTGCGTGTGGTGGCCACCGGACACACCGTCGCCTGCCACCACGCTGAACGCGTCTTAGAAGATGCCTGGGAACTCGAGGAGCTTGTCAACTCAGTCGAGCGCTAGAGACTCAGTACCGCAGAGTCTGAATGTCGCATCCGATGCCAGTGCACTCTCGAAGACCGTGTGGGCTACCTCGCTTGCCCGCTGTTCTAGGGAAAGATTGCTACCTTCGCGATGGCAGAAAGGAGAAGTCGTCCGCCGCCTATCGTACTGGCGCGCGTCAGTCTCAAGCTGATGAAGGGTTGTTCGAATGCCGCACGGCTAGGCCCTGGTTACCGCGTACGGCCAACCCGATGGAGTTGCGCTGAAATGGGGCTGTCGGTTAGCATTGGCTCGCTTCGCCGAAGCCCATTACGATGGCCGACACCTCGTGCAGGTCCTTCACGGTGTGTCCCTGGGTGTAGACCAAGTGTTCTCAGGTTTATACCAATCTGAGATAGGCCTTACCATCACGCTGGGCTCGAATGAGTTCGCCTATCGCACTTGGCACAATCGTGACAAACGGAAGGAGCTCATCCTCTCGTATGGAGCGCTGCCGAAGCGAATTGTTGCAGGCAACAAACGAAATGCCGCGCGCGGCAAGGTGATTTAGCTCGATTGAGAGGTGGGTAGTGTCGCGGCGGATGAGGTCTGTCCCTCGGCCAGAACAAACAACCTCAACAGAGGCAGAGTCATCTTCGGCCAAAAGGTTTTCTATCTGGTGGAGTACCTGTTGCCAGCCCTCCTGATCGGGGGTGTCCAGTTGGATGACTACTTCAAGTTTGGTAGCGTTCGATTGATCTGTGTTCATGAGCACGAGCCTAATGGCCGAACCTTGGAAGACTTTGAGAAGTTAGTTAAGCGAGCGTCACGAGTTCCAGTAGCTCCTCATTCCAGTAATCTTCGACGCCGTCAGGCAACATCAGCACTCGCTCGGGTTGTAGTGCTTCCACAGCCCCCGGGTCGTGGGTTACCAATATGATGGCGCCCGTGTAGCTGCGTAGTGCCGCAAGGACGCGATCACGGCTCGCAGGGTCAAGGTTGTTGGTTGGTTCATCGAGTAGAAGTAGGTTAGCGCGCTGCGATACGAGGGTGGCCAGTGCGAGACGAGTTTTCTCACCACCGGATAACGTGCCACTTGGCTGGTTGAACATCTCCGAGGTGAACATAAATGAGCCTAGGATCTGTCGGAGATCGGTGTCGGTCACGTCGGCAGGTGCACTACTGCGGAGGTTTTCCAGTGGTGTGAGGTTAGGATTGAGCATCTCATGCTCTTGGGCGTAGTAACCAACTACTAGACCCTTCCCAGGATGGATCTCACCGGCGTCAGGGGTCTCTACGTTTGCGAGCAGCCGTAGTAATGTCGTCTTGCCAGCTCCATTGAGGCCTAGAATGACCACACGTGACTGGCGGTCGATAGCCAGATCGATGCCGCTGATTACCTCAAGTGAGCCATAGGACTTGGCAAGACCGTTGGCCTGAATTGGCGTCTTGGTGCACGGTAAGGGCTGAGGGAAACGGATGTTAGCGACTTTGTCTGAGGTACGGACATCATCGACATTGTCGAGTATCCGAGTGGCCCGCCGATCAAGAACTTTTGCCTTCCGCGCACGTTTTGCCGTTGAGCCTCGCATCTTGTCAGCCTGGCGCTTCAGTTGGGTTGCTTTCGTTGTCTCGACCTCGTAGAGGTGCCTGCGGCGTGCTTCATCCTCGGCGCGAGCGACGAGATAGGCGCGATAGTGAAGGGCGTAGAGATCCAGCGTGGAGCGTTGGGGGTCAAGGAAGGCGACTCGGTTGACGACGGATTCGAGAAGCCGGGCGTCGTGGGAGATGACAACGAGTCCACCATTGAAGCCCTTCAGAAAGTCAATAAGCCAGTTGATGGAGTCAGCATCCAGGTGATTCGTTGGTTCGTCCAGCAGCAAGAGGTCTGCCTCAGAAAAGAGGATGCGCGCAAGCTCTATCCTTCGCCGTTGCCCACCGCTCAGGACCCCGATGGGTTGAGATAGTACGTGTGCTTCGATTCCGAGAGAGTTGGCGAGCACAGTGGCATCGGACTCCGCGCGGTAACCATCGCGACTTGCAAAAAGCGTCTCCACGCGGCCGTATTCCTTGGTTGCCTGTTCTTGGATGGAGGTATCGGTTTCGGTCATGAGCTGTTGTAGTTCAGTGAGTCTTGCAAAGAGATCATCGAGTTCACGCCCCGATAGAATGCGAGATAGTGCGGTGAGCTTTGGATCGGCTGCAAGTGGGTCCTGCGGCAAATAGCCAACGGTACCATTTCGCTCAAGTAATCCCTTGGCATCGAGCTCGCCGGCAAGAATTTTCATTAAAGTCGTTTTACCAGCACCATTTCGGCCGACGAGGCCCACGCGATCGCCTCTGTCAACCAGCAAATTCAGGTCATCAAAGAGAACTCGGGCACCGTATTCGAACTGTAGTGACTTGGCATGAACAAGCATGGGGGGCTCATTTCCGAAAGAAGGCGACCTCGGTCTAGTCTACCAGGAAGACCGCATGCGAACTCCTGTGCACTGGTGTCCAGGAATTGGTACCAGGTGGCTGAGCAAAAGCGTAGCTAATAGAGGTAGCGGCTGTGACGGAGGTGGCCTTGTCGAGGCTCAACCGTCTCTCACCGAATTCGTGCGCGGGTGCTGGTAAGTAGAGAATCATCAGTACCACGGCTCAGAACCTGTTAGGATGATTTGGCGCAAAATTTTCCGTGCTACCTTTCCCACATCATCGGAGTACAACAACATGTCAGCTAGATCAGACGACCCACAGCAGTTTGGCGAGTCGGGTTCGTCAGATCGACCCGATCGCCCTCGCAGCCAAGACGGCGATCGTCCACGCTACTCCCGACCACGAGACACCGATCGTGACCGCGGTGGTTTCCGCTCTGGTCCGCGACCCGATCGCGGGGATCGACCCGATCGCCCTCGCAGCCAAGACGGCGATCGTCCACGCTACTCCCGACCACGAGACACCGATCGTGACCGCGGTGGCGATGTTCGGAGGGAGGCCTTCGTTGAACGGACTGAAACTGAACCACTAACCGATGAGATCGTTCAGGCCGAGCCATCGAACTTGCCATCACTTCGCTTCCATGCTTCGCGTTGGTTGCAGAGGGAGGGTGGTGAGGCACCCTCGCGGACGCGGATCCGAGAAGACGGTGAGGTTGCATCGAAGATTCGACCACAACGCGAATCGATGCGTGGGAAAAGTCGCTCTGCCATGCAGCAGCTGCTTGCACGTGCCACGGAGGCCTACGAGCGCGACCGATTTGAGGAAACGCTGCGTATTACACGGCGAATTGACTCCATGGATCCGGACGAACCTGAGGTACTAGAACTGATGGGGCTGAGCCTCTATCGCCTTGCCCGTTATGATGCAGCCCTTCGCGTGTTGCGCAAGGTGCATAAGTCGACTGATAACTTTGATCAAGTACCCGTTCTGATGGATTGTGCGAGGGCGCTGGGTCGGACCAGCGAGTTGGATCGGTGGTGGCTGCGGCTGCGTGAAGCATCACCCGCGAAAGAGGTTATCGTTGAGGGACGCATTGTCTATGCGGGTGCCCTGGCTGATCAGGGAAAACTTTCCGAGGCGATCACATTGATGGAGCAGGGCTTGGCGAAGGAGCGCCGCGCAACGGCACTCACGAGCATTCGACAGCGGTATCTTCTGGCTCAGCTCTTCGAACGTGCCGGTGATGCGTCTGGAGCTCGAGAGATCTACTTGCAGTTGTTCAAGGAGGACAAGAATCTTTACGACGTTGCTGAGCGCCTCGCAGTGCTGAGCTAGCACCGGTTTCGACCGAGACGTTTGTTCTCCAAAAGTGATCAACGCTTGCGGTTTGAGGCGTCTCGCTGTATGGGCTAGTCTTGCGCTTCGTTGCCGTATCGTAGCGCCCTCCGCTGGTTGCACAGTCGGTGGCTTAGCGCATGATCGTGCCTTGACTCCCAGCAAGGATGAGAGCCGAGGGGCCCAGCAGAATGCTCGCGGGAAAGCACAAATCGGGGTCCCCCGTTCGTGCCAGCGCTCGTAGGGCGCTTACGGTAGGGTAGCAAGTGATCTCTCCGGGACTGCTCTCCCCTGACGCAGCTATGCGGCTGACCGCGGCGGGTGTTGTCGAGCGTTGTGCAAATGTATGGGCCAAGCCGAAATTGATGGTGTCCTCTCCACGGTGGTACGTGGCGATCACGTCGGTGATCATCTTCGCGTCGGAGCTAGTAGGTAGCGCCGTAAGCCATCGTAGCGAGCCTGTCGCTGTTTCGAGACTGGTGAGAGTCACTCTCGCTGGTCGCAAGGAGCTCGCGGCGGTCTCAAATGATGTGATGAAGACGGGAGCGATGTCGGCCGGTGGCCGTTGCGGTCCGTCAAGTACGGTGATCGCCGGGTGGCTGCTAACGATGTCGGCGACAACCTTGTCGAGTGCAGTTCCTTCATAGCGTTCCAGCCGGTGAATGCTCCGGTCGGCATCGGCGACATTGCCAAGATAGCTACCTTGACCAACCAAAATGGCATCGATGTCAGGGTTGTCGACGGCGATCCAAAGCGGCGGGTTCACATCAGGATTGAGCAAGCCGATGACGAGGCCCCGAATTCGCAGTCGTTCTCCTGTCCCGGTAGTGGCAACGGTATAGCGGTAGTAGGCCGGTACGCGTTCGTGAGCTAAGTGTGTCGATAGCCAAGCGCTTGATGTTTGTTCGTCGAAGCCTTCGACACCCTCAGCTTCGGCATCGAGGTGTATTAGCGCGATTGGCTGCAGCCCTCGAAGGTTCGTTGGGCGCAGCAAGGTCTCCGGGTAGCCTGGACCGTTGGTGTTCGGGTTTCTCATTTGAGACCTAAGGTTACTACGTAGGACGGAGTGAAGTATGCAGTGGTTGCTCGATCTAGACGGGGTCGTATGGACACTCGACACCCCAATCGAAGGCTCAGTCGAGGCCATTGCGAGGTTGTTGGACCTTGGCCATAGTGTGCGTTTTGTGACGAATAATTCATCGTTGTCCCGAATCCAGTATGTGGATAAGTTAACTCGATTTGGTGTTCCTGTTACGCGTGACCAGATTCTGACCTCCGCGATGGCGGCGGCGACGCTGGTGAAGGCCAGGGAACGCGTGCTCGCGATTGGTGAGCGTGGTTTGGTTGAGGAGCTCGTCGCGGCTGGGGTTGATCTCGTCTTGCCAACGCGACTGGAGGATGCCGAGGATGTTGACGCGGTTGTCCTGGGTTGGTACCGGCAATTCAGCTATAGCGACATGTCAAATGCCTGCGTAGCGATCCGTTCAGGTGCCCGCTTCATCGCTACGAACGCCGATCCAACCTACCCACTGGAGCGTCTCGTCGTACCAGGAACGGGTGCGTTGGTCGCTGCCGTCGTGACATCCACAAAAGCTCAGCCAGTTTTTGCCGGAAAGCCTGAGGAACCTATGGTTCAGTTGCTGCGACCATTGTTGACGGAGGAGACCATCATGGTCGGGGATCGACTGAGCACAGACGGCCGTTTCGCGGCCCGCCTTGGTGTGGAGTTCGGGCTAGTGCATTCCGGGGTTCGAGAAGAGCATGACCCGGATATACCGGTGAGCCTGCAGGGCAATAGTTTGGCGGCGGTGGTAGAGCAGAAGGTAGGGTGATATGACGAGGATTTTTGTACTGGCTCGGCGACCAGTTGGGCTCCCGACGATCGATGACTTCGATGAGATTAGTAAGAACGATGAGGCCCTGGGTGATGGCGACGTTCGTGTTGAGCCGATGGTTTTGTCAGTCGACCCCTACCTCCGAGGTCGAATGTCGGATGCTCGTTCTTACGTTGCACCCTTCGAGGTAGGGGGGGCGATTAGCTCAGCTGGCATCGGCAAGGTTCTCGAGTCGCATGTCGATGGCTACAGGGTGGGAGACCTGGTTCGGGGAGAGTTCCCCTGGGCTACCTCCTTGGTCGCTCAAGCATCGACGTTGTGGAAACTCCCCGTCGATCAAGATGTACCTCCTTCAGCATATCTTGGGGCCCTCGGTATGACAGGACTGACGGCCTATGTGGGCCTGGTCGTACTCGGTCAGGTTACGTCCGATGATGAGGTTTTTGTGACAGGTGCGGCTGGCGCTGTCGGGTCGGTCGTTGGTCAGCTCGCAAGAATCAGCGGTGCTCGTGTTGTGGGTTCTGCCGGTGGAGCTACAAAGGTGGAGCAACTTGCCAAACTTGGTTTTACAGCGGGCATTGACTACCGTTCTAGCGATGACTTTGCGCAAACCTTGCGCGCAGCCTTTCCCAATGGCATCAGTCTCTTTTTCGACAACGTAGGCGGGTCACAGTTAGAAGCAGCCATCCACCAAATGAAGGATTTCGGACGTGCCGTACTGTGCGGAGCGATCTCGCAATACAACGATACCCAACTACCATCTGGTCCGAGGGGTTTTGAGGGGTTTGTGGTACGCAGGCGTCTTCGCGTGCAAGGCTTTATCGTCTCGGATCACTTGGCACTCTATCGGGAGTATCTATCGTTGGCGAGTCAGTGGGTTAGATCTGGTCAACTACAGACCCTCGAGACGATAGTTGAAGGTTTCGATAGTCTTCCGAGTGCCTTCCTTTCCTTGTTTACGGGAGGGAACGTCGGGAAAATGTTGGTGCGGGTCGCGATCTAGTAACTATTGGCATGTTCGATGCGGCATTGCCAGTGCCATTGCTATTGCCTCTGCATGGGGTGCATCCGTCGAAGGTGGCCGGATGGCATCAGTGGCGTATGAATCCCCACGGGACCTATCGGGACGATTTTATGAGGATTAGGGAAGCTCCTGTAACGAAATAGTCGCGAACTGTTCACACTCCCGTCATCACTTGATATAGTTAAGCGATACACACAATTGTACCGTGAGCTAAGGGGGGTGTCGGGAATGGCTGATCGTCCGACGATCTATGCGGTCGCCGCGCAGTGCGGGGTCTCGACTACCACGGTGTCTCGGGTTATGCAAGACGAAACCTTTGGTTCGGAGCGCACCCGGCAGCGTGTTCTCGCCACCGCGTTGGAGCTGGGTTGGGTTCCTAACGGAGCTGCACGGGGTCTTGCATCACGTCGGGCTGGCATTGTGGGACTCTTATTTCCCGATCTAGGAGAGCCAGACGTAGGGCAGGAGGAGTCGCCGCTCTATGTCGACCAGGTGATCCGAGGAGCTGAGCGCATTGCTACTCATGCTGGTCAGGCTGTTCTTATTGCGGCGTTGAAGGCGTCCGGAGGCAAGAGCCTGGCATACTCTGTCGCGAGTAAGGTTGATGGCCTTGTGATCATGTCCCGAAGCCTGGCTGATAAGGATGTGTCAGCTATCGCAAGGACTGTTCCTGTTGTCTTGCTGGCACATAAGCCTGCTCGACGTTCACTGGATCATGTTGCGGTGGACAATCGCACTGGAGCGCGTGACGTCACTTCTCACCTTCTCACGGCACACGGATACGAGAATATCGTATTTGTTGGCGGTCCAGTTGGTTCACCTGATTCTAGCGAACGCTTTGCTGGCTTTTGTGAAGCGCTTGCGCAGGCGGGGCGAACAGTGCCTGCACAGCCAGTCGCTGAGGGTGGATTTACCGAACTTGGAGGGCGGGCTGTGATGGAGCGATTGCTGGCTGATGGTCAGCTGCCCAGAGCGATTGTGTTCGGAAATGATGAGATGGCAATTGGGGCCTTGAGTTCTCTGAAGAGGGCGGGGATAGGTGTGCCTGACGATATCGCAATCACCGGATTCGATAACATTTCTGTTTCGCGACACGTTACTCCATCACTAACGACTGTCCGACAACCGATGCGCGAATTGGGCGAGGCAGCTGTGGAACTGCTGCTTGCTCGAATACGTCAGCCAGACGCTACGAGAAAGACGTTATTCCTCTCCACTGAGCTGGTTGTTCGAGGAAGTTGTGGTTGCGTGGAAACACCTGTTTCGCGCTTTGAATGAGAGGAAGTTCGAGATGACCGATCGTGTAGACGTCCGCAGGGATTGGGAGGAGCGTATCTATGAGCGCTCTGACTCTTCGCATACTGATTCATATCTGCCCCAGCCGTCAGGGCTAATCGCGTCTTCAGATGTTGGTTGTATTGAGCTGACGTGGGACGAGGTGGATGGGGCAATCGGTTATCTGGTCGAGTGCACCGGCAAGGATGGGGATGCGTTTCTACTGCGACACGGCGGCAGTGATGTGCCAGCGGTCCCCACATCATCATTCGTTGTCACTGGACTCGATGACGGAGTCGACTACCTGTTCCGGGTTGCGGCCGTGAGCGCCGCGGAGGCGAGTTCTGGTAATTGGTCGAGACAGGTATCTGCAACCATGTTGGCAGGTTCTGCAACGCCGGTGCAGGTCTCCGTCGGAGCCTCTAGTGTTGTCGGTCAGCTCGACCCAGTATGGAAGATGGTAGGGTCCGAACGACTCTCACAGTTGCTCATGGATCAAGATGAGTATGGGAACGACATCGGGCACGAGTTTCACGAGGCGCTACGGATTGCCCACGATGATTTGGGAGTTCAGTGGGTAAGAGCACACGCAATCTTTCATGATGACCTGGAGGTGGTGCAACGCGGTGAAGACGGAACATTGAGCTTTGACTTCACGAAGATCGATACTATCTACGATCTCATCCTTGAGATCGGAGTGCGACCTGTTGTGGAGCTCTCCTTTATGCCGTCGGTATTGGCCAGCGATCCATCGAAGACGGTCTTCACCTACCGTGGAATCGTGTCACCTCCGACTGATTGGTCTGAGTGGGGGCTACTTGTGAGGTCCTTTGCTGTGCATCTCATCGATCGATACGGTCTCGAGGAGGTGAGACAGTGGCCCTTCGAGGTTTGGAATGAGCCTAACTTAGAGGTCTTCTGGTCTGGAACCCGTGATGACTATCTCCGACTCTATGATGAGACCGCACTCGCATTGAAGGGCGTTGATGCGAATTTGATGGTTGGTGGACCGTCGAGTGCAGCAAGTGAGTGGGTTGAAGCGCTAGCAAGTCACACACGCCGGGCCGATGTGGCACTCGACTTTGTGAGTACTCACACCTATGGTAATCTGCCGTTAGATTTTCGCCCGATTCTGGATGAATATGGTTACGAGGGCCTTCCGATCTATTGGACGGAATGGGGGGTTGGGAGTACACATTTTGGTCCAGTGCATGATTCAGTTGCAGGTGCACCGTTCGTTCTCGCTGGCTATCGGGCGGTGGCGGGCAGAGTCAATGCCTTGTCGTATTGGGTGGTCAGCGATCATTTTGAAGAGTTAGGGCGGCCTCCGAGACTGTTTCATGACGGGTTTGGCTTGTTGAGTGTCGGCAATCTCCGTAAGCCGCGATACTGGGCTGTCCATTTGGCTGCAAACCAGGGCCCCCAAGGGGTAGAGGTGCGTGTGAATGGGCTGTCTGCAGCTATCGAAGCGCAGGCTTCACGGCATCCAGACGGCAAGGTCGACATCATTTTGTGGAATGGAACAATCAATACGGAGGTAATGCGTGGTGATCCGCGGCTGGATCGGGATGTGGAGTTGACAGTCCAGGGGTTACAGGCGACCGCGTACGCAACTGCTGTGGCCAAGGTGGATGAACACCATTCCAACATTGTGACTCATCTGCCACGTGACAGCGATTGGCCCGATGTGCTGCAGTGGGAGGCGTTACGGCGCGCAGATCATCTCTTTATTGAGGATATGGGGAGCATTCGTGCCAAGGATGGAGTGATCGATCTGAAGCTTGCGTTGCCACATCCAGGAGTTGTTCGAGTACGTCTTGTGCCCATCGAGGTTCTGTTGTGAGGGCGTTCCTCGCGACAGAGATGACGATCTGTGACACGCTTGACGTGTGTTGCGTCGCGACCTATCAGCCACCTTTGTTGGGCCTATGTCCGATAGTCGGTGGGAGCAGGAGAAGAACTGCCCACATGTGATGCTTAAGAGAGGGGGATAGCAAGGGGGAATCGGGTCGCTGGTTAACAGTTTTGGCCGTGCTGGAAACATGCTTAGCGATCCTAGAGGCAGAGATAGTTATGGTCAACACTCGGTGCATTTGCCTGGTGCGGGAGCAGTGGAGATAGGAGTAATGTCCCTATGTTCCTCCAGGTTCATGAGTGGGAACTGACAGTAGGGTACGTAAAGAGTTAATGAAAGGGAGAATGAATATGGATCGGAAGACGTGGAAGAAGAGTGCCGCGTGCAGTTCACGGTTGGGGCTTGTAGCTAAGCTAGGAGTGATGACTGGAGTTGTGTCGTTGACACTGGCTGCCTGTGGTAGCGCCAGCTCATCCAGCGCGAGTTCGACGAAACCGTCTGCTCCAGGAGGAAACACAGGCCAGCTTACAATAGAAGGTACCACAGCGCCGGTTACAGTGAATAACTTGAACCCCTATAATGGTAACTTTGGCGTGGATCTGATGTACAACTCGTTGATGCTGGTTGATCCAATCAATGGTACGATGTCGCCCGAACTTGCGACGTCGTTTAAGGCGGTGAACTCAACTACGTTGGAGTTCACGCTACGTAAGGGCGTGAAGTGGAGCAACGGTAGCAGTTTCACTCCTGAGGATGTGGTCTTCACATTCGAGATGTTAAAGAAGTTCCCAGCGCTCGATGGCGGGGGTGTGTGGGATCAGCTATCCTCGGTCAGTGCTTCTGGCAATACCATCGTCTTCAAGCTCAGCGTTCCGGATGTACCTCTAAACCTTTCGCTGGCTTCAGTACCAATTGTGTCGCAAGCCGTGTGGTCTAAGGTAGCGAATCCTGTGACTTATACCGCAATTCCCCCGGTGGTTACCGGTCCTTACACATTCGATAGCTACGCACCAACTAAGTCAGTCTTCAAAAAAAATCCACTATCCTTTGAGGCCAGTCAGGTCAAGCCTGAGACGGTCGCATTTCTGGTTGGCTCCTCAAGTCAATCAACCAATGAATTATTGGTAGCCAGCGACACGTACGATTTTTCCTATAACTATTTCCCCGATGTGCAAGCTACCTATGTTTCGCGAAATCCAAAATACAACAAATACTGGTTCCCGGCAGGGGGAGTGGTAGGGCTGTTTATGAACCTTACTGAGGCACCATTTAATAACGCCGATTTTCGTCGAGGCATGTCGTACGCAATTGACCGTCAAGCTGTTGAGAATAAGGCAGTGTTTGGTGTAGAGGCAGTTGCCCCCCAGACGGGACTCATTCTTCCTGGGGAGCAGACGTGGACGGATCCATCCATCCCCAATGACGGACTCGTGACCCAAAATGATGCAACGGCGTTGAAGTACTTCAAGCTAGCAGGTTATACCGATAAGAATGGCAAACTGGTCGACTCGGCTGGAACCCAAGTGAGTTTCTCGATCATGGAGCCGAACAACTACAGTGACTGGGTTGGTGCTGCTCAACAAATTGCTTCAGATCTAGGGCGGGTCGGCATGAACGTAACGCTTAATGAGCCTACCTCAGCCGTCTACACTACTGACACCGAGGCCGGCGAATTCCAGGCTGCAATTGGTAGCTTCGGTGGTAGCGGTAGTGCCTATAGCACTTTCAATCCCATCTTAAATAGCTCATTTGCGGCGCCCATTAAGTCAGATGCGGTCAGTAACTGGGAACGTTTTAAGAGCAGTCAGGTTGACTCCGATTTGGCTAATTTGGCAGCCGCAACCACCAACTCTGCGATGATCAAGGCAACCTATCCATTACAGGAACTTATGTATAAGCAGGCTCCGATTATTGACCTGTACTACGGTGGTATGTGGGGACTCTTCACCACTAAGCATTGGGTGGGTTGGCCATCAGCGAGCGACCCATACACGTTGCCTGCTACATGGGATGATGATCTGTTGGCCATCATGATGCATGTGCGACCATCGTAGGTAGATCCGTACTGGTCTGGTGAGTCTCGGAGAGGGGTGATTGGGTTGCGTTATTTCGCTCGGAAGGGAGCAATGTTTTTGCTCACCCTTTGGGCTGCTGTCACGTTGAACTTCATCATTCCTCGATTGATGCCGGGCTCACCAGTGCAGGCAACACTTGCTCGGTTGGCTGCTGGCGGTCAGACGGTCACCGAAGCCACCAAACGGGCCATCGAGATTCAGCTGGGCTTGCCGCACTCGAGCCTCTGGACGCAGTATCTCGATTACTTGGTGAACATCTCACGGTTGCGCTTTGGTATGACTTATTCAATTACGGATGAGTCGGTTGCCCACGCTATCCTAGCGGCGGCTCCCTGGACACTCGTGTTGGTTGGAACCAGCACTGTGATTGCGTTTGTGGTCGGAACGTTGCTGGGGGTCTATGCCGGATGGCGTCGGCAGACACGGGTTGACAGCGTTGTCACTGTGAGTTCTACTTTCTTTTCGGCGTTTCCACCGTTCTTCCTGGGACTGTTGTTGCTTTATTTCCTGGGATTCAAGTATCATATGTTTCCCCTAACCGGAGGTTACACTCCGGGTTTGGTTCCGCAGTTGACATTGTCGTTTCTCGGAAATGCCGTATATCATAGCATTCTACCTGCCGTTACGCTTGTCGTTACTTCGCTTGCGGGTTGGGTACTGGGAATGAGAAACAACATGATTAACACCTTGGGTGAGGATTATGTGCTCTTCGCCGAGGCAAACGGGTTGCGCAATAGGACGATCGCGTTGTTGTATGTGGCTCGCAATGCGTTGTTGCCCAACGTTACTGGTTTCGGTCTAGCCCTCGGAGCTGTTATCGGTGGCTCGGTACTGGTTGAGAGTATTTTTGGTTACCCAGGGATCGGGAGTCTTCTGCTTCTAGCGGTTGACAACCGTGACTATCCGCTGATGCAGGCCATTTTTCTTCTCATCACCGTAAGCATGTTGGTGACTATTTTTCTTGTCGACTTGCTTTACGGATTGCTCGATCCGCGAGTGCGCGAGGCATGAGCGCAATTGAGTGCACACCACCATTGTGGGCGAACGAAGGGAGCAGTGAATGGCAATAGTGCCTCCAGCATCGCCGATGCAGACTAATCGCGAGGATGTTGTAGCGGTGGTAGCGCCACCTCTTGAGGTGCCGAAGCGATTACGGTTCGTAACGCGGGCGCTTCTGACTCTGTGGTCCAATCGCAAGGCTCGTGCTGGTCTTGTGATTCTTGGTTTCTTCATCCTGGTGGCGATCTTCGCTCCGTGGCTGGCGCCCCACTCGCCCACGGCTACGAGTTTTCGCCCATACCAAAACCCAAATGCAGTGAATTGGTTGGGGACAACTGGCAATGGCCAAGATGTACTATCACAGATGATCTATGGTACTCGTGTCTCGTTGTTAGTCGGACTTGGGGCCGGCCTGCTCGCTACTTGTTTAGCGCTAATAATCGGACTGGTTGCAGGGTTTCGGCCGGGTGTCGTTGATGATGTACTGAGCTTCTCTACGAATTTGGCCCTCGTGCTGCCTGGGCTACCGCTCATGATCGTGATCGCTGCATACCTGCGGAGTAACTCCATGTGGATGATCCTTTTGGTTATTGGGTTCACTGGTTGGGCGACTGGAGCTCGCGTTATGCGTAGCCAGACGGCGACGTTGCGTACTCGTGATTTCGTCACCGCTGCTACGTTTTCTGGCCAGCGGTTGTTTCGAATTGTGTTCCGTGAGATCCTTCCTAATATGATCTCCTTGGCAGCAGCCAGTTTCTTCGGTGCTGCTACGGCCGCTGTGATTGCAGCTGCGAGCTTGGAGTTTCTTGGTCTCGGGAATCCGAATACCGTGAGCTGGGGTTCCATTCTGTATTGGGCAGAGAATGATAATGCACTGTTGACCGGCCAATGGGTTCTCGTGTTTGTGCCCGGCCTTGCCATCGTACTGCTGGCACTTTCTTTCATCCTAATCAACTTCGGTATCGATGCACTATCGAACCCACGATTGCGTGAGCGCTAAATGATACTCCTCGAGGCCAAGGGTGTTAACGTCGTCTATCAACCAGGACGTGGTGAACGGATTTGGGCAGTTCGAGATGTCAGTCTCTCTTTGGAGGAGGGTGAGTTTGTTGGTGTGGTGGGCGAGTCTGGCTGCGGAAAGTCGACGTTAGGATTCGCGCTCACGCAGATGCTACAGCCACCAGCATTTCTTGAGAGTGGGGTCATTGAATTCCGCGGTGTGGACATCGCAGGGTTGCGCGGTGAGGGGCTACGGCATCAGCGTCGTAGAGGTTTTGCAGTGGTTTTGCAGAGCGGAATGAATGCACTCAATCCGGTGCGTACTATTCATCATCAAATTGGTGATGTGCTACAGGCACACAAGCTCGGTGGAGAGCATTGGTCGAAGGATGCGGTACACGATCGAGGTGTAGAGCTCCTTGGGATGGTCGGTCTTGATTCGAGCGTCCTTGGTCGTTTCCCTCATGAACTTTCTGGTGGTATGCGTCAACGAGCTGCGATTGCCTTGGCTTTGGCGCTCGAACCTGAGCTAATTGTATTTGATGAGCCAACCACCGCTCTTGACGTGATCGTCCAGGCTGCGCTCATGGAAATGATCAAGGAGCTGCAACGGGCACGGGGATTCACGGCGCTCTTGATTAGTCATGACATGTCTGTGGTGCTTGATGCAACCGACAGAGCCATCGTGATGTATGCAGGAAGGATAGTAGAGGATCAAGGTTCAATGCAGATGGTGCAGGGTGGACGTCATCATCCATACACAGAGGCTCTGTTTCGATGTTACGCCGACCCTCGGGCTGATGACGTTGTTCTGCAGGACATCCCGGGATCTCCTCCCGATCTTTCGTTGCCCGACTCGTCGTGTGCCTTCGCACCACGCTGTACGATCGCTGAAGGTCGATGCTGGCACGAGCGTCCACTGCTTGCCGAGGTTGGAAGCGGTGGGGCGATCGCTTGCCATCTAAGAGGGTCAAGTGAGGAGAGTGCAATGGAGGGCCGTCAAGGTGGAGCATGATCCAAAGTCGGAGAAAAGGCTGGTGGGCTTTGCTGAGGATGTACCGTCGCTTACCGTTGAGCATCTCTCGAAGGGTTATCGACGTCGGCGAGGGCAGGGGATCGTTCACGCCGTGGATGACGTCTCCTTTGTGATTCCGGCTGGCACAGCGGTCGGTTTGGTCGGAGCGAGTGGAAGCGGAAAGTCAACAATCGCACGGTTGGTCACCGGTATCGAAAAGCCGGATACTGGAGATATTCGGTTTGGTAGGTTGTCGATAGCACATGCACCACATCGTTCCTTGCGGGAGTTACATCGAAAAGTGCAGATGGTGTTCCAGGATCCTTATGGTGCACTCAATCCCGTGCATACCGTTGGCTATATGGTGTCCAGGCCGAGCATCAACTATCTGAACATGTCCTCAGCGCAAGCGGCGAAACATACAGAGGAACTGCTAGAGCGAGTCGGTCTCTCGCCCCCGAAGCAGTTTGTTGATAAGTTGCCCCATCAGCTCTCAGGTGGTCAGCGCCAACGTGTGGTGATAGCCCGTGCACTCGCTTGCGAACCGCAACTGCTCATCGCAGATGAGCCTGTTTCGATGCTTGATGTGTCGCTTCGTGCTGGGATTCTAAGGTTGTTAGCCGATCTGCAGCGTGACAGTGGATTGAGCCTGCTTTATATCACTCATGACTTGTTGAGTGCCAGGGTTTTGACTGATCATATTCTGGTGTTGAACCGAGGCCAGATAGTGGAGCAAGGGGTGACCAAGGAGGTACTCCAACATCCAACGGATCCGTACACGAAACAGTTGTTGGACGCACTCTCGACACCAGAGGTGGTTCTGAACCCGAGGACCCCGTAAAGCACTGGCCTTGTTGACTGTTTACAGCGGACTGAACCACGATCTGGGATGGGACCGTTGACGCGTAGCGCTAACAAGGCTTTTCTGTCGTGGAACGTTTGCCGATCCGAAGAGACGCTTGGCCGCTGGTTTGACTCAGGCCCAGATTAGTCAAGCGTTTCCAATAGAGGTTGGAGCTGGTTGTTCCTTGCTGTAACTGACTCAGACTACGAACCGAATGCAGGAGCTCCTGCGTGTAGAACACCGGTAACGCTGCGAGGGGGCTTTTGAAGGCCAGTCGTGAGCTATTCGGTGATCTTTGCGGCAGTCTTCTGTGTAGGTCACCAAGGGAATGCAACCGACTGCTATGAGTTGGCCTCAAGCGATGGTGAAGCAGCTGGATGGCGCCGTGTTACGAGACAGGGAGAGCGGGAAGGCTGCTGGGATTATCGACGGTCACGGTGCTCAATGTCGTCCAGGAACTCGCGACAGGGGTAAGGAAGTATGGAGGGGAGAGGTAGGCGAGGCGAGGATCATAGGTGTAGTCCGTTGCGTAGCCGTTGGTGATCGTTGTTCCTTGGAAGGTTCCCTCGATATCTGCATAGTTACCGGCAAGCGCTCCGTAGAGATAGATCGTTCCTTCGAAGGGTAGTTTCCAGAAGTTCTGCACTGCAAATGAGTGTTGGAGCGTTAGGATCGCTGCCATGATGACCGGATCGTTGGAGGGGTGCGAGAAACAACTATCTGGAGTGGTGTTGGTGCTAGCAAAGTCGCTACTGACTTGAACGAAGTTGTCGGCGATCAATCCCAGAAGACTAGAGGTGCCATTGGCTCCGCAGCCAGCGTACTCGAGGTTGCCGGTAATCGTAATGTTGTTCTCTGATGCTGCAGTGAGCTGACCATCAAGGGTCCCCTGAATATCGAGGTTCCCCTCCTGACAGGGAGAATCCTGTTGGTCGATGTCGATGGTTCCCGATGCACAGGTTTGACTGTTGGCTTCGGCCAGGCTGGCGACGTACATGACTCCGTTTGCCGGCAATGGGATATTGGTACCCACACAGGTCGAATTCTTGGTCTGCGGGGACACGACCGTCATGGTGGTACCATTCAGAGTAACCTGTGTCGGGCCGTAGTAGAGACAGCCGCCGGCGGAGGCGGCTTGTTCTAGGTCTTGGTCTGACTGGGGCAGGGCCAGTGGGGTATGATACTGCACGTTGCCACCGACGTTGAACACCGGATTGTCGACGTTATTGCCGCCGAGGTAGGCGTTAATAGGATCGATCCAATAGGGATGGGTGGCGTCACCGCTTGTCAGCTCTGAGGCAGAATACACGGGACCATTAAAGACGGGATCACCAGCCAAATAGAACATGTC
The DNA here is from genome assembly GCA_021822605.1 of Actinomycetes bacterium. Lineage (GTDB taxonomy): Bacteria > Actinomycetota > Acidimicrobiia > Acidimicrobiales > Acidimicrobiaceae > Ferrimicrobium. The sequence goes on from JAKAQL010000004.1 coordinate 28,873, forward strand.
GTTGGAAAAGACAGGACCGTTAAAGGTTTGACCGGTGACGTAGAAGTTCAGGAGTTGCTCGCAGGTGGGGAGGATCGGGCCGTTGGGTGGTTGGCCGTTGGTACCGTTCGATTGTGCAAAGGAGAAGTTGCAGTCGCTCTCAGCCTTATTGTTCGGTAGCTGTGCGGCATGCACAGCGAAGACGGGGTCGATGAGCATCTTGTTGTCAAAGATTAGGTAGTTGAGAAAGCTTTGGGAGCGAAAGGAGGCGTTCAGCGTAACGTACTGGGTGTTCACGCCGCTCGCAGCCGCTCCAGTCACCAAGAGTTGAACAATACCACTCGAGGCGGTCTGGGTGTTGTCGACCGCGTAGTGGAAGAATTCGGTAGCAGATCCGGAGACCGGCTCCCATCCAGTCAGTGCGGTATTGGTGACTGGTGGCAGGTTGGTGGCATCGTAGCGCCAATAGTTGCCGAGCTGGTTGATGGAGTACTGGTCGAGGAGGTTTTCGTAGTTGGCAACACCTGCCTGGGCTGCGGCGAGCGCTGTCTGGTTCTCCTGGCGTTGTTTGGTCTGTGGTAGTTGACCAACGGATGCTGCAACCAGACCTGCCGGTATGAGAGTGATCAGCATGACGGCGATGATGACCAAGATCAACGCGTCACCGCGTTCGCTGCGCGGGCTATTCTTCATGAGCTTTGCTCCTCAGTGGTCTTAGACGGTTGGGTTGAGCCTGGAAGCGCTACCAACGTTTGGGTGCTGCTCGTTCCCTGGTCGATGACGTCTTCAGTGATATCGATACCGACTAGTTGGATGCCGGCCAGAATGGTCGAATTTGTAGTACCTGCGGCAGGAACGGTGATTTGAGCTTGGGCGAGTTGACTGGGGCTCGGTGGGGTTTGGTAGTAGGAAAATAGCGTCGGTGATGCAATGGTGAAGCCTAGATTTGTGATGGGTGCTGAGCCTTGCTGCTGGGTGATAAACTCTGCGTCGACCTGGCAGGGGCACTGGGTTGTTGTTGCCCAAATGTCCTCGATACCGAGTTGACCACTCGCGTCGATCGCGTCGAAGCTGACGGACGACGGTGATGCTGCTAGCAGTGCTCCGTCTCCGCTTGTCGTGGCTTGACTCAGCAGTCTGGTGAGCTCCGTAGAGCCAAGATCAGCCGATGCAGTAGCTGCTTGAGAGCTGAGGGTGACCTGCTGGATGGTGTCGAATGATGTAATGACTTTGTAGGTGATCAGGCTCAGCACCCCGGTCAACGCCATCGCGAGCACAAGCTCAACGATGCCAAGACCGTCATCGTTGTTAAGGGAGGTCAATCGGAACATCGAGGGTCCCTCCTCCTGGTGTTGCAAGGGCGCCGGTCGATGGGTAGGCCACGCTGGAGGACCCTGAGGTAACCTGCAAAGTGATGGCACCGATCGGAGCTAAAAACGTCAACTGCCCACTGGTGTCGGTGGTGCCAACCACCGTCACTGGGTTGGTGCAGCTGGTAAGTGGACTACCCGACGTGGATGTTTGGACGATGCTAATGGTAGCGTCGACCATCGGGGATCCGTTGCTGAGGACGGTCACGGTTACCGTTTGCCCCAGCAGATTGAGTGTGGCCATTCCTCCGGGGGCAGCGACAACGACCGGACCCAGGTTAACTCCGGAGAAAGAGGTGTAGAGTTCGCACTGTCCTAGCCAGGCTTGATAACCAGAGCTTGCTGGAAAGATGTTGGTGATCGGGGCTGTACCCCCTGACGCGTACACGGTTTCGCCTCCCGGTAGCGAGGTTGAACCTAGGGAGACCCCAAACTGCCACGGAATGGAGATGCTCGGGGACGCGATGGTAATCGTCGCTGCCTGGGCGTAGGTGAAGTCAGCTTGGGAGTTGGCAGACGCGGTGACTGAGACGTTTTGCGACGGTGTTGGATCTGCAGTTGGACTTATCCAATCTTGACCACTAGGGGCATTTAACGTGACCGTGTAGGTGCCCGGAGCTAGGAAAGGGAAGTAGGCGCAGCCCTGAGTGTCGGTTTGTGCCGTTTGGGTGCTATCGGCTGGGGCCCCCTGAGCAAGGAGGCTCACCGCTATGTCGCTATCCGGTGCCGCTGCTTGGTTTGTCACGACCACCAAGACCGAACCGGTTGTTGGTGAACTATAACCGGCTGGCACGTGGTAGCCAGTGGTGCTCCGTACCGGCAAAAATGGGGCCATGCTGGTCCAGGTCACGGTGACAGAAGCCGAGAGTATCGGCTCAAGGACCTGGCTTGTGCCTCCGTTTGCATTGCAACCGTCGGGGTTGGAGGTGCCCTGTGTCCAGTAGAGATCGTCCGTCACTGTGTAGATGATCGAGCCAACCGTATCAGTGTGACTCGAAACTCCCAACATTGCGGTGAGATTCGAGAACGACTGATCCGCTTCGGCGTTGAGGACTTGAATCTCAGACTGGGCGAGGTCTGACGCGGTTACCTGTTGACGGGATGCAACTGACAGCTGTGTCGATTGTTCAATCAGATAGGTCGCAGGTCCAACAACAACCGCCAAGATTGTGAACGCGACGAGGACACTGACCAGTGAGAGCCCCTGTTGGTCTCGATGCAGTGAGTTGAGACGTCCGAACACAGGGTGAATATCGGCAGAATACCAGCGGAAACTGAACACTAAGGGTGTTTAAAACAGTGTCCAGGGCCAGTTCGTGTGGATGAATTGAAGAATTACTGTTGAAAGTCCTCTCAGCACGAGGTAGTCGTGATGTACCAGCAGCGCATCGCTGTTGTGCTTACGCCAAGAGAACGCCAGCTCATGCTCCGAGACCCGGTTCGACGACCCTTTTCTCCTTGACGGCGACCATCTCTTACCATTTGCGAGACCTACATGGCGATAGGCAGGCGAATCTGCCGTCGCTGGTTACCAACCAGTTTGAAGACTCTAGCCAACGCTCATGATCGCAGCGCCGACAAAATCCTCGCAACTTGCGCGAGCGAGCTGTGGAGAGCGTTGGCCCTTCCGTTCCAGTGGCTCAAATCCCATAGGCCGCGACAGTGACCTGTCTGAGCGATGACCTGACCATTTGGTCTTCGGATATGCCTTGTGGGGTGAGGGGGAACAATTTGGCGAAGCGATCCAGGTTGGTATGGTAGCTGTTGGCCTGGTCCGGTCCGCCCAACCGTCAGATGTTGTGATGCGGCCTAGATGCGCTCGCACAGCACTCAGCATTGGGTTGGTAGTTAGGAGGATAAGGTTCGACTGTGGTCGGCGAGCGACACTGGAGTATTGAAGTGTTGTCTCGATACAGGGCAGTAGCGCGGCGAGGCGGTCGGGTTATGCGACATGATTGGGGCGGCCGGTTAGGCGACGTTTTGGTGTGAGAGGCTGGCGCTCGAGAGGGTACGACGAAGTTTGGCTACTCCGTGAAGCCCTAATTCTCGTCGATATTCCGATGAGGTTGGTCCCTGTTGTTGTTCAAAGAGTTCGAGTTGCTTCTTTGTCATGTCTCTATTGTGCCTCGAGGGTCTGACAGAAGATCAGACGGTGTCTGAAGCTCGCTTGTCGTACCTGGAAGTTGATGAGTTCGGGCCCATCGTTCCAATTGAAGTGGGGGCTCGATCTCATGCCTGCGATGAGCTGCTGTGGGCCGGGAATTCCTACCATAATTTCGGTGGCAAGTTGTGTTCTTTGGGTCGTAGTCACGAAGAAACCTGGATCTGGGTCAGACCATGTCATTGCAGCGAGGTTGACGCCGCCATGGTGGCCTTTGAAAGGTGGATATTTCGCGTGAGATGTGATGGCTTGAGTCGTGAGGATCGTGGTCTTTGGTCGACGTCGAGTTACCAGCGGCGCCAAGGACAACACTGTGCACGTTTCACTGTAGGTCGCGCGCCGTTACGACTCGCCTGTGGTAATGAAGAGATTGGCAGGGACTCATGGGTGAAGGATCGGATTCCTGAATAGGTGCCAGGACTTGATTGAGTGGGTGGGTTTCGATCTGCGCAGACTTGAAGATGTACGCTCCTGTGAGCGATGGGCGAGGATGGTCATCATCACCGGTAGGCAGACTAAACCTCGTTCAATCGATCGATCATCATACGCAGGCGTCCGAGGGAGTGCTGATCGAAGTTCATGGCCAAGCGTTTGAGGGAGAGAAGATCATCCTCTCGGACCTCCCACGCTGTTGGCTCGATTGGCTCGATGGCGCCAGAGCGCAGGATGTCGGCAAAGTCACGATTGAGTGCATTGAGCAGTGACGGCTGTGGCAGTCGTTTCAGCCTGAGAATCAGCTTTTGTCCAACAATGCGAGCAGAGTCGTAGTTGTGGTAGAAGGTGGTCACTTCCTTGACCGCCTGCGCGACACTCCAACACCTTCGATAGAGATTGAGGTCGGGAGCCGACACTAAGCCCTGCGGTACAAGCACATCGGTGAGGAACTCAAGTAGTGGTCCAAAGTAGTCGCCTCCACCGGGTTCAAGCAGGACGAGCGGGGCTAGCTGTGCCTTTCCTGTCTGTAACAGGGTAAGAAGTTCGAAGGTTTCATCCAGGGTGCCGAGTCCACCAGGCATCGACACGAACGCAGAAGACTCCTTGATCATGAGGACCTTACGGGTGAAAAAGTACTTCATCTCGATGAGGTGCCCTGACTCGTCGAGTCCGGGTGCGGCCTCCTGCTCGTGCGGTAGTCGTATGTTGATCCCAAAGGCATTCTGTGGCCCTGCGCCGGAGGTGGCTGCATCCATGATGCCCGGCCCACCCCCAGTGATCACGAGCCAGCCTCGCTGTGCGAAGGCCGCGCCGAGCTCGTGGGCGAGCACGTAACGGGAATCGCCAGGTGGTATCCTCGCGGATCCAAAGACGGTAACTTTCCGTTGCTTGCGGTACGGGGCGAACGTGGTGAAGGCCTCGCGAAGCTCTCGGATCGCTGAGGTTATCATCTTGAGATCAAGTCGATCCATGTCGGCAACTAGCGTCGTCTCCAGTTCATTGACGAGTGCCAGTTTGAGATCTCGATTTGGGTTTTTCAGATCGACTGCATGTTGCTGGGGGGGCTGGCGGTCACTGCCTTCCAACGCAGTCACAGGGATACCTGTTGAGCGTGTTCCACTCCTCGACGGGTGCGCAAGTCCGCCGATACAGGCTCGTAAAAAGTGGTCCGTTGGACCAAGGTGCGGCCAACATGACTGGCTACTGCCTCGAATTCTTCAGGTGTAAGTGCGGTACCATGAGTCGCCCCTGCCGCGTGTGAGATGCTCTCTTCCATGAGTGTGCCACCGAGGTCATTGGCGCCGCAGCCAAGGAGAAAAGCAGCTCCTTGCACCCCGAGCTTGACCCAGCTCACCTGGATATTGTCGATGACGCCGTGGTACGCGATTCGCCCCAGCGCGTGGACGAGAACTGTTTCACGGAGGGTGGGTCCTCGCCTTGCCTTCCCGAGGCGGTAGATGGGAGTGGCCATGTGGACAAAGGGGAGTGGAACGAATTCGGTGAAACCGTGTGTCCGTCGGCCAAGTCTTCGCGTCACATCGAGATGTTCGATCACGGCTCCAATCTCCTCGATGCTTCCAAACATCATCGTCACGTTTGAGCGCAAACCCACCTCATGGGCGGTGCCATGCACCTCAAGCCATTCGGCAGTCGAGAGCTTGTCGGGGCAGAGAATAGCGCGTACCGGATCGTAGAGGATCTCGGCAGCCGTTCCAGGCAGACTCTTGAGTCCCGCGTTCCGCAGGGCTTGAAGATAGTCGCGAAGATCCATTCCAAGTCGTCGTGCACCCGTCAACACCTCAAGCGCTGAAAATCCATGCAGGTGTACTGCAGGGAAGTTTTGGTGGATGGCGCTGGCAACATTGAGGTAGTACTCACCATCGAAGGTGGGATGAATGCCACCTTGCAGACACACCTCCGTTGCGCCATGCTCCTCGGCATCCCCGACCTTAGCCAGGATCTCATCGAGGCTGAGAAGATAGGGTGTGCCACGGAGGTTGAGAGATAACGGACCCTTCGAGAAGGCGCAGAACCGGCATTTGAAGGTGCAGATGTTGGTGTAATTGATGTTGCGATTTGCCACGTAGGTCACCGTGTCACCGACGGTGCGTTGGCGTAAATCATCCGCCAGCTCGATAACTCCCATGACGTCAAAACCTTTGGCAGAACCGGCCATGGTGAGTAGCTCTACTGGTGCTTCATGTCCAGCATCGAGTTCACCCCGCAGTTCTGTGAGCCAACCGGGTACCCGCACGCCCGCGGGATGACTGATGAAGGGTCGAGTCGGCATCGTTGAGGGATCACCTGAAAACCAGGCGTGCTCCCGAGCGAAGCCGAGTTGGTCGCGGTGAAAGTTGAGGGTTGGAAGGAGGCCCTCATCGATCCATCGCCTGTTCTCCCTCAGATAGCTTGGATAGATTGGCAAGCGCGGAACGAGGGCATAGCCGTGATGCTCAAGAATCGTCGCTAGGCCATCGATATTAGGCCAGGGCTTTTCGGGATTGACGTGGTCGGGGGTAACGCGAGAGATACCACCGAGGTCATTGACGCCAGCGCTCAGAAGTTCGCCGGGATCCTCTGAGAGGTTTGGCGGTGCCTGGAGGTTGACGGACTCCGGGAGGATCAAACGAGCTAAGGCGATAGACCGCAGAAACTTTTCACGGGACGGCGGTGGCACGTGTGCCATCTGCGTGGCTGGCTTGGGTGCAAAGTTTTGGATGATCACCTCTTGGATATTGCCGTACTCCTCAGCGATCCGGCGTATCTCGCGTAGGCCCTGGAGACGATCATCCTCGGAGTCCCCGATGCCGATCAGCAAGCCGGTGGTCATCGCGATGCCCAGTGCCCCCGCATCGCGCAGGGTTTGGAGTCTTCGGGCGGGTGCCTTGTCTGGTGCAAGCCGATGACAAATCAGGGTCTCATTGATCGACTCCACCATTATTCCCATAGAGACCGCCATCGGGCGCAGACCGGCAAGCTCTTCGGTGGATAGCGTCCCGGCGTTGATGTGTGGCAGCAGTTGCTCCTGGAGAGCCAGTGATGCTGCGGAACGCAGGTATTCCACTGTCGAGTCGAAGCCGAGCGCGGCGAGCTCTGCCTTTGCGCGCGGGTAGCGGTCTTCGGGCCGTTCCCCGAGGGTGAATAATGCTTCGATTGCTCCACCCACACGAGCAGAGCGAGCCAGTTCGACGACCTCCTCTCTGGTCATGTACGCTCGCTGCACACGAGCAGGAGCCTTTGCGAAGGTGCAATAGCCACAGCTGTCACGACACAGCATGGTGAAAGGGAAGAAAGCCTTCGGTGAGTAGGTGATCACTGTACCAAAGGTATCGTCGCGGACCTTGCTCGCTTCGCGTAGCAGCTTCTCGGTCGACCAGCGGGTGGGGTTCATCTCCATGGCATCCACCTTAGCCCCTGGCCGAGCAAGGCCAGAGGTCGAACGATCAGAGGCAAGACGCTGAGGGACAGCCTCTCGCCCTCAGCGTTGCTTGTTGTTCGGCGAGTCAGTTGATCGGTCCTCACTCACCACAGTAGGCCAAAAGCGACGTCGCTAACTCGTTAATCCACTGGCAGCGGCGGGGTCGAGTAGGAAGAGGGTATTGGTTGGGTCGAGCGAGTGGATGGGCAGTCCATCTCCGTTGAGGGCACGGTCGACGATGGCAGCCTTCTCTGGACCGGTTGCAACGACGATTCGGAACGAGAACCGGTTGAGGGCTGGGAAGGTAAGCGTGATTCGCTCGATTGGATTTGCATTTGATGGATCATGATTAGCGGTGACGAGCGCATTGCGGTCGTTTAGGGCCCCAGAGTCGGGAAAGAGTGAAGCGGTGTGACCATCGGATCCTAGCCCGAGATGTGCCACTGACCAGGGCTGATACTCGGCGAGCAGAAACTCGTAGCGCTTTGCATACCCTTTAGCTAACGCTGTTCTTGCATCCCTCGTTGCTGCGTCAGGTGAATCACAATCGGCAAGGAGCTGTTTTTCCGTAGGGGTGTGACAGTTTATCATGGGTTGGGCGAGATAGTCAAGGTCAGCTAGTCCCTTGGATATGTGCAGCCAATTTGAACGATCGTCGTCGGCAGGCACCAGCCGTTCGTCTACCTGACCGATTGCGAGTGGGTCTCCGTGGCGGGAATTAAGCGATGATTTCAGTGGTCCGAGTAGCTCAAGAATGGTGTGTCCACCGGACAGCAGCAGTAATCCTGGCTGGGCGAGGTGTTCGTTGACGCGTGCTCCGAATAACCCGGGCACATCTTCGGTGATCTCAAATTGGAATCGTGTCACAGCACTCCCTTCTGCTCGCAAGGCTTGCGACCATTCTCCTCGCTACCTGATTCTAGCTCGACCTCTCAATCCGCTGGAGATCGAGTTTGGAGTGCGCAGATGGGGTTGGTGAGTGATTACGCTGCTATTGTGGTGTGGGCTTACAGGTTCTACATTCGATGGGGAGGCTTTTGAGTTGAGTCAACGGGATGATTTGAAGTCTGCGGTCTCAACGTCGTTGAATTACGTGAAGCAAGAGACGATCGATCCTGCGAAGCGGCTCGGTGGCCTCCTTGTTTGGGGCGTGATTGGCTCGATTCTCACTGCCTTTGGATCCGTTCTGGTGGCGTTGGGAATCCTTCGATTGCTCCAGGACGAGACCGGCACCGCCTTCCATGGGCATCTGGATTGGCTTCCGTATCTCATCACACTGGTGGTAGTCGTCGTTGTGCTTGCACTCACACTCAAACGAATCGGGAAGCGAGGAAAGTGACAATGGCGGACAAGATTCGGCTTAGCGACGTCGAGGACTCCTTTCGGAGCGTACAGAGGTCGGCGAATGGTTCGTTGAATGCTTTGCGTCCAGCGTTTCCGGGTTTTGTTGGTGTCGCTGCGGGAGTGCTCGTGTTGGTCGCCTTTGTCGTGGGATACCGCAGGGGGCGTAATAAGACCTCGGTTATCGAGATCACTCGATTGTGAGGAGAAGAATGGGTAGGCGAGGAAGTGTCTTAGCATCGCTCCGACCCTCTGTTCTGATGGTCCGAACTCTGCGAAGGGTTTTTGAGCATTCAAATAATCGATGGTTGGTTGCCGGCGGCTTTGCCGTTTATGTGTTGCTGAGTCTGACGAAGGGTCGTCTGAGTCGGCGGTTTCTTGCTCCCCATGGCAAGGCCAAAATAACGCTCGATGAGGGGGTCTCGTACCTTATCAGCGTGCAACAGCGTTCTAAGACGTGAGCCGCCCTACGCAAGGTTTTCAGGATGGTTCGTTCGTGCTCGTCGTCGACCCAAAGGATCGAAGGCTTTTGTTGCGCCTGGAGCGTGGAGCCAGTGTCAACACCCATCGAGGGCTACTCCTGCATGACAGTATTATCGGGTTAGTCTCTGGCTCTACGGTGATGACGAATTCCGGGTCCTCCTTCGTCGTATACGCACCTTCGTTTGCCGATGTGGTTCTCGAGATGCCGCGGGGTGCGCAGATCATTTACCCCAAGGACATCGCTGCCATGCTTGGAGAGCTTTCGTTACAGCCAGGTTTGCGGATATTAGAGGCTGGGTTCGGATCTGGCGCACTCACGATGGGCATGTTGAGCTATGGGGTTAAGGTCGTCACTGTTGAGAAGCGAGAGGATTTCGCAAGTCGCGGGCGCAAAAATGTAGAGAGCTTTCTTCCATTGGAGCTCAGTGCGAATCTCACCGTGGTGCACGGTGACGTCGTCGAGGTTGAGCTGGAGGGGTTGTTCGATCGAATCGCGCTCGATCTCCTCGATCCATGGCTCGTCATTCCTCGCCTGCGCTCGCTGCTGGTCGACAATGGCAGGGTCGTTATCTATGTGACGAACATCAATCAGGTTCAGGAGGCCGTACGGACTCTCAGGAGCAATGCGTTCATCGTCGACTCCGTCAAAGAGATTCTTGAGCGCAGTTGGGTCGTCAATGGTGATGTGGTGCGGCCGGAACAAAAGATGGTGGGTCATACGGGCTTTATCATCAGTGCTAAAACCACGCAACCGCGTCCAACGAAGCGTGCCGACGATTCAGGTTTGCCTCATGATCCATCGATTGATGTGACTCCTTTGTAGTCCAAGACGTTAGATACGATAGACATTCAGTGAGGCGAGCCTGGATTCCCCACTTGTTGTCGATACCCAGACCCGAGACAGACGGCCTTGTGGGGTAGCCTGGCAATGTATTGGAAGGACGTTTGAGTAGGTGCACGGTCACCCGATAGTGGGGTAAAGTGGCCGATGCTTCCCTTCGAACTCGAAGTTCGTCAGACACCTCTTCAGGCAGAGGTGCATGGGCCTCATGGCCATCGATGGTGCGTACCTCTTGTGTTGGCCAACGTTACCGACGGTTCGCATCATCCGCTTCATGAAAACCTTGCGTGAGTGGGCGACCGGCGACGACGAACCACCATGGAACAGGTCAGCATCGGATGCGGCCTCGGGCTGGCTAACGCAGGGCTTGGACCGGGACGGAGAACTGTCGCTTGAGAAGGACACCCATGGACGATGGGTACGTATACCTTCTGGTACCATGGGCAAAAGCATGCTTGAGGAACCACCGTCTGCCTGCCATGACTGGAAGAGGTATTGGTCGTCGGAGTAGCCGACGGCCATCGCCGACTCGAGGTTTAGTCGCTTTCGACGAAGATACACTCCCCTGGACACTCTTCACTCGCTTCAGTGACGGCATCTTCAAGATCTACTGGTACCGGTGCCATCTGGGCGGCCCCACCAGGATTGTTCAAGACCTCTTGGCCTTCTTTCACATATGCTAACCCGTCATCGAGCAGAGTGAAAACCGGCGGGCAGATCTCCTCGCAGAGGCCATCGCCAGTGCAAAGATCCTGGTCAATCCAGACTTTCATCGAGGTCCTTTCCATTTTTATCACTATCTTGGAGCTCAGCGCACCGTGTTGCGTCTCGGGTTATCTTGCGATGAGGAACTCCATCAAGTGTAGTCGCCCTCGAGGTGTTCTAATTTCGCCATCACTCGGGTAGCGTGAAGAATGGAAGGAGGCGTGATGGTCGATCGCAAAGATTCCCATGATGAGCAGTTGACCGCCCAGGAGCGGCAGACGGTTGATGCGCTTCAAGTGGAGGTACAAGAATTACGGCGCCGAGTGAAGGATGCACCCTCTCGGGAGCGTGCGTTGGAAGAGAAACTCCTTGAAGTATCGGGGGCACTCGCGCAGCTTCAGGCAAAGAACGAGAAGTTGACCTTCACACTGCAACAGGCGCGAGAGCACATCGCGAACCTGCGTGAAGAGGTTGAGAAGCTAACACAGCCACCAGCCGCCTATGGGGTGTTTATCGGGATGAATGACGACGAAACGGTGGACATCATCTCGTCCGGGCGAAAGATGAAGGTTGCTGTGCACCCGGACATCGTCCTTGAGGATCTGCGGCACGGGCAAGAGGTGACGCTGAATGAGTCCTTTGCTGTGATTGGTGTGCGAGACCCTGACCGAAGTGGTGAGGTTGCCACGGTGAAGGATGTTCTGGAGGATGGAGAGCGGGTCATTGTTGTGGGCCGTGGCGATGACGAACGTGTCGCTCTCTTGAGTGGCGTCTTACGTGGCAGGAGAGTTCGGGTCGGCGACAGCGTGATGGTGGACCCACGATCCTCGATGGTGCTTGAGCTCTTACCAAAGCCGGAGGTGGAGGAGCTCGCACTTGAAGAGGTACCTGACATTAGCTACTCCGATATTGGTGGACTCGACCATCAAATCGAAGAGATACAGGACGCCGTTGAACTGCCCTTCCTGTACCGCGACCTGTTCTCAAGCTATCGACTCCCGGCTCCGAAGGGTATCCTGTTGTACGGCCCTCCGGGCTGCGGTAAAACGTTGATCGCTAAGGCGGTGGCGAACTCGTTAGCGAAGAAAATTGAGCAAACCTCGGGCCGGAGCGTGAAGAGCTACTTCCTGAATGTCAAGGGTCCTGAGCTGTTGAATAAGTATGTGGGTGAGACCGAACGCCAAATCCGATTGATATTCCAGCGCGCGCGTGAAAAGGCGGAGGAGGGCATGCCGGTCATCGTCTTCTTCGATGAGATGGACTCACTTTTCCGGACGCGTGGGAGTGGAATTAGTTCAGACATGGAGTCAACAGTCGTGCCGCAGCTGCTAGCGGAGATCGATGGAGTTGAGACGCTCCGGAACGTTATCGTGATTGGAGCATCGAATCGTGAGGATCTGATCGACCCTGCGATTCTAAGACCGGGTCGTTTGGATGTGAAAATCAAGATTCAACGCCCTGACGTCACGGCGGCAAACCAAATATTTTCGCGGTATCTCACCGCCGATCTGCCTCTCGATAAAAGCGAAGTGGATCGGCTCGGGAATGGCGATGCCCAGATTGCCATCCAACGGATGATCGAAAAAACGGTAGAGACCATGTACGCAGCCACCGATGCAAACCGCTTCTTGGAGGTCACCTATCAGAATGGTGAGAAAGAGGTGCTCTACTTCAAGGACTTCTCGTCTGGCGCAATGATCGAGAATATTGTACGGCGAGCTAAGAAGCTTGCGATTAAGCGAGAGATCGCAGGTGAACCTCCTGGAATCAACCAAGATGATCTGTTGGTCTCGATCGCCAAGGAGTTTAAGGAGCACGAGGATCTCCCTAACACGACCAATCCAGACGATTGGGCGAAAATCTCAGGCAAGAAGGGGGAGCGAATTGTCTTCATGCGCATCCTCCTCTCCCAGGAGGAGGGTTCAGAGGGTGGTCGTGCGATCGAGCGAGTCGCTACCGGGCAGTATCTCTAAGGATCAGCGATGGATTGTCTCTAAGGAGCAGTGGGGTCGAAGGAGGAGTGATGTCAATACCAAAAGTACTCGGCATTGAGACTGAATATGGGATTGTCGTTGCTGGCGCCCCAGACGCAAACCCGATCACGACATCGTCTATGTTGATCAACGCCTACATCTCAGCACTATCTGAGCGGGTTGAGTGGGATTTTGTCGACGAGTCGCCTGGTGTTGATGCTCGTGGCTTCTCGCTCGAGGGTGGCTCAGGGATCGAGCTGGACACCCACTTGGTCAATGCGGTGCTGACAAACGGGGCGCGGCTCTACGTCGACCACGCGCATCCGGAGTACTCCTCTCCAGAATGCATCTCTCCGTCCCAGGCACTCCTCTACGACAAAGCCGGCGAGGAGATTGTGATTCGCGCCATGATGAACGCCAAACGGCTGCTTCCCAAGGGTCAAGAGATCGTGGCCTACAAGAATAACTCTGATCGAAAGGGCAACTCCTATGGTTGTCATGAGAACTACCTTGTCGATCGGAGCATTCCCTTTCAAAAGGTGGTAGCCGAACTCGTCCCCTTTTTTGTGACACGACAGGTCATTATTGGAGCCGGTAAAGTGGGCTCTGAGTTTCCAGGTAAGTCGGCCTCAAAGGTCCTGTTTCAGCTTTCGCAACGGGCTGACTTCTTCGAGGAGGAGGTTGGCCTCGAGACGACGTTGAAGCGGCCCATCATCAATACCCGAGATGAGCCCCATTCCGATGGTCAACGCTTCCGGCGACTGCATGTTATTCTGGGTGACGCTAACCTCTCGGAGACCTCGACCTGGTTAAAGCTGGGTCTTACCGCTATCGTGTTGGCGATGATCGAAGATGGATTCCTGGAGGATCTGAAGATCGAGCTGGCAGACCCGGTGTCGTCGTTACGAGAAATCTCGTGGGATCCGTCACTGACACAGACGGTGCTACTCCGGGATGGACGACGTCTCACTGCTCTTGAGATCCAGCAGGCATATCTTGAGCATGCCATCGAGCATGCCGAGCACTATGGGATGAGTTATCTCGGAAATGATTTCGATGGTCCTGCGCTCTTAGCTGAATGGGAGCGTATCCTTGGCGCGCTAGAGGATGATTCGATGAGGCTGGCTGACACGCTCGACTGGGTGGCAAAGTGGCAGGTAGTCCAGGGTTACCAGCAGCGACACGGTGCGGACAGCCAAGATCCTCGCCTCGCGGCCATCGATCTCCAGTATCACGACATGCGCCCCCAGAAATCGCTTTTTCGCCGCCTACCGATGAGGCGGCGGCTCGAAGACATGACGATAACAACCGCGGTGACGAACCCTCCGCCCGATACTCGTGCCTATTTTCGGGGGACCTGCCTAGCTCGTTTCCCTGGCTCCATCGCAGCGGCCAACTGGGATTCCATCATCTTCGACCTAGGCACCGATCCCCTGCGGCGCGTCCCAATGATGGACCCATTGCGCGGGACAGAGGGCCATGTCGGCGAACTGCTGCGTCGTGTGAAGAGTGCTGCTGAGTTGGTCGAGGCATTAGGTTCATAACTAGGATAAAGTGCAAAGATGAGGTGGATGTATGGCTGAACGTGAACAAGTGCGAAAATCGTCGTCCAATCGGGAGGATGTCGTCGAGGAGGAGGCTGCTCCATCGACGGAGCGCTCCGAACAGCTCAAAGCTGAGCTTGATGATATTCTTGACGAGATCGACGAAGTTCTCGAGGATAACGCGGAAGAGTTTGTCCGTAACTATGTCCAAAAGGGCGGACAGTAGAGACTGCTGGCCGATGAAGAGAGAGGCGGTAGGCGTTGGCGCTGCCATTGTTTGAAGTAGCTCGGGATCCGGGCCCGGATTTTTGTGGCCTATTGGGCCTCTTGGATGAACGGGGTACGCAGATGGTCGGTCAATCGACTCCGGTGGCGATCCAGGGTGTTCCTCACGGCACGACAATCGCCGCTGTGCGATTCCGCGATGGTGTCGTGATCGCTGGTGATCGCCGAGCTACCGAGGGTAACATCATTGCGAATCGAACCATTGAAAAAGTGTTCCCTGCGGATCGCTTCTCGGCCGTGGCGATCGCCGGAGCGGCTGGGCCAGCGATCGAGATGGTTCGCCTCTTTCAGGTGCAGCTTGAGCATTATGAGAAGGTTGAGGGGACGGTGCTCTCCCTAGAGGGCAAGGCGAATCAGCTTGCCCAGATGATTCGCTCGAATCTGGGCATGGCAATGCAGGGGCTGGCGGTCATCCCGCTCTTTGCGGGTTGGGATCTCCATCGAAATCAAGGCAGGATCTTCACCTACGACATTGCCGGAGGTAAGTATGAAGAGGAGGCGTTCTACTCCACTGGCTCTGGTGGTCGAGATGCCCGCGCAACGCTTCGACTTGGTTTCCGTCCGGGGATGAGTCGCGATGATGTCGTCCGTTTGGCTACCAAGGCCCTTTTTGAGGCAGCCCAGGAAGACTCGGCCACTGGGGGTCCGGACCTGCTCCGCGGCATTTTCCCGGTCATTGGGGTTATCGATGCCTCCGGGTACCAACGAGTTGGCGATGACGAACTCGTCACCCTCGCTCGTGAACTAGAGACGGAGTTGACGACAAGGAGACAGCCAGAATGAGCATGCCCTTCTATGTAGCTCCTGAACAGATGATGAAGGATCGTGCCGACTATGCTCGCAAAGGTATTGCTCGTGGGCGTGCGCTGATCGGCGCTGTTTATCAGGTCGGAGTCCTGTTGTGTGCCGAGAACCCTTCACGTTCGCTGCATAAGGTCTCTGAGATCTACGACCGAATTGCCTTCGCGGGTGTCGGCAAGTACAACGAGTTTGACCAGTTGCGAGTGGCGGGCATTCGACATGCGGACACCAAGGGGTTTGCTTATGCTCGTGACGATGTCGATGCAAGAAGCCTGGCCAACCTCTACGCGCAGTACCTCGGTCAGGTCTTCACCCACGAGGTCAAGCCATTGGAGGTAGAGATTTTGGTCGCCGAGCTCGGTGCAGCTGGTAGGGAGTCCCAGCTCTTCCATATCCTTTATGATGGTACCGTCGTTGACGAGCAGCATTTCGCGGTGATAGGCGGGGATTCTGATGCCATCGCTGAGCGTTTCGCAGGAGCGTACTCTAGTGACTGGAACCTCCAGGATGCCCTGAGGGCCTGCGTCGCCGCTCTGAGCGAGGAGGAGCACCAGCTGCATTACGAGGATCTTGAGGTAGCGGTCCTCGAGGATCGTGGCGAACGACGAACATTTCGTAGGATTGCCGGTGGCGAGCTGCAGAGTTTGGTCGGTGATCCTGGTTGAGCAGGGTGCCTGAGCTGGGTCGTAGGATTTTTGGAATCGAGAACGAGTACGGCGTTACCTGTACCCTGCGAGGTCAGCGCCGTTTGAGTCCAGACGAGGTAGCCAGGTATCTGTTCCGACGAGTCGTCAGCTGGGGACGGTCCTCAAATGTGTTCCTCGAAAACGGTGCTCGTCTGTATCTCGATGTGGGTAGCCATCCTGAGTATGCGACCCCAGAATGTGACAGCCTTGAGGACCTTATCAGCCATGACAAGGCTGGTGAACTGATCCTTGAGTCCCTTGCTTACTCCGCTGAGGTGAGAATGCGAGAGGAGGGTATTCGTGGGTCGGTCTACCTTCTCAAGAACAATACGGATTCCGCGGGCAACTCCTATGGCTGTCATGAGAACTTCTTGACCTTGCGGGTCGATGATCTTTCCAGGCTTGTGGAGGTTCTTATCCCCTTCCTGGTGACTCGGCAGATCTATGCAGGGGCTGGGAAGGTGCTGCTCACCTCGCGGGGCCCGGTGTATACCCTCTCGCAACGAGCGGAGCATATCTGGGAGGGGGTATCGTCTGCGACGACTCGGTCACGTCCGATCATCAATACCCGCGACGAACCCCACGCGGATGCTGAGCGCTTTCGTCGACTGCATGTCATAGTTGGTGACTCCAACATGTCCCAGTGGGCCACTTTTTTGAAGGTAGGGGCGATGTCACTGGTGCTTCGCCTGTTGGAACATGACGTTGTCTTGCGCGATCTCTCCATGGAAAACCCTATTCGCGCGATCCGGGAGATCTCACACGACCCCACCTTGACGAAACGCGTTCGTCTGGTCAACGGTCGTGAGATGACGGCCCTCGAGATCCAGGAGAGCTACTACGAGCGCGCGTTACGCTTCAGCGCCAATCATTCGATTCCACCTGATGAGCAGCGGGCGCTGGTGATGTGGGGAGAGGCCTTAGAGGCGTTGCGTATCGATCCCATGCAGCTTGACGGACGCGTCGATTGGGTGACGAAGTATCGGCTGATCGAGGAGTACAGGGCACGACATGATCTGCCGCTTTCGCATCCGCAGGTATCCCTCGTTGATCTTCAGTACCACGATATTAACCGTAGTCGCAGTGTCTACTACAAGCTGGTCGAGCATGGTCGCACCGTGGAGCTGGTCGATGAGGCTCGTATCAAGCGCGCGGTCGATGTTCCTCCGCAGACGACGCGTGCCCGGCTGCGAGGGGAGTTCATCGCTGCTGCGAAGGCCCACCACCGTGATTACACGGTAGATTGGGTGCACCTGAAGCTCAACGACCAGGCGCAACGGACGGTGATGTTGAAGGACCCATTTGCGTCATACGATGACAGGGTAGAGAGGTTAATAGCAGGTCTATGACAGAGCAGACGACCGACGAGACGGCTCCCAAGGTCGGGGGTGGTCATTCGGCCCAACCAAAACGTCATTCGCTACGCAACTGGCTTATCGTGATCGTAGTCGCACTGCTGGTCGCTCTTGGGGTGCGCGCCTATGCCTTCGAATCTTTCTTCGTCCCGTCGGGTTCGATGATACCGACGATTGAGATCGGTGATCATATGATCGTTGACAAGCTGAGCTACCACCTGCACTCGGTGGGTTTTGGTAATATCATTGTCTTTCACAAGCCCGCTGACGATCACACCAGCTCCGATATTCACTACCTTGTAAAGCGGGTGATCGGACTGCCCGGGCAGACCATTTGGTTTCACGACGGCGAGGTCTACATCAACGGAAAGCCGATTGCCGAGCCGTTTCTCCCCAAGGGGGTCAAGACGTATCCGATGAATGAGGCCTCGTCGGTGCCGATCCACATTCCGAAGAATGAGTATTATGTTTTGGGCGATAACCGGGGTGACTCGGCAGATTCGCGAGTTTTTGGACCGATCCCAAGGTCGCTCATCGTGGGTCGGGTGATCTTGATCTACTGGCCGCTTTCGCAGTGGCGCTACTTCTAGACGAGGATGGTTCTAGACGAGGATGGTCTCCCAGTCGGGCATCGCGAGCAGAACCGAGATCAACTTCGTAAGAGGGGCAAGACGAGGTACGTCGCTGGCATTCCACGGGCTGTGGCGTGCCTGAGTACCTCTTGGAGAGGGGACGGGTTCTCGAACGTTCGCATTGAAAAATCCGTGTTCTTGCTGGCGGTCCCTGGGCTACACGAGAAACGCTCGAAAAATGCCAGATTGGGCTTAGTGTCGGGGTCGAACGTACCGATACCGGTAGTACTGGATGAAATCGAGGTGCGAAGGGAGTCGCAATGCCTATCATTAGAGCTTCGTGTCCGACGTGTGGGGACGTCGACATCGCGCCGAGCGCCATGACGGTGATGCTCTGTTCATCCAATGGTGAGGCGAGCTACGTGTTCCGATGTCCGAGCTGCACGATGGTGGTGTCCAAGGCTGTCGATAAACGCATCGTGGAGATTCTGGTCTCCTCCGGAGTCAAAATTCACTTCTGGCGACTACCTGACGAGTCTGAGGATGAGGTGGTTGGACCCCCAGTGAACTTCGACGATCTGTTGGTCTTCCATCAGCAGCTCGCCGACCCCACCTGGCTTGAGCGTCTGATTCGTTACAGCCAAGGAAAATATGAGCAGTAGCGCTTGCCCTTGAGTGGCTCGGGGGTGTGTGCCTGGTGTTCGCTGGCCGAGGATCTACCCGTCACGGAGGGGATTTGCAGCGAGACATGGGTGGTGTTGTTTGCTGCCGGTCATAGACCGCGCTGTTGTATTTTCTGAACCGGAACACTAGTCTGAGTGTGTGGGTAGATCCACTCACGGTAAGCAGTTGATCGTATGAGAGTCGTGGGCGACGGGTGATGCCGACTGCGTTCGAAGCGCTGTACGATCGAGTGAGTGGTCGATGGGCGATACGGTAGTTGGCGTACGCGGTGAAGGCGGCTCCCATTCGGCCGTACCCTCGTGCTAGGCGAGGTGAGCGTTGGCGATGTGCTGTCGCCTGGGATTGGAGTGAGTATTGGTAGTGGCCAAACGTGAGCGGATGCTTTCAGGTGTGCAGCCCACTGGGCAGGCGACGCTTGGCAACTTTCTCGGAGCTTTTCGCCAGTGGCGCGCCCAGCAGGAGGAGTATGAGAGTACCTTTCTGATCGTCGATGAGCACGCGCTCACGGTCGAACACAATCCAGTGGCATTGCGAGAGGGCACGCTGCAGATGGCAGCGCTCCTCTTTGCGATCGGTATTGATCCGATGCACTCGACGGTCGTGGTCCAGAGCCATGTCGCCGGGCATGCCCAGCTGGCTTGGCTGATGGAGTGCACTGCTACCTACGGTGAACTCTCCAGGATGATTCAGTTTAAGGACAAGTCCAGAGGGTCTGCGATGGTGCGGGCTGGTCTGTTCACCTACCCAGCTCTGATGGCCGCAGATATCCTTCTGTATCAGACAGATCTGGTGCCTGTCGGAGAGGATCAGAGCCAACACATCGAACTGACGCGTACGGTCGCGACGCGCTTTAACCATGCGTACGGTCAAGTCTTTACCATTCCGCGGGCAGCGATTCCACCGCTGGCAGCGCGCGTCATGGATTTGAGCCACCCGGAGGCCAAGATGAGCAAGTCTTCTGCGGATGGCCAGGGCAATATCTATCTGCTCGACACCGATGATCAGATCCGTAGGAAAATAGCGAAAGCCAAGACCGACCTCTTCAACGAAGTACTCTATGTGG
Organism: Actinomycetes bacterium; assembly: GCA_021822605.1. GTDB lineage: Bacteria > Actinomycetota > Acidimicrobiia > Acidimicrobiales > Acidimicrobiaceae > Ferrimicrobium. Next base: position 48,569 of record JAKAQL010000004.1, read on the forward strand.
AAGATGATCCAGAACGCGCAGGCGTGCGCAACTTGCTCGAGATCCTGGCAGCCCTGACCGATCGTGAGCCCAAGGATGTCGCTGCTGATTTTCAACGCTATGGCGACCTCAAGGAGGCGACTGCGACGGCGGTCATCGAGCAGCTGAGCCCGATTCGCGAGCGATATCGGGATTACGTTGCCGACCGGACCCAGCTCTCGTCCTGGTTGGCCATGGGGCGTGAGCGAGCGAGTGAGGTGGCCTCGCATACGTTAGCACGCGCCTACGAAGCCGTTGGTTTTTTGCCCAGCAAGGAGGTGAAAAATGGAGATTGATCCGATAAAGCTCGCCTTTGTAGCGATCGCTGCACTGGTGCTTCTTGGACCAGAACGACTCCCTCAGCTTGCAAAGAAGGCAGGCGAGCTGCTCGCGACGTTGCGCAACCACCGTGAGGCACTGACGAACCAGATCAATTCGGTAACGAATCTTCCGAACTCTGCTGTCGGTGGCTTTCTTGGCGAAACACTGAAGACGGCAGGCACGGTGACGTCGATGTTCCAGCCCACTGGCATGGTCGGTTCGGTACTCCAACCGGCGAGGATGGTGAACTCGATGTTCCAACCCAGCACCCAGGCCCCCCACACACCGACTCGAGTCTCACGTACGCTTCAGGATCCGTCATCGTCTGATGGACAGGCGGATGCGAACGCGGCACGTTCCCTGGCGCCTAACCCTGGCTACACCCTTGGCTCTCCGGACCTGAACTAATCATGGGACTGAGTCTGCGCCGCCGACCAGCGGTTTCGCCGAACGAGATGTCGATGGTCGAACATCTGCGCGAGCTACGCAAGCGGTTGATCATCTCTATTGTCGCAGTCTCGATCGGAGCGGTGGTCGGCTATATCGTCTATCCGTCCATCCTGACCTTTTTGATGCACCCGCTCTGCGTGACCAACGGTGCCGACAACTGCAGTCTGTACGTGACTGGCCCCTTCGACGGATTCGCCATCCGTCTGAAGGTTGCTGCCATCTCTGGTGTTTTTTTTGCCTCTCCCATCATCCTCTGGCAGTTATGGCGATTCATTGCTCCGGGGCTTCGATCGAAGGAGCGCCGGTATGGTCTTAGCTTTGTACTGAGCTCACTGCTTCTGTTTGCCCTGGGGGCGGCGGTTGCCTATCTTGTCTTTCCTCATGCACTCCACTTTTTCGAATCTGCAGCTGGTGCTCACGTACATGCGATCTACACTCCACAGAACTACCTCAATTTTCTGATGCTCCTGATGATTGCCTTTGGCATCTCCTTCCTGTTCCCGCTGGTATTGATCGTGTTGGAGTTGTTGGGTGCGGTCTCTCCAACAGCGCTTCGCAAACGGCGGCGCTACGCGTGGCTAGGGATTATCGTTGTCGTCGCCGTCTTTATCCCCAGCAATGACCCGTACTCGCTGACGGCGATGACGGTGCCCCTGCTCCTCTTCTATGAACTGGCCATTTTGGTGGGTCGTATCCTACTTCGCCCAGCGAGCAAGTCTGCCCGTCAGGAGACCTAGGCCTTCGCTGGTAAGCTCGGAGACGTAGATACTCGTCGCTACGGGTGGGAGTTGTTTCCGTCAGCTCGCAGTGTCGAACAGGGAGCTTCGTGACATTTGTCTCTCACTTTGAGGATCGGGTCGATATCGAGCTTGATCCATTCCAGGAGGAGGCTATTGCAGCGATCCTTCGGGATGAATCGGTGCTTGTCGCGGCGCCTACAGGGTCAGGTAAGACGCTGGTAGGTGTGTTCGGAGCGTGTCGCGCTCTGGACCTTGGACTTCGTACCTTTTATACGACGCCGCTGAAGGCACTGTCAAATCAAAAGTATGCCGAGTTCGTGCGTGCCTTCGGCGCCGAGAACGTGGGGCTCCTGACCGGCGATAACTCTATTAACCCTGGTGCGCGTGTCGTGGTCATGACGACAGAGGTGTTGCGCAATATGATCTATGCCAGCATGGAGTCACTCGATGACCTGGGGCTGGTGGTGCTCGATGAGGTGCATTATCTCCAAAATCCGTATCGTGGTGCCGTTTGGGAGGAGGTCATCATCCATCTCCCGCGGAGTGTACGCTTGGTGTGCCTCTCCGCAACGGTCTCGAATGTCAGCGATTTCGCGGCTTGGATGCGAGAGGTTCGGGGTCAGATGACGGTGGTAGAGGCGAGAGGTCGTCCGGTACCGCTGGAGCACCGCTACCTGTATGCTGATCGCCGCTCTCGTCAAGTATTAGCCCTCCCGGTACTCCAGGGTGGCAGGCCGAACCCTAAGGGCTCAGAGCTTGATCCGCCCTGGCTTTCGAGTACTCGACGCTCCTTTGGCCCTAAGGCGCGCAGTGTTGCTCGTCCTGAGTTAATCGAGTTCCTCGCTGCAAACCGGGAACTGCCGGCGATCATCTTTATTTTTTCTCGGGCAGGCTGTCAGGCTGCTGCCGATGAGACGCTGGCAAGTGGCCTCAGGCTCACAACTCAGGTCGAGCGTGACATGATCCGTGAAGTGGTGGATCGACGGTTGGCAAAGCTCGATCCGCGTGACCTCAAGGTGTTGGGATATGCGGAGTTCATGTCTGGACTGGAGGCTGGCTTTGCGCCACATCACGCTGGACTGATTCCTCCATTCCGCGAGATTGTTGAGGAGTGTTTCGAGCGACTTCTGATCAAGGTGGTCTTCGCAACCGAGACACTGTCGCTTGGTATCAACATGCCTGCTCGTTCAGTCGTCATCGAAAAGATGGTGAAGTTCAATGGTGAAACGCACAAGATACTCTCGCCCGGGGAATATACGCAATTCTCCGGAAGGGCTGGACGACGAGGAATCGACCATCGAGGTAGCAGTTATGTTGCCTGGGGTGGAGGAGTCTCCTTCGCTGACGTGGCTCGTGTCGTCGAAGGCGAGTTTTATCCCATCACGTCCTCGTTTCGACCGACCTACAACATGGCAGCCAACCTCGTGAAACGCTACACGCCGGAGGCGGCCAGGGAGCTACTGAATCTCTCCTTTGCCCAATTCTCACAGGATGCAGAGGTGGTGCGACTTGAAGCCGAACTGCGTGGATTGCGGCGCCGACATGGTCCTTTCAGACCTGTTGGGGATGTCGATGAGGTGCGGGTGGTGCCTGGATCGGTGATCTCGGTTCCCGCAGCCGCAGGAACCCGGCATCGCGCATCGCTCGTCGTCCTCTCAGTTTCGAATCGATCTCACGGGCGTATGAAGATCCAGACCGTCTCGCCATCTGGTCGTGGCTATACCCTCGGGGCAACACACCTTCGAGAGGCCCGGCTACAGAAGCGAATTGCCCTACCTCCAGTGGATCGTGGGCGCAAGGAGCTGTTGCGGCGAGAGGCTGCCAAGGAGCTCAAGCGGAGCCTCAAGGCGAGACACCATCAGGAACCATCCAGGGAGTTTCTTGATACCGGTGTGGGTCGAGAGCATGAGTTGCACGAAGAGGGTAGAATCGTCCGGCTCGAAGAGCGGATCAGCCAGCGGCGGGCTGCTCTGTCGGGGTACTTTGATCGTGTACTCTCTGTCATGGAGGCTTTTGGCTTCTCACGAGGTTGGTCGCTGACCCCGACCGGTAGCATTTTGGCGAGCCTCTACTCGGAGGCCGATATCCTGCTGGCGCTCGCACTTGACACGCTGGCGCTCGAGATGCTCGACGAGCCCGGGTTCGCAGCGGTTCTTTCGTGGATGACCTTCGAACCGCGACCCAGCTTCACGGGCACTGGTTTGCGATCAACTCACCCTGAACTCATCGAGCGCTTTCGCGAAGTTCGGCGACTGTCGAGTGAACTTCAACGCCTTGAGGGTGTGCGCGAACTGCCACTGACGCGAGTTCCTGATGTCGGGTTCAGCGAACTGATCTATGACTGGGCGGACGGGAAGCCGCTCGAACGCATCTTGCGTCTCTCACCGATCCCGCCTGGTGACTTTGTACGCAATACCAAACAGATCGCTGATCTTGCCCGCCAAATTGCCGCGGTCTATGCTGATCATCCGTTGGGTAAGCTCGCGCGGCGCACCGAAGGTTCGATTGTGCGTGGAATTGTAGCGATCTCCTCGGAGGTCCCGGTGCTAGCAAGCGAGGAGGCCCAGTTCGTCAATGAGAGCGGTTTTGATGTGGTCGGACTGTAACCTCCCATGGTTTCCACAGCAGGTGTCGCAGGCATGCGGCGCGCCGAAGGTAGCAATCTCTATAGGCTAGCGGCGTGGCTAATTACCTACCCGAAGTCTTCTCACAAGCGGAGCGAGATCGCTTGGCGCCGTATTTTACCAACGTCGACGAGTCGGTGTTCTGTCTGCAAAATGTCCCCCAAGAGCTCGCTGCCGCTCTCTTTGCGCGGTACTCTCGTTCTGACAAGTCGCTCCGCCGTATTTTTCTTGATGAGTTTGTCGAAGATCTTGATCCCGTCTACAAACGCTCAAGTCTCGGCGCGGGATCGCGCACGAGGCAGCTCATGGGGAGGGTTATCGGTGAGTACGGGGATGATTCAGTTGCTCAGCTTGCCGTCGCACACGTGGCTGTCGAACAGGTATCGACGGTGCTGACGCGAGGATTGGAGCGCCATCGGCTTGTATCCTTTCTCGAGCAATCGACTCGTTACGTGAACCTGTCCTCTGTGCGGGAGGATGGGAGCTTGCGGGCGATCATCCCTGAGGAACTCGACGGAGAACTGCGACGCCGCTATCACCAGATCATTGCTCAAGAGTTCGATCTTTACGCCAGGGTGTTCGACGCCATGATGGTTCGGTTCAGCGATGGAGTGCCCGCAACCGATACCGCCAGGCTGCGAGCTGCACGGGCGGCCGCACTTGACACTGCACGTGGCTGTCTCCCGATGGCCACGATGACCAATGTCGGTATTGTTGGCAGTGCGCAAGCTTTAGAGTACCTCGTTATCCACCTCCGCTCTCTTGGCTCTATTGAGAGTCGCTCCACTGCGGATTTGATTGCTCGCGAGATCACGAAGGTCCTCGGAGTGGTCGTTGGAAGGATGGATCGACCTGATCGGGGCGGCCGATGGACGCAGTATCTTGCCGAAAAACAAGCCAATGTTAGCACGTTGGCGGCCTCACTGAGCCAGCCAGAGCCTTCCCAATCGCCGACACCCTACTGGGTGCCGCGCGTGCAGTTAATCGGTTATGACCCCCAAAGCGATGACGAACTCATTCCATGGATGCTCTATGAGCAGAGTGGGCTTTCCTTTGCTGAATGTGAGCGCGCGGCCAAAGAGCTCACCGGCGCTGAGCGGTCTGAGGTTTTTCGTGCCTACAGCGGCGAGAGGGAGAATCGTCGACATAAGCCATCTCGGGCTTGGGAGATGAGCTCCTACACCTTTGAGATTGAGACTGATTATGGGTCCTATCGTGACCTTGCCCGTCATCGTCTCTTAACGCTCCTCGAACAGGATCCTGTGGCGCTCGCTAGTTATCAAGTGGATGCCGCCATTGCTGAAGAGGGGCTACTCGAGGTGATCGACCCTGTCTTCGATGCTGCCTTCCGTTTTGCCACAGCTCTTCGCAGCACAGTGGTCGCGCCCACGGCACGAATGGTGCTTCCCTTGGCTGCGCGAGTTCGCTTCGTCGTCAGGCTCAATGCGCGGGAGCTCCTGCATCTAGTGGAGCTGCGCTCGCAGCCACAGGGACACCCGGTCTATCGCTTGGTCGCCCAGGAGATGTATCGGTCGTTGGAGCGGGTCGGCCATCGAAACCTCGCTGCCGCCATGCGTTTTGTCGATACCGAGACCTATGTGCTTGGTAGGCGAGCCCAGGAGGAGCGGCTGATCGAAAAACTTGAAAATTAGCGGAGTTTGCGGAACTAAATGGGTTCGAAAGTGGTTAGCATTGCCGAATTGAAACACATGCTTGCAAGCTGAAAGAGGAAATGATGGCAGATCGTAAGAAGAAGGTAGATCCAAAGGTAGCGGCAGTGTCAGAAGAGAGCGAACTCGATGTTGACGAACTCGATGTTGACGAGGAGGATGAGCTCGACCTCGACGATGAACTGATCGTTGATGAAGAGATCGACGAAGAGCTGGATCTCGATGACGACCTTGATACTGACGAAGAAATTGACGATGAGATCGTCCTCGATGAGATCGATGGTGTTGAGATTGAGGAACTGACTCCAGAGACCGATGATGAGGCTGAGGATGCCGATGACATCGAGGAGTCCGATGACGAGGATGACGTCGATGAGGATGAGGTTGAATCGGCTCTTGACGACATTCTCCGTGAGCGCTTTGTTGTCGCTGAGGTCGACGACGAAGAGGAGGTTGATGAGTCCGGAGATGCGGTTGTCCGGGTGAAACCCCGCCAGCCGGATGAGTTTGTCTGTCAGTCATGCTTCCTTGTTAAGAGCATGACACAACTCGCTGACCCGGAGAAGATGTTCTGCCGTGACTGTGTCTAGTAGGCTGTAGGTAGGCGGGCCGTTGTCGGCTCCGCAAGAAAGGAGTAACCATGGCCTCGCGAGAGAATCCGTCGTTCGATTTCGATGACCTCAAACAGGAGGTGGTGGATCGGCTGATTTATCAGCCGATCGGTTTGCTTGCCGCCGTCGTGAAGACTCTTCCTAACGCAGCTGAAGAAGGTCGGCGAGTTGTGCAAGGTCCACTGCAAACGGCGAAGTTCGTCGGTGACATGGCTGCCGGCGTGATGAAAGCCCGATATGGATCGCAGATCAACGACCTCGAGGAGAGGGTGTCGGACGTACGAAGGACGGTTGAGGGCGCTGCAGATCTCGTGTTTCGGACTGCCCAGTCCCGGGTGGGTGGATTTGGCACAAGTGCGCCGCAGCCCGAACCCGAGAGCCCGGAGACGAACGTTCACGAGGCGGAGGGAAGCGAAACGGTCGGTGGAATTGTCGGTTATGAGTCGATGACTGCCGCTGAGGTTATTAGCAAGCTTGAGGGGTTGACACTCGTCCAGCTCGGTGAGGTAGAGGCCTTTGAGCTAGAGCATCGTCGCCGTCGTACGGTACTCGGTCGAGTATCCAAGTTGCGCGAAGATCGTCAATAATAGGTGATTTCGACGCTGGCTAAGGCGGCCTGTGTAGCACGGTGAATGAAGACGATGTGCTCACTGCGACAGTTTGTGTAGCACGGTGAACACCCCTGGAGCCAGAGGTGCCAGGAGCGCTTCTTGAAGGCTGAGCCATTGGGCGTCGAGAGCATCAGAGCTCGCCGCGAGGACCCTCGGGTGGGTGACAACATCGCAGAGAAAACTAAAGAGTGCATACGAGCGGTTCTCTGTGTAGAGTTCGATTTCAGTGAGGAAACGGGTGGGGTATAGGGCTACTCCGATCTCTTCGAGCGTTTCCCGTCGCAGCGCCTGGACGAGTGTTTCGTGGGGCTCGACCTTTCCCCCGGGTGGAGCCCATAGCTCTGGTTCAGAGGGAGACCTTCGAACCAGGAGAACTCGGTCGCTGTCGATGGTGACGGCTGAGACGGCCAACCTTGGTTTTGGCGCGGGAACGTTAGCCGTTAGATCTCCTTCTTGACTCTGATCTGATCGGATCGGAAACCTTGCGCCTCGTAGGTGAGCTTCGCAATACGATCTCCGGGTGATACCCAGCCGTAGCAGGTAGTACACCCGGCTCGCTCGGCTACCCTCAGAGCCTCCTCCAACAGCTGCTCACCGATTCCGAGGTCACGCAGTTCCGGCTGGACGTAGTGGAAAACGACGCTGGCAGTTACTCCCTCCACGGTGAAGAGCAAAAGACCAGCCGGAATGGTGTCGTAGTAGCCAACCACCACCTTACCGGTATCGATAGTCACAGCTGATGGAATCCAACCAAGAAACTCCTCTGGAGGAGTCTCGACCGCCGCGATGCGGATCACCATGGGTTATAGATCGTCAGTGGTCGCCTCATCAGGCGGTGCCGACCTCGCTGGTCGAGAAGTCTTTGGCACCATCGCCAGGATCTCAGGCCGAGGCGGTGGTGGAACCGAAACGCCCGTCAATTGGGCAAGGGCAGGAATGCGGCCCGCGTTTTCCTTAGCGAACTCGATGAGCTCAGGTGTTGCGTCGCTCGGCAAGCTCGTTGGCTGCACTTGACGACGGATCGGGCTCTGTGCGACTGCATCAATGAGCACCATCCAGCGCTCCGATGGTGTATCTGCATTCATCTCTGCATTGCACAGCTCAACGAGGCGCGCGGCGAGTTCTGCCGGCAGTTTCGCGCTCGGGTCTGGTAGTTTTGCGGCGAGCCGGAGGGCCCGCACGAGGCGGTTCTCGTCGATGGCGCTGGCCACCTCTTTTTGCCACTTGTCGGTCTCTGTGCTCGAACGGGCAGCGAGGACTCCGGATAGGCTGTTGAAAAGCTCGGTCACCTGCGGGTTCTTCGCCGATCGATCAGCTGCCGCGAGGATCGCCCGCAGGTCCTTCAGCGATATCTCTTGTACGATCTCATTGGCGGCCTCGGCGCGGTCAAGCCAGGTAGCGACACGGATACGAGGGAGGATCCCCTCGGCAATCTTGAGAGTTGCTTCGACTGGGGTCACGGGATCGCCAGCGGCACTCGCGAGTGCATTCTGTTCGGCGATAGCAGCGCGCACTGCCGGGAGTCCACCCTTGACCAAGGCTTCGCCGATTGGCCGATGCTCCGGAAGCAGGGAATCAAGGACCTCCTTGCGATGGATCTCCTTCGGATGCAGGCGCTTCGCCTCTGGGCGATTGGGTCGTCGTCGATCAGAGGTGGTCGTTCGATTGGTCCGCTGTGGCCTGTCTTGACCTGCGGGTCGCTGCCGTTCACCCGAACGCTGCGGCCGATCTGCACTCCCTTGGGGCCCTGTCGGCGTCTGTCCCTGACGTCCCCTTGGCGACTGTCGCTGACGCTCACGTTCGCCACCTTGGCGTGAGCGATTGCCGCCCTCTCGTGGACCGCGGTTGGGACGCTCTGTCCGTCCCTTTTTCTTCAAAGAGATATTCACCAGGGGCTCATCGCTGGATGAGCCGATCAGCTCAAGGCGGTTGTCTGGTGTTTTTTTGGCAGTCGGGGCAGAGACCGACAATATTTCGATCCCATCAAGGCCCATGGACACTTCAGCTCGCGTAACATCGCCAATTTTTGCACCGTCATAGAGGAGCTGTGTGGCGACAGTCCCCTTTGGACTTCGAGCGCCCGCAGCGCGCCATGTCCAGCTGTCGTTGTTGAGCTGACTCGTCAGCTCAATCTCGAGTTTGGTCGCCATGAACCTCCACCTACCACGTTGATCGATTTGTGGTAATCGTCTGTCGATCACCATCGGCCAATACTAGTCGGACGATAGAAAAGGGTCAGCAGCTAGCCTTGCTCGAATGCGAATAGGTGCTCATGTCTCGGCGGCTGGGGGATTTGATGGTCTGATTGAACGTGCAGATTCCCTTGGAGTGCAGGCGGCACAGTTCTTTCTCTCCTCTCCCCGAACCTGGAGATATCGCCCTATCGCAGCTCCGAAGGCTGGTCCCGTGATCGAGTCGGCAAGACAGCATGGCGTGGAGCGCCTGGTTGTGCATGCGTCATATCTGATCAACCTGGGATCGAGTGATCCAGAGCTGGTAACAAAATCGAGTGCGCTGCTTGCCGCCGTGATGGCAACGTCGGCTGAGGAATCACTATCCGCGGTGGTGCTTCACCCTGGCTCGCACAAGGGGTATGGATTTACAGAGAGCCTCGCAAGTTGGCGCATGGCGGTGGCACCGGCGCTGTCGTTCGCCTCAGCAACGACACAACTGTTGCTTGAGAACACCGCTGGCGGAGGCGCCTCCATGGGTCGTTCCATCGAGGAGCTGGACCAGCTGCTTCAGCTCTGCGAACGACCTGGTGCGGTGGGTGTCTGTATCGATACCCAACATCTCTTTGCAGCCGGATATGATCTCCGTGACCGAGTCCTGGCTGATGAACTCGCTGAAGAGCTGATGAGTACATTTGGAAGCGTGTCTGCAGTTCATCTCAATGACTCTGCAACAGAACTCGGTTCAGCTCATGACAGACATGCCAATCTTGGCGAGGGCGAGATCGGGCTCGATGCGTTGATGTCCTTCGTCCATCATGAGGTCTTTCAATCTGCGGACCTTATCCTCGAGGTACCTGGTGCCGGCAACGGACCTCGAGTGGAGGATATCGCGCTACTCAAGCATGCGTTGGCGAATTCCTAACTCTTGACCCTCCCAGTGTTGACCCTCCCAGTGTTGACCCTCCTAGTGTTGACCCTCCCAGTTGTTCCCTCCTCCGAAGGAGGGTGACCGGCAATGCCCGTGAGGATCATTATTCGGTAGTCACGGGAGTGAGCTATCGGCATGTGGCTAGGGCGTGTCGAGGAAAATTATGCCATTGTCGGCCAGGAAGAGCAATAAGGCCTCAGCGCCCACATACCGGTGGCTGCGGTAGCCTGCGGTCGCGGCGGCTCTCACATTATCAGCGCGATCATCGATGAAGATGGTTTGTCCAGGATTGAGCCCGAAGGAGTCGGTGAGGGCCTCGAAGAACTCAATTGACGGTTTGATGAGACCGATCAGTCCGGAGACGAGGATGCCATCAAAGGTCTGGAGGAAAGGAAAAGTAGCGACGGCTTCATCCCAGTATTCGCCGGGCCAGTTGGTTGCCGCATAAGTTGGAATGCCTGCCTCGTTGCACTGATTGAGCAAGGTGACCAACGGCACCGAGACTGATCCCCACATCTCGCGAAATCGATCGTGATAGGCTCTGACTAGCGAGCCGAGCTCGGAGTTAGCTGCGAGCAAGGGGCTGGCCGCTATCGAGAATGGAACCCCGCGATCCAGTTGGGCATGCCATTCCGGCGTGCAAACCTGCTGGAGGAAGCGCTCCATGTCAACTTCGTTGGTAAACAGCTTGCGATAGAGGTGCCGCGGATCCCAGTCAATGAATACCCCTCCAAGATCGAAGACGATGGCGGACACAGGAACGTTGGGGGAAGTCCGTCCAGGTTTGGGCTTGGCCGCCATTTCTCCGAGGCTAGCTGTCCGTGCCCATTTCTGTGCTGGATTTTGATGAGCCCGCACCACTTCGCCCCTGGATCCCTAGGCTTTTGTCGCATCCTGGGAGTCGTTCGTTGGCGGTTGCGCTCACTCGGGAACAGTTCGGTGATGGTGCACGGGCGACAACGTTAGCGCTCTGGCGCGAGGAGGCAATGATTGGTTCGAGGCTTCGGGAAGTCTATCGTGCTTGATTCCCACGTTTAGAAGATTAGCTATTGGTCGTCCGGAAGATGGGCAAAGGTGGCGAGGCGCCACTCCATCGCGTTGGCTAGGCCTCTTCGGCGCCGAAATCAGGTGACCGTAGAGCTGGACACCACGCATGGAGGGTGACACTATTGCACGTTCCACAGCTCTGTCCTGAGCGAGACGACAGGCAGGTGAACGATGCTTGCGGCGACATCTAGGGATGGGAGAGAGCCTGACAGGCCACCGATGTCATATTCCCCTGACCAATGCTCGACCAAAGAGGCGCTGAGCAGACCGGGTTGCTCTGGTCGGTACCAGGTGATGGCAGCGTCGCTAGCAGGAGGGGACCCGGACGGAGGTGTTCTGTTGAACTGCCATGAACTCCACGACTGAGCGTGGATGACGAGAGGGCCGTCATTGGTGGATACGGTGACGGTGTCCGTCCCTGTGGTCGAGGTGATGAACTCCATGGGAATGTTGATGATGCCGAATGACGGATGAGCCGAGATCGTCGGTCGTGGTAGACGGTCGGTCACCACCTGGGTCCAGAGAGCGAGAAGATCGACATGGCTGACGGGACTGGTGTCACATCTTGGGTAAACGCTGAGACGTGCCCACATTGCCTCTGCCCACGCTACTTCTGCTTGATAGAGTGAGGCGGAGGTGGGATTGACAGTGGCATAGGTGACGCAGCTGACCGCCAGTGACGCTCCAGTATGCGTGACGAGCGAGGGAACAAAGACCGGACCATGCTGAGAGCCACTCGGGTTGGAGGTCTCCGTGTGCGAACCTTTGAGAGTGATATGGTAGGTCGAACCTGATCCTCCGCCTTGTACGATCACGCTGGCCAAATGGGTAGCTGGTCGAGCACTTGCGGTGAGTACCACGACACCGACAGCAATGACTGATAGGCGCAGACTTCGAAATAGTCGCCGCACGAGCCCTCCTTGGCACTATCTAACCCAGCGCCGTAAACCCAGCGCTGTATCTAACCCGGTATGGCCCTGTCTCTTCGGGAAGGTAGCCTCCGTAGTGTGGCGTACCTTACCGCTGAGTGGGCCCCATGCTCATCCGTGAGCCAAGCATCAACAGTAGCAACCAGGGCGGTCCGAGTCAAGGCACGGGTAGCGGTCAATTTGTTCTCTACGGTTACACCCAACCAACGGATATCGCGATCAGGTTACGCTCCGAAGGCGTGATAACCACCGTCGACGTGAATCAGTTCGCCAGTCGTCTTCGGGAAAAAGTCGGACAACAGCGCGACCACGCTTCGAGCGACTGGCACTGCGTCCTCTGGATCCCAGCCAAGTGGGGACCGATCCCCCCAGTTGTCCTGGAACATTTTGAAGGCCTCGATTGACTTGGCGGCGATCGTCCGAATGGGACCCGCCGAGATGAGATTGACTCGGATTTGGGAGTCACCAAGCTCACGAGCCAAGTAGCGGCTGAGTGATTCAAGGCCTGCCTTAGCCACTCCCATCCAGTTATACCCTGGCCACGCGACGGTTGCGTCGAAGTCGAGGCCGACAATTGAGGCTCCCTTGGCGGCGGCGAGCAGTGGACGAAATGCCCTTGCGAGCTCCGACAGAGAGAATGTGGAAACATGGAGCGCGGTGGCGACATCCTCCCACGGAGCTTGCAGCATCGGTTGATCCAGACAGGAGGGTGGCGCGTAACCGATGGCGTGGACGATGCCATCAAGGTGCGACCAGCTCTCCTGCACTTGGACGGCCGCCTGATTCACGGAGGCAGGGTCACCAGCATCGAGTTCAATGACCCGAACATCGCCGCCCAATTTCGAAGCCACTCGTCGGGTGATCGAGAGGCCTCGACCAAACCCAGTCAGAATAGTGTCTGCTCCCTCATCGCGAGCGACGCGCGCGATATGATAGGCAATCGATGAGGTGTTGAGAACACCGGTGATCAGAAGCTGCTTTTCGTCTAGGATGCCCATTCCATCTCCCTGGCCGTAAACTCTACTCAGAGTAATAGCAGCTTAGATTGGTATGAGCACACAACGAAACGACATCGAACAAGGAGCTGAGTTTGCAGATCGGAATATTGGGAGGAACGGGTCCTCTTGGCAGTGCGCTAGGCGCAAGGCTGGCGGCGAGTCACCTATCAGTTGGGTTGGGATCGAGGGATAAAACGAGAGCGGCTGAGGTTGCCAAGGACATGATCCATCGGTGGCCGGAGGTGGACGGGTATCTGGTCGGTGCTGATAATGAGGAGGCGGCCAGGGCTCAGATGGTATTTGTTGCGGTACCATGGGAAGCCACCATCCGGTTGGTGGAACCACTTGAGCACGTCCTGGAGGGTAAGATCGTTGTGTCGATGGCCAACGCGCTGGTAAAGGTGGGAGACGAGTTCGCGGCTCTCACCGTTCCGCGGGGTTCGGCAGCACAACTCCTACAAGCGAGGCTGCCGGCGGCCATGGTAGTGGCTGCTCTGCACCACGTACCTGCACGATCCCTAGCCAACCTCTCCCGGCCTGTTGAGGTAGATACTCTCGTCTGTGCCGATTCGTCGAGCGCGAGGAGTCAGGTGGCAGCCATCCTGTCGAAGATCCCTGGACTCAGGGTCTTGGAGGCGGGGTCACTGGCACAGGCACCCGCTATCGAAGCGATGACGGCTGTGTTGTTGAATATCAATCTGCGATACAAGGCGACAGCATCAATTCGCCTGACTGGTGTGGAGGTTGCTTGAATGAAGATCTTTGACACCGCTCGTGAGGCAATGGTTGATCTCGATCTCCACCAAGTCGCTCGCATCTACACCTGCGGCATCACCCCCTACGATGCCGCGCATATGGGTCATGCGGCCGTCTACGTGACCTTCGATCTCCTGCAGCGCAATCTTGCCAGGCATAACGTGGTCTCCACCTGCGTGCGCAACGTGACGGACGTAGATGATGATATCCTTCGCAAGGCTCGAAGTATTGGAGCGAACTATCTTGATCTCGCCGCACGAGAGATGGCTAAGTTCGATCGAGATATGGCGGGTCTTGGTCTTTCCCGACCACACGCCGAGCCGAGGGCGACATCGGCGATTCCGGAAATTTTGACGATGGTCGGGGATCTTATGGACGGCGGATTTGCCTATGAGGTCGATGGTTGGGTCTACTTCGAGGTGGCAAAGGCACCGAACTTTGGGAAAGTGTCACACCTGCCTCGTGACATGATGTTAGAGCTTGCCGCGGAGCGCGGTGGCAACCCCGGCGATCTGCGAAAGCGAGATCCGCTGGACTTCGTATTGTGGCAGCCCTCACTCCCGGACGAACCAGCTTGGGAGTCGCGCTTTGGTCCTGGACGTCCTGGATGGCACATTGAGTGTTCCGCGCTCGCAATGCGCGAACTCGGTCCGGTTGTTGACATACATGGAGGTGGATCAGATCTGATCTTTCCGCACCACGAGTGCGAGGCAGCACAGACGGAGGCCATCACTGGTGGTGAATTCGTCAAACATTGGATGCATGTTGGGATGGTTTGTCTCGATGGAGTGAAGATGTCCAAGTCACTTGGCAACCTTGTCTTCGTCGGTGACCTCCTTGAGCATTCCACTGGTGAGGAGATCCGCTTAGCGATCTTGAGTCATCACTATCGGTCGACCTGGGATTGGTCCGATGCCGTGCTGGCGAGCGCGGAGGACCGTGTTCGCAGGTGGAGGGACAGTGGTCCTGGCAAAGGTGCATTCGATGAGGTGTCCGAGGCGCTTGACAATGACCTTGATACCCCAACGGCTATCGCGGCCATTGAACGTGCAGTTGCTGAAGGGTATGGTGTCATCGATACGGTGAAGTTGTTGGGAATCGATTTGGAGGTCTCGTGAAGGTAGATGGCCAGCGTTATGAGGGGTCGGTAAGTAGTGGTGCCGATCTTCTCGCTCACCTGTCGAAGGAAGTTATCAAGGATGTTGTCGTCTTAAACGTGAACGGCGTGCTAGTCGATGTCAGCCATGCTCTTGACCCCGATGATGAGGTCGAGCTGATCCATGCCGATAGCCCCGATGGCCTCGACATCGTGCGGCATTCCTGCGCCCATGTGCTCGCCCAGGCGGTGCTGCGGTTGTTCCCTGGCGCCCAATATGCGGTTGGACCAACCACTGAAGACGGTTTTTTTTACGATTTCGCCCTGGAGAACGATAGACGCTTCGAGGCCTCTGATTTGAGCGCTGTCGAGGCCGAAATGCGTCGCATCGTGGCTGAGGATCAGCCATTTGTGCGTGATGTTATCACCCTTGACGACGCTGAGGAACTTTTTGTGTCGCAACCTTTCAAGAGGGAGATCCTGGCTACCCTACGCGAAGCAGATGCGACGCAGCAGGTTTCGGTGTATCGCAATAGTGCCGAGTTCGTCGATCTTTGTCGGGGTCCCCATGTCCCTTCGACTCGTTATCTCAAGAGCTTTCGACTCCAGCGTGTGTCGGGTGCCTATTGGCGCGGCGACGAGAGCCGCCCGCAGCTTCAACGCATCTACGGGATAGCCTTTGCCACCGAGAAGGCTACCGAGGCGTATCTCACCTTCCTCGAGGAGTCGGAGAAGAGAGATCATCGGCGACTAGGCCAAGAGCTGGATTGGTTCCATTTCCCGCCGGAGATCGGACCTGGCTTAGCGGTGTTCCACCCGAAGGGTGCCTACATTCGCTATCGCATGGAGGAGTTTTCGAGAACGAAGCACCTCGAGGCGGGTTATGAACTCGTATGGACTCCACACCTCGCGAAATCCACCCTCTATGAAACCTCTGGTCACTTGGAGTGGTACAAGGATGGCATGTATCCGCCGATGGAACTCGATGAAGGTGACCTCTACTACCCAAAACCCATGAACTGCCCTGGCCACATGTTAATTTATCGCGCGCAGCCGCGTTCCTACCGTGATCTGCCTTTGCGACTTTTTGAATTTGGAACGGTCTATCGCTATGAGCGTTCAGGAACGCTTCATGGGCTCCTCAGAGTGCGTGGTCTTACCCAAGACGATTCCCATATCTTTTGCACCCCAGACCAACTGAAGGATGAGCTGGGGAGGTTACTACGATTTGTTATCGCGATCTTACGCGCATTCGGGCTTGAGGACTTTGACGCAGAGCTTTCAACTCGACCGGAGAAATCGGTAGGCAACGATGCTGAGTGGGAGTTCGCTACTGAGGCAGCGAGATTAGCGCTCGATACCTCTGACATCGAGTACTCGATAGCGGAAGGCGAGGGGGCGTTTTACGCGCCGAAGATAGACATTCATCTCACCGACGCAATTGGGCGACGATGGCAACTCTCAACACTCCAGATCGACCTCCAGGAGCCACAACGGTTCGGCCTGGAGTTTCAGGACGCTAGCAATCAGAAGTTACGTCCTTACATGATCCACCGCGCCCTTTTTGGATCAGTCGAGCGGTTCTTCGCAATCTTGACAGAACACTATGCGGGCGCATTGCCTGGTTGGTTGCTCGAGGAACAGATCCGAATCTTGCCGGTTGCCCAAGAGGCCCAGAACTGGGCTGATACCGTAGCAAGTAGGTGCAAGGCCAATGGCTTGCGCGTCGTTGTCGGATCGGCAGGGGAGCCGCTTGGTGGCCGCATTCGTAAGGCGAAGGTGGATAAAGTTCCCTATATCCTCGTCGTTGGCAATAACGACGTCGCAGCTGAAACAGTTGGGGTCAATCGCCGCGGGGCCGCAAAGGAGGAAAGGGGCATCGCGCTCGACGTCTTTATCGCCGAGGCGACCGAAGCGCTCCGAGAACCCACCCTTGAGGCCTTCTAGTGGACCATCTTTTTGCTGGTTGGCGTGCACAGTTTGTTGCAGGTGAGGATCGCCCGCTCGGATGTGTGTTCTGTAGCATTGCTGCCGAACGCGCCAAGGACGATCAGCATTATGTGGTTGCCCGTGGGACTGCGTGCTTTGTGGTGCTCAATCTCTACCCGTACACCTCCGGTCATCTTATGGTGGTCCCGAATGCCCATATTGGTGGTCTCGCTGGCCTGCGGGGTGAGGTCGGATCCGAGATGCTGGACTTCGTCGGGGCAGCACATGACGCGCTTCAGGGGGCCTATCGACCAGAGGGTGTCAATATCGGCATGAATCTGGGTCGAGCTGCTGGTGCTGGAATCGCTGAACACGTGCATGTTCACCTAGTTCCTCGGTGGTCGGGGGACGCAAATTTCATGTCGACCTTGGCGGAGACACGGGTTCTGCCCGAGACGCTGTCGGACTCACTGTTAAAACTACGCGAACATTGGCCAAGCAAGTAAGAGAGAGTTAATTAGGTAAGAGAGAGTTAGGTTTTCGAGACGCTGAGCTTGTCCACGATGTGATCCGGAACGGCATCGTAATGGTGGGGTTGGCTGACAAACGAACCAAGGCCGTTGGTCATCGCTCGTAAATCTGGCGCAAAGGAGCCAATCTCAGCTGCTGGCGCGTCGGCCTCTATCGTTACCCACGAGGAATCAGGCGAGGAGGTGTGGAGGATCTTGCCACGTTTGGAGCTTAGATAACCGAGGACGTCACCCTGGTTCGCTACTGGAGTGGTCACACTTAGCCGTAAGATTGGTTCAAGCAGTTGGGATTGAGCCTGCCCAAGGGCCTCTCGCAGCGCAAGAGATCCGGCCATCTTGAAACTCATCTCTGATGAGTCAACGCTGTGATACTTGCCATCGATGAGGCGTACGCGAATGTCGGTTATCGGGTAGCCGAGGAGTCCGCCGGTCTCCATCGCCTCGACTATGCCCTTTTCAACAGCTGGGATGAAATTGCGAGGAATTGCACCGCCCACGATCTCGTCGATAAACTCAAATCCGCTATCGCGAGGCAGGGGCTCGACAACGATCGTAGCGACGCCAAACTGACCATGGCCGCCGGTCTGTTTTTTGTAGCGACCCTCAGCCTGTGCGGAGGCACGGAAGGTTTCGCGATACTGCGTGATAGGTTCGTGGGTGTGCACCTTTATCTGTCCACGCCTTCGAATTCGTTCAATCGTGATGGCGAGATGGTTGGTGCCAAAACCTTGAACAAGTAGTCGATGGGTTCCTGGTTCCCGGTCGATTCTGATTCCTGGATCATCATTGGCGGCTCTAAAGAGGCTGGTAGCCAGGCGCTCCTCGTCTTGTGGAGCATCAGTCGTCAGCGCGATCGTGAACCCAGGGGCTGGGAGTTGATGAAGGCTGTGCAGCTCGGAGGCCCTGGCGCCACGAGTCAATAGGGTACCGACAGGTGCGGTGAGTTTTGGAACCACGACGAGGTCACCGGTGTCCACAGCGGCCACTGGAGTCAACTCAGAGGGTGTAGGTACGAGGAGTTGGTGGAGCCGTTCCTCATGTCCATCAAGAGTCTCGAGAACATCGTCTGGGTGTAGTGTTGCTCCGAGATTCTTGAGCACCGTCAGTCGGCCAAGGTACTGGTCCTGAGTCGCTGAGATGACGAGGGTGCACCAGCCAAGGTCTGGATCCGGCGTCGGTGTGGGGGCGAGGGTCACCAATGCCTCTAATAGGTGCTGCATGCCTACATCGTCTAGTGCCGACCCGCATGTCAGCGGAGTAAGATGAAGAGCTTGCACTCCCGTCGCTAGGGCCTGCAAGAGTTCCTGAGGTGCCAACTCTTCGCCGGAGAGATAGCGCTCCATGATGGAGTCATCTTCTTGGACAATCTCGTCGAGGAGGATGTCGCGGGCTGTTTGCTCTTGCTCGACGAGGTCCGTAGGGATACCTATCTCGGATTCGGTCGAGCCATGTTCGATAAAACCTCGGTTGCTGATGAGGTCGATGACGCCAGAGAGGCCGTTGCTATCGGGTAGAGGAAGTTCTAGGGGGTCGATGTGTTCGCCGAGAGTCTCGTGTAGAAGAGAGACTGTTTTGGTAAAGGTGTCGGGATCACGTTCACACTTGTTGACAAAGATGAGACGCGGTAATTGGTGCAGGTTGAGCAGGTTCCAGATCAAGAGCAACTCTGGGTTGGATACCGTCTGTGCGTCGATCACGACCAGTGCCGCGTCGGCTGCCTCCATGGCGAGGGCGGTTGTCGCGAGGAACTCCGAGCTACCAGGCGTGTCGATGAGGTTGATCTTGAAGTTCTCATACTCGGTGGCCACTGCTGTGGAATCGATAGAGTAACCGTGATGGATCTCCTCCGGTGTACGGTCTCCAACCGTACTGCCGTCCTCGATCCTTCCTTTGTGGGGTATCGATCCAGTTCGATGCAGGATTGCCTCGACTAGGCTCGTCTTGCCTGCACCTGGCGGGCCAACACAGACGATGGTGCGTAGCTGTTCGGTCGAATAGGCCTTCACTGACGGAACCTCCTTTGCGTTGGGACGACAAAAGCGTCACTGTACCAACAGTAGCAGAGGGTGCTGTGCCGTGTTTGGGAAGGTAAAAACATCCTGGTATCGCGTCGCAAGCGCTGATGAGCAGCTAGGATTAGAAAAAAGCTCACTGGGCGTGGCCCATGGAGGTGTAGCTCGAGTGTTTGATGGTAATTTCAGGGCATCTGTTGATCGGCGGACGGCTCCAGTTGGTCGCTCGTTATCGCGCATGGGTATCAGCCCTGACCTTCTTACCGCGGTGGGTATTGTCTTCTCTATCGGGGCTGGTGTAGCGATTGGGCTACGTGATCTCTACTTGGGGTTTGGACTCCTGTTGCTCGGTGCGGTACCCGATCTCCTTGATGGGCCGGTTGCCAAGGCAGCACAGACGTCCTCAAGTCGCGGTGCCTTCTTCGACTCCTTCGCTGATCGAGTGAGTGATCTTGCTGTGCTTGGTGGATTGAGCATCTACTTTCTCGGTGTTCATGATGAGCTGTTCGCAGTTCTTTCTTTCTTTGCTTATGGGTTCGCTTCCTTGATCTCCTACCAACGGGCCAAGGCAGAATCGCTTGGTCTCAGCGGCAAGGGTGGGATCATGGAACGTGCTGAACGCGTCGTACTTCTGCTGCTTGCGCTCTTGGTCCATCCATTGTTGCGCGTCACACTCCTAGTGCTCCTCTTGGGTTCGGTGGTGACGGTAGTTCAGCGTTTCACCTCGATTTGGCGGCAGGCCTCTCGTCGACCTGATCGTGTCGCCGCACTAGCACGTATCTCGAGCCTTCGGCGCGTGAATCGACGCCGCCGCATCCGGTCTCGCGCGAGCCTGCAGCGGTTCTTGTCAGGTGGTAGCGAACGGTCCAACTTCTCTCGACGAAGCTCCCCAGGTCGCAAGCGGGGTTGAGTTCGCGAGCACGTCTTATTCGAGCGGCGGTCGCCGTTTTAGATCGACTCCCGCCTACCTTGGATCCGTTCATATGGACCGTCGCCGGGGTGGCGAGTTACTGCACGAGTGGCCGACGGCGAGCGATCGTGAGGAGCAATCAGCGACTTGCGTTGAGTACCCGAAGTGGATCTAAGAACGTTGGTGGTTGGCGCCTGGAGTTGTCCACCTATCGTGCCTACTACTTCTACGCCCGTTACTGGGTCGAGGTGCTACGGGTGCAGTGCCTCTCACCCGAGGAGATTGTACTCGCAGTCGACCCGGTGCGAGCGGAGGAGTTCGTGGTACGACGTACGGCCTTGCAGCCCACAATTGTCGTGCTTGCCCATGTTGGTAATTGGGAGTGGGGGGGTGCGTGGGCATCACTTGCTTGCAACGGTGTCACCGCAGTCGCCGAGACGCTTGAGGACTCCGAGATGACCGAGTGGTTCCTTGCTGCACGGAGAAGGCTAGGGATGGAGGTCGTGCTGACCGGTGGTGACGTTGCCCGCACCCTTCTCAGGGCCCTTCGGGAGGGGAAATTGGTAGCACTTCTCGTGGATCGCGATGTCAGTGGGACGGGCGAGATCGTAGATTTCCTCGGAACACGTGTTCCACTTTCAAGTGGGCCTGGGGTCTTGAGCGTGATGAGCGGAGCACCCATCTATCCCGTCGGCACCTACCAGCGTCGCGGAAAACGACAGGAGGTGCGGTTCTACCCCCCGATCATCCCCCCACAGGAGGGCTCCAGGGAAGACCGAGTCAAGGAGGTCATGCGTCAAGTGGCCAGGGCCTTAGAGGCAATCGTGACCGAGGAGCCGGGACAGTGGCATAACTTTCAGAGGTATGAAGCGGAGATCGACCAGGAGTCTCGTTGAGAATCGTCGAGATCTCACCATACGATCTCAGTGCAGTCGGTGGCGTGCAGGCGCAGGTAGTTGGTCTTGCGGGCGTCCTTCGATCTCTCGGAGCCGAGGTACAGGTCATCGCGCCGGGGATGACCGAAGGGGTCGACGCGTCGCTTGGGCGTGTATCGCGTTGGCGTGCCAACGGTTCTGTTGCGCCGGTTGCTCTTATCCCTCGCATGAGCCAGGTCGCCCCAATCCTTCGGTCTGCTGATATCATCCACCTTCACGAACCGCTCGCGCCAATGGGAGGCATAGCTATCCTTCGTTGGGTGCACGACCACGGTGCTTTGGACCGCCTTTGGGTGACCTTTCACCGCGATGGAGTCTCCAAGGGTTATCAGCAGTGGTCACGGTGGTGGTCATATCTACTACCACCGGATCATCAGGTCGCAGTATCTCCTTTCGCTGCCCATACTGCGCAGCTCGTCAGCGGCGTGTACCCACTCGAAATCCCCAATGGGGTCGCATTCGATGGTGGAGGGCATTGGCGCCACGATGAGGTCGCCATGGGCGATCGCCGACAGCGTAGCATTTTGTTCGTGGGACGTCATGAGGAACGTAAGGGCCTGGAGGTCGCGCTTCAGTCGTTCGCGGCTCTTGATGCTGCGGTTGAGTTGATTGTCGTTGGCACCGGTCCGCTCACGGAAAGGTTGAAGACACGGTACCCAGATCATCGTATTCATTGGTTAGGCAGGGTTGACGAAGCCACATTGAACGGTCTCTATCGGAGTGTTGATGTTGTGGTGGCACCGTCTCTGGAGGGTGAGTCCTTTGGTGTGGTGCTGTTGGAGGCCATGGCGAACGGTGCTGCCCTTGTTGTGAGTGACATCCCGGCGTACCGTTGGTTGAGCGCCGATGGTTACGCGGCCGACCTCGTACCACCTGGAGACGCTGACGCACTCGCGATGGCGCTCACCACGCTACTCGCCGACTCACTGCGCAGGAATGCTCTCCGGGCCAGGGGCTTCGAGCGCGTTCGCTCCTTCGCGTTTACCACCATTGCAGAACGGTACCTCACGCTTTTCTCTGGTTCCTGAATTGGCTGGGGGTAGTGAGTGCACATGAGTGCGGCATTCCGTCGCAACGGCGACGGTGCTAGAGGAATGCGAGCGGGATGTCGACACTCGCGAGCTGGTAGATTGGTAGCCGGGTGGGCCGTGCTAGCACAACGGTGACGGCAAAGTGCGCCAATGACAGTGTCAGCAGAACGGTGACGATTGAGATCGTGAGGAAATAGTGGCAATGAGTTCAGATTCTGTGAGTATCTGGGGTTACGAGACACCCAATGTCCGCGTCGCACGGATGAAGCAGGTAATGGTAAGACTCTTGGTAGCCTTTCTTGTCACCGGTGGCATCGCGGTGGTCGTATTGACACTTGCGCTCGGTCTCACTGGTGTCATCCCTGTCACGGTTGCAGTGGTCATCGGCGTGATCATCGGCATCGTGATAACGGCGGTAGCGACAGTCATTGGTCCGCCACGACTCGGCCGACGATTGCCGTGGGTGGAACCAGAACCATCGGATCGAAGGCGGATCGATACCCTCCTCTCCGGTTTGGGGTTCCAGCTCGGGATTCCTGAGAGCCGTGTCGCCGTGGTGGCGTATTCAATGGTGAACGGGGCGGTGCTCGAACTAGGTCACAAGGAACCGGTCGTCGTGATCACCACCGGTGCACTTCGCGAGTTGGAGACAATAGAGCTAGAGGCGTTGCTCGCTCGCCAACTCGGTGAGCTCCGCCTCGGCTTGGTGGGACTGAACTCAGTCGTCGCCTATTGGGATCAGGTATTTCATCGTGCTGGTCGGCAGCTGAGCGATTGGCAACGAGCCGAGGCGGTCCTGCTCGATCGACTAGGTGTTTCCGTCACTCGGTATCCGCCAGCGATGGCGGTAGTCCTCGAGAAGGCTCTTGCGAGCCGTTCTATATCCTCGACGACCTTGCCGGCATGGCTATGGCTCTGCCCAGTCGGTGTAGAGGACCTGGAACCGGACGTCGCGCTTCGCGAGCAGCTTCTTCTTGATGAGGTTTGGACGATAGGCGCCTCCTAGCGGTTTTGTATTGGAACGTACTAGGCTGTGTACCAGGACGTTGATGAAGGAGGCGACAGTGGCTGCTGAGTTTAGCGAGGGTACTGCCAGGGTGAAGCGTGGGCTGGCAGAGATGCTGCGTGGTGGCGTGATCATGGATGTCGTCAACGTCGAACAGGCAAAAATTGCTGAGGATGCTGGCGCCGTTGCGGTGATGGCGCTTGAACGGGTTCCTGCTGACATCCGCCGTGATGGCGGTGTTGCTCGGATGAGTGACCCAGCGTTGATTCGTGAGATTCAAGATGCGGTGACCATCCCGGTGATGGCAAAGGTGCGTATTGGCCATTTCGCAGAGGCACAGATGCTCGAGGCGATGGAGGTGGACTACATCGACGAGAGCGAGGTACTCACGCCTGCTGACGAGAGTTACCATGTCGATAAGTGGGCGTTCCAGGTCCCCTTCGTGTGTGGTGCTACCAACCTAGGTGAGGCGTTGCGACGCATCTCCGAGGGAGCCGCACTTATCAGGTCTAAGGGTGAGGCGGGTACCGGCAATGTGGTAGAGGCCGTTCGCCATTTGCGTTCCATCACGTCAGATCTCCGTGCGATAGCGGCCGCCTCCGAACAGGAACTCTTCGGTTGGGCGAAAAAGCTTTCGGCACCCTATGACCTCGTCGCGGAGATCCATGCCAACGGTGGGCATCTTCCTGTGCCCTTGTTCTGCGCTGGTGGAATTGCTACTCCTGCTGACGCGAGTCTGGTTATGCAACTCGGGGCCGAGGCAAATTTTGTTGGATCCGGTATCTTTAAGAGCGGCGACCCCGCAAAGAGGGCTCGAGCGATTGTCGAGGCGACTACGCACTACCAGGATCCAAAGGTATTGATTCGTGTCTCCGAAAATCTCGGGGAGGCTATGGTTGGTATCGAAATGGACGCCCTTGACCAGCATTTGGCTGAGCGGGGTTGGTAGAAGGGTCGGCCGCTGATGCGGATCGGAGTAATTGCCCTTCAGGGTGATTTCCGCGAACATCTCGAACTGCTCGCTTTGCTAGGTTGGCAGGGAGTAGCCGTCAAAGAGCCCAGTCATCTGGTTGGGTTGGACGGGCTGGTGTTTCCCGGGGGAGAGTCGACCACGCAGTGCATTCTGAGCGAGGCCAGTGGGCTGCGCCAACCACTCGCGACTGAGGTCCGTTCCGGCCTACCGGTGCTCGGGACCTGTGCGGGGTTGATTATGCTCGCCCGTACGATTATCGGGGGCCGCGCCGATCAGTGGAGTTATGAAGTCCTCGATGTGACGGTGATGCGGAATGGCTTTGGTCGCCAAGTTCGTTCCTTTGAGGCTGATATTGCGGTTCGTGGCTTAGAGACCCCGATGCGCGCAATCTTCATTCGTGCGCCTGTGATCACCCAGGTCGGTGAAAAGGTCGAAACGCTCGCTTCAGTACGCTATCAGTTCGTCGATGGAGCGAGCCGAGAGGTCCCTGTCGTTGTCGCGGGTGGATCGATCATAGCAACGTCATTCCATCCAGAGGTATCACGCGATCCACGGTTGCACGAGTTGGCCTTTACCCGTTAGGTCAGCCGACATTTGGGTGGTAACGTGAGTACGTTGGAACGAAGAGAGGTAGTAGATGTCGGGTCACTCGAAATGGGCGACGATCAAGCACAAGAAGGGTGCGCAGGATAAGGCACGTGGGAAACTCTTCGCCAAGCTGATCCGCCAGATAGAGGTTGCTGCTCGTGAGGGTGGCGGTGACCTGAGCGCGAATGCCAACCTACGTGGTATGGTGCAGAAGGCTCGTGACAACTCTGTCCCTGCCGCTACTATCGATAGAGCTATCAAGCGGGGTACAGGGGAACTCGAAGGGGTTCGCTATGAGGCGATCACCTACGAGGGCTATGGTCCTGGTGGGATTGCGGTCATGGTTGAGTGTCTCAGTGACAACCGTAACCGTACCGGTGCAGATGTACGCTCGGCGTTCTCCAAATCGGGTGGCTCTCTGGCAGAACCAGGTGCGGTCAATTGGCAGTTCTCCCGAAAGGCGGTGATCGTTGTCGACGGAGAGGCCCCTGAGGAGGATGTGATGTTGGCTGTTCTCGCTGGCGGTGGCGAGGATCTTGTCCGAGTAGAGGGCGATTGGCAGATCACTGCGCCTCCCACCGCGCTGGCCGAGCTTCGAACAGCGCTGGAGGAGGCAGGTTGTACGATTGGCTCGGCCGAGGTTGAGTTAGTACCGCAGTCGACGATAGCGGTCGATGACGTCAGTGAAGCCAAGAAAGTACTTCGGTTGATCGACACGCTTGAGGACCTCGATGATGTGCAGAATGTAATCGCAAATTTTGATATACCCGATGAGTTTTTTGAGGAGCTTGAAGACTAGGTGTCCGAGTTACAGCTGGGTGATGTGGCTCCAGAGTTCAGCTTGGTCGGTACGGGTGATCGGTCATACGCGCTCGGGGAGTTCGTGGGTCGCCCAGTTGTGCTTGCCTTCTATCCGGATGATTTTTCGCCAGTTTGTACTACGCAACTGCGCGCCTATTCGGCAAGTATCGATGACTTCACTGAGCTTGGTGCCGTAATGCTTGGGATCTCTCCCCAGTCTCTGGATTCCCATGAGTCCTTCAAAGACAGACTTGGGATTCGCTTTCCGCTGCTGTCTGACCGTGAGCGGGTAGTGGCAAAGGCGTATGGGGTTCTGGGTCCGCTTGGTTTCTATCGTCGTTCTGTCTTTGTCCTCGATCGGGAGCTACGCATCGTCTACCGACACGTTTCGCGGGCGGGCCTTACCTTTCGTAGCTCAGACGAACTGTTACGGGCTGTTCATCAGGCCCTCGAATAGGCGTTTGTCGGTGATTCCAGGCTCCAAGGTATCGGGTGGTCGATCATATGTATTAGTTTGGAGTGATGCAAGATGCGATCAGCGGACTGACGCTCTCGGGCATCTCTTCGGCGTTATCGTCGCCAGAGTCTGAGGGGGACGATTCGCAAGGGCGGCTGGGGTGACGGTGGTTCTTGGTATCGATCCAGGATTGAAGCGGGTTGGGTATTCGGTGCTTGAAGCGACACAGGCGGGAATTGGTCTTCGCTGCGCCGGCTTGATTACCACCGCACCAGAGGTTTCTCTTGGGGATCGACTCTCAGATATCTTCGGTTCCATTGATGAATTGATTCGCGAGTACCGACCGAGCCAAATGGTGCTTGAAAGGATCCTCTTTGCTAAAAATGTGACCTCCGCGCTGCTGGTAGCACAGGCAGTCGGGGTTATCAAGCTCGCTGGTGCACAGCATGGTCTCGAGGCGAGCGAGATCGGAGCGAATCAAGTGAAGCTCGCACTCTCCGGTGATGGTCACGCCTCGAAGGCTCAGATGAAGAAGATGGTGGTTTTGTTGTTGGGCCTGAAGCGAGCACCCGAGCCTGCAGATGTCTCCGATGCTATCGCTATCGCGTATGCCCATCTCTCTGGCAATTGGAGTCGCGGTTGATTGGTTTCCTGGCTGGCAGAGTACAAGGGTTGGAACCACCCATGGCGATAGTGAGGGTTGGCGGTATCGGCTACGAGGTCGCACTCTCGTCGGCGCAGCTATCACGACTCGCTCTTGGCGCTGAGGTTGAACTGTCGATTCGAACGATTGTGAGAGCGGACGCTATTGTTCTCTACGGCTTTGCTGATGTGCTCGAGCGGTCACTCTTTGACGAGCTACTCAAAGTCCAAGGTGTTGGTCCGAGTGTCGCCCTTGGCATGCTTTCTACCCTCGGCGTGCAGGGATGCTACGAGGCGGTTGCGGGAGAGGATCTGGCACGTTTGAAAAGTGCACCTGGGGTAGGCGAGAAGACGGCACGGCGCATCGTTGTCGATTTGGGGGCTGCGGCCCGACGATCAGGGGTTCCCTTGACGGCGTTGGCAGCCCGCTCTGAGGTACGCGAAGCGTTGTTGAGTCTCGGTTTCCGTGCGAGTGAGTGTGAACCGATTCTCCTCCGGATCCCCGCCGAATTAGGCTTAGAGGACGCATTGAAGTGGGCGTTAAAGGAGCTGCGAAATTGAGTCCGCGACGGGAGGTGCTTGGGGACGACTTGCGTAGTGAGGTCAACGTCGAGAAGAATCTGATAGACACCTACGATGCCCATGTGGACTCTGCTCTGCGTCCCTCTCTCCTCGAGGAGTTCATCGGGCAGGGCGAACTCAAATCTCAGCTCAAGGTGGTTTTGCAAGCGGCAGCAGCGCGCGGCGAGCCACCTGACCACTTACTGTTTGCGGGTCCACCTGGCCTTGGGAAGACATCGTTGGCCTTCATTGTGGCCGAGGAACTCGGTCGAGGCATCAGGGTCACCTCGGGGCCAGCCCTTGGAAGGGTTGGTGATCTTGCGGCGTTGCTGTCGGATCTGAAAGCGGGGGATGTGCTTTTCATCGATGAGATCCATCGCCTACCACGCCCGGTGGAGGAACTTCTCTACATCGCCATGGAGGATTTTCGTCTCGATGTAGTCATCGGTAAGGGTCCTGGTGCACGAACGTTGCGTTTGGAGATCCCCAGGTTTACTCTCGTTGGGGCGACGACTCGGTCCGGGATGGTGTCGGGACCGTTGCGTGATCGCTTCGGGTATTCCTATCGACTCGATTATTATTCAGATGCTGAGTTGTGTCAGGTTGTATTGCGCTCCGCTCGTTTGATGCAGATGCAGCTCACGGCCAGCGCTGCCGATGAAATCGCATCGCGATCGCGGGGTACGCCGCGGCTGGCGAACCGACATCTGCGTCGAGTGCGCGACTATGCAGAGGTTGAGGGTAGTGCCCTGGTGACCCATGAGCTCGCCTCGGATGCTCTTGAGCTCTTTGGTGTCGACAAACTTGGGCTGGATAAGGTAGATCTTGAGATTCTTCGTGTTCTCTGTGAACGCTTTGAGGGTCGGCCTGTCGGCGTGAGTTCCATCGCTGTTAGCGTGCATGAGGACACCGGAACCCTTGAGGAGGTCTATGAGCCATTCCTTATCCAGAGGGGACTGTTGCTGCGTACACAGCGCGGAAGATTGGCGACAGAGCGCGCCTATCGCCACCTTGGATTAACGGTGCCAACTGAGCAACAGTGACCTCTGTTGGACCCGTTGTGTTCAGTATGTCGAGTGGTGTGCTCACTCAACCTGGGTTGGCCACAACAGTGAGGTCGGCGTGGCGAGCGCGGGATCATCGCCCACACCACGGAGTCGCACCGAGGTTCACCACGGTGGGAACAAGGCCAGGGAGTCGGGTGGGTTCTCTCCATGGCTCAGGCGCCGACGATAGGGTTCCAGCGTCGATGAGGTTGAGAGAAGGTCGGGGGTTTTCACCCACCGGGTGCGACCATGCGCCGTCCGATGGTCGCTCCTGTACGAGCCCCGTTCCCAACGGTTGACCAATGGCAGTGGAGGCGCTTTTTGACGGGCTTGCGTGGCTGGAATCAGCAAACGATTGCCGGTGTTTCTGATGGGTAGGCAGGGTGTACGTCGCGAGCTTTGTTGCCCACCGGAATTCCTGATAGGGTCCTTGACTGGTAGCCTGGAGAAGAAGTTTGTATGAGGAGAAGGAATGAGAAGGTATCGGTGCACCAATTGTGGCAATGTGACACGATTTGATGTGACCTCAGTGGTTCGTAGTCGATGTTTCTACCATTACAGCGTTGCTGGCGAACTTGAGATCGAGGAGCCAGAGGAGATCTCGCGAGTGGTAGAGGAGGTGTCTTGTCGATGGTGCGCAACTCCTAAGTTTGTGGAGATTGTGACCGAGGAGGCTGAGCACAGCGTAAGCGAGGCATGATGAGTGATGCTACGTTGAGTGAATCGAGTCAGCAACGGGGTAGGGGACGTCGTCCAGCGCCGCTCTGGCAAGCAGGCGAAGTGGTCGAGGTGATCGTTGAGACGCCGGAGACAAGCAGCCTGCGTATTCAGTTACCACAGCCAGAACCTTTCCTTCCTGGGCAGTACTACAACATTCGTATTCCAATCGACGGTCGTCCGCGGCCGATACAGCGTGCCTACTCGGTGGGGTCCAGCCCGCACCCCTACTTTGATGTCATTGAGGTGGGTGTGAAGGAGATGGAGGGCGGCCTGGTCTCGCCAGTCTTGGTTCGTCAGCGACCGGTGGGTTCGATCCTCGAGGTTCGTGGTCCCTATGGAGCCTTTACCTGGACTGATGAGGATGGTGGACCGGTTCTCCTGATCGGTGCTGGCTCTGGCGTGGTGCCGCTGATGGCCATGATCAGATATCAAGTGTCCAGAGGAACAACCGTACCAATGCACCTTCTGTTCAGTTCAAAGTCCTCAGAATACGTCATCTACCGCGATGAGCTGGCAGTCTTGACTACCGAGCACACATGGCTCCATGTTACCCACACCTTCACTCGTGAGGCGTCCAACTCAATGGCTCGATATCATCGGCGCATTGATAAGGAGATGGTGGGGGAGGTCTTTGCAGAGACTGCCCCCAGGCTCGCGTATCTCTGTGGTCCGCCAGAGATGGTCGACGACTGCGAGCGATCCTTGCTCGAGCTAGGGATGGAGTCAGAAAAGATAAAGACTGAGAAGTATGACTGATGCTGCTGATCGATCGGCCGATTTTCCACCGAGAAGGGCGACGGTTCGCCCACTTGATCAGCGACGAGTCTTTGGATGAGCTCCACGACGGGGCTCGTCTGTTGGGGCTCGACCGGAGCTTTCATCGTGATCACTATGACATTCCCGAGGAGTATGTGCCAACGGTGCTCGCCGCAGGCGTTCGCCAGGTCGACCCTCGTGAGATAGTGCGTGCGCTCCGCCGGACCGGATTACGTTCTCCTAGAGATCGGTAGTGGTGACTGGAGAGATCGAACGCCAACTCGAGGAGTTGCTGACCGAGAGTGGGGTAGTGGCTGCCGGCTCTGGTCCGATAGCGGCCCTGCACTTCGATGCCCACCAGGCTCGTCTGCGAATCGCTGCTGGTGAGGCTGACTCGCGACACTTTACCTTTCGTAATCCCCAACGTGCGGCGACACTTCAGAGTACCTTCCCGTGGAGTCACGGGTATGTGGCCGTCGCAGTACCCTACAAGACGGCCAGGGAGGACGAGACCATGGTAGCTGGTTATGCTCAGCATCGAAGTTATGCTCAGCTGCGTGCAGCCTTAGCTGCAGCGGTGGCAACCTTGCGTGCAGCGGGATATCGCGCGACATCGTTGTACGACGCGAATCAAGCTTTTGACAAGGCATTGGCCCGTCGTGCGGGCGTCGGTTTCATTGGGCGGCATTCCCTGGTCATGGTGCCAAAGGTGGGTGCACGCGTCGTGCTCGGATCGATCTTTACCGAAGATGTGCTCGACGTTCGGATTGGACGTCGGTTTGGATCGGATCCGTGCCGCGGGTGCCGTCGCTGCGTCGACGCGTGCCCAACCGGCGCTATTCGGATGCCTGGTACCGTGATTGCTTCTCGGTGCATCGCAAGCATTCTTCAGCAGGAGCGCTGGTCGGTAGATGATCGTCGAGTGGTGGGTACGCGTGTTTATGGGTGTGACAGCTGCATCGACGCCTGCCCGATCGGTTGGCGTCAGCGCGAGTCAACGGTCTCAGCACCGTTGGCGCGCTGGTTGCGAGAGGGTGATCGTGAACTGCTCGATGAGGTAGGACATTGGTATATCCCGCGGCGCGATGCATTCTATGTCCGTCGCAACGTTGCGAATGCACTGAGGAATCGGGGGTCCTTGAGGCCTGACGAGCGGAATGCCCTCGCCCAACTTTGCCTCGCGAACGACCAGCGACTCCGGCAGGAAGGGTTGCGGTCGCTGCTTGGGGTACGGTGGGATCGATGATTCGCCATGTGTTGATCACCAACGATTTTCCACCAAAAGTTGGCGGTATCCAGGCGTATCTCGGTGAGATCTATCAACGTATGGATCCGGAGTCTTTCATGGTGATCACGACCGCGGTTCCGGGGTGTGAAGATTTCGATCGCGGCTTTGGTGCACCCATCGTGCGGCTAGGGAAGCGACTTTTGCCGACGCCAGCAACGATCAAGACGCTGAGGCACATGATCGCAAGCTTCTCGCCACAGCTGGTGATCTACGATCCAATTTTCCCAATTGGCGCCGTTGGACCTGCGCTCGGGCTTCCGTATGCACTGATCGCCCACGGTGCCGAGGTCCGAGTTCCTGCCTACGTACCGGTCCTGCGTCGACAGTTGCAGCGAACCATTCGCGGATCGCTTGGCGTCGTCGCTGCGGGAGGATATCCTGCCGATGAGGTTCGCCGGCTCGTTGCAGACACCAAGGTTATGGTCGTCCCTCCTGGTATTGCGGTAGATCGCTACGCTCCAGTAGCGGAGCATGACCGCACTAGGTTGCGTCGAAGCTGGATGTCGCACCCAGACGATCAGCTCATTCTTTTTGTCTCGCGTCTTGTCCCGCGCAAGGGTGCAGACACTCTCTTACGGGCCGCCGCCCAACTCGATCCGAGGTTGAAGACGGAGATCCATG
Source organism: Actinomycetes bacterium (assembly GCA_021822605.1). Taxonomy (GTDB): domain Bacteria; phylum Actinomycetota; class Acidimicrobiia; order Acidimicrobiales; family Acidimicrobiaceae; genus Ferrimicrobium. Next base: position 80,348 of record JAKAQL010000004.1, read on the forward strand.
TTGTCGGTGATGGCCGGGATTGGTCACGCCTTCGACGCCTAGCGTTAGGGGTAAGTCATCCTGTAGTCTTCCATGGAAGCCTTCCCGAGGCGGCCAAGATAGAGCTCTACCAGGCGGCTGATCTTTTCGTTTTTCCGGCCCGTGATCGATGGTTGGGGATCGAACGGGAAGGGTTTGGAATCGTGATTCTTGAGGCGCAAGCGTGTGGTACACCAGCCATCATTGGGTCCTCCGGTGGCACGAGGGAGGCGCTATCGCCGACGACTGGACACCTCCTGAGGGCGGGCGGAGTCGACGAACTTGCTGCGGTGCTCGGTGGTGTGCTCGCGCGTCCAGCTCAACTCACGCTTCATCGAAGTGAAACAAGCGCATACGTTCGGACCCATTTTGACTATGATCGGCTAGGTAAGGCGTATGAAGAGTCGCTGCATAACCTGGTGAACGGGTAGAGGAGGAAACGGTGGATATCACATCGGACTCGAAAGAGATCCCCGCGAGCATCGATGCTTGTTTTCGGGCTGTCATTGAGGTTGAAAGCTATCCAGCGTGGGCTACCGACGTTCGGAGTGTCCAAGTCGTGGAGCACGATGCCGAGGGGCGGCCGTTGAAGGTCGCGTTTCGCACAGGAGCATTCGGACGGAGTGCCTCCTACACGCTGCTCTATGACTATAGCGATGCGCCACACTCGATCAGCTGGAGTCAGACAGCAGGGGATATCACCTCCAAGATGGACGGTCGATACACTTTTGATCGAGGGGCCAACGAGACCACGCATGTTACCTATGAGCTCTCCGCGGAACTCATCGTTCCCCTGCCCTCCTTCGTGAAGCGTAGGGCCGAAGTGAAGATCATTCGCACTGCGCTCGACGATCTTGCGGAGCGCGTCCAATCTCATGCCAGTGATGAACTCGCTGATGGTTCGCTTAGCTAGTCGGTATCGGCCAGACGGGAACCCATGAAGTCCTCGATGCTTCCGTCCCTACCGCAGGCCAGTGGCGTCGCTTTCCTTGCTGTGGGGATGGGTCGAGGTTGGGCTGTCGGACTTGTCGGCGTGCTCAACGTTCTCGGTGGTAACTCTGTGAATTGACGGTTGACTGCGACCGGTGAAGCTCGTCGGTCCTCGGCTGCCATCACGGATGGTCACCTTCGTTGAATCCGCGCAATGAGGTTGTGCCCCGAGCCAGCTACTAGGGACGGTTCGGGACGGAGGAATGCCTGGCTAGCTATCGGTAGGAAGTGGTCTTGGGCATCTCAGCAATTGCCGATGCTACTTCGTTGATGGCGATGCCGAAGTCTTGGGCGGGTTCGCTCAGGGTAAAGCGGAACTGGTGAGCTGTGGTCGGCACACTGGCGTAGAAATTGGCGCCTGGTGCAACACGTATGTGCTTGTGGGTGAGTTGGAGCAGTAGGTTGAGGGCATCGGCGGCATCAACCCAAACGTTGATGCCCGACCCGGTTGCCTTCACTTGGAAGAGGTCTGCGACTACTTCTCGGCGCTGAGCATAGGCGCGCTGGGCTACTAGTGTCAGATCTTGGATTTGGGTGTCAATGAGCATTTGGTGAAGAGTGGCCTGCAACAGCTTTGACGACCAGGACGGTCCGAGAGTACGTCTGCGGTTGAGGTCGGCGACCAAGTCACGGTTGGCATAGAGTGCGGCGAGTCGAAGGTCCGGACCATGTGACTTTGAGAAACTCAAGATATAGATGACTCGAGTGCCGAGTGTCTCAGCCATCGTCCAAAGCGGTTCGGTGCTGAGCAGGCCAGAGTGATCATCCTCTAACACCATCACGTCTGGGTAGTTGTCGAGGATCGCTGCGATCTCGAGGGCACGTTGCCTTGTGAGCGACGCACCAGTTGGATTCTGAGACCGAGGTTGTAAGAGCACTGCACTAACGTCACCTTTGGCCAACTCAGTACGCAAACCGGTGGTGGTCATGCCTTGGTCGTCGACCGCAACCGTTCGTATCTCAAGACCGTGACTCTCGACGAGATCGTAAAGGGCAGGAAAGTTTGGTTCCTCAAGAATAATTGCCTTATGGCAGGAGAGACCAACAGCCAGGACTCGGTCGATGGCGTCGAGAGCACCATCAACGACGGTGAGGTCGAAGTCGGATTCTGTTAGGCGGTCCGGCACCAACTGGGCTAAGGTCTCACCTAACGGTGGATAGACCGGTGGATCGAGGTAGGACGATATCGCGGAGTTGCCCAGGCTGACGATGGACGCGACGGGGCTTGGGAGGAGCTGTGGATCGGGAACGCCGGAGGCGAAGTCTAGCGAGTAGCTTTGGGGATCCTCATAGAAGTGCCAACGAGCCCTCGTTGGTGCCAATCTCATCGTCTCTGCGACAAAGCTTCCTCGGCGTCCGTGGGAACTCAAAAGGCCCAGTTGCGCGAGATGAGACCAGGAGGCGGCAACGGTCGTCGGGGAGACCCCAAGATAATCTGCGAGCTGTCGTATCGACGGTAGCCGATCTCCCGAGCGAAGGCTCCCATCGCGGGTGAGCTGAACAAAGGCTTCCGTGAGCCCACGCATCCCATTGCGACTGATGGAGGTGCCGAGCATTTGACAGATCTCTTCGGTGGTATGAAAATTGGTCCTCTCAATCATCGAATCGTAGCTTAGCCGAGCATGAAGAATGTTTGGTACATTAAACCCACTATGGGTCATACAAAGTTCGCTAATATGGGAGCAGTTAGCTTTAGCGTGTAGGAGGGATAAAATGGCCGATAGTCTTTTGCAGCGTCACCGTTCGGTGATGCCAACCTGGATTTCGCTCTATTATGACGAGCCGATCCAAATCGTACGTGGTGAGGGTCGGTATGTATTTGACGCAGACGGACACCGTTATCTCGATTTTTTTGGAGGCATTCTCACGACCATGGTCGGGCATGCGGTCCCCGAAGTCGTTGGTGCTATTGCAGAGCAAGCGGGTCGGGTCATCCACAGTTCGACTCTGTATCTGATCGAACCGATGGTCGAGCTTGCTGAGCGGCTTGCAGCCCAATCGGGGATTCCAAACGCCAAGGTATTCTTTACCACTTCGGGTACGGAGGCCAACGATGCGGCCCTCTTGCTCGCGTCTGGCTATCGACGGTCGAACCAAGTGATCGCGATCAAGAACAGCTACCACGGCAGATCCTTTACCCAGATCTCCGTGACCGGCAACCGCAACTGGTCACCCTCCTCGTTCTCACCGCTCGCTGTGAGCTGGTTGCAGGGTGGTTCACGCCTACGCGGTCCGTTGGCCGGACTGACGGATGCAGAATACTTGGCGCGCGGCAAGGCGGACCTAGAGGATGTGTTGATGACGACGACCAGCGGGGATGTGGCGGCGATTATCGCCGAGCCGATCCAAGGAGTTGGTGGATTCTGCCTGCCCCCAGATGGATATTTCGGAGAGCTTCAAAAGATCCTCGCCCCTCATGGCATCCTGTATATCTCCGACGAAGTCCAGACCGGCTTCGGGCGTACTGGTGAGCACTTCTGGGGCTATGAAGCCCAAGGAGTCCAGCCGGATATGATCACCTTCGCCAAGGGTGTTGGCAACGGCATGGCTCTGGCGGGCGTCATCGCTCGAGCCGAGATTATGGATTCCCTCGGGGCGAGCTCGATCTCGACCTTTGGAGGGTCACCGGTGGCTGCGAGTGCCGGCGTGGCGACCTTCGATTATCTCATGACCCACAACCTACAACGGAATGCCCTCGTGCGGGGTGCCGAGCTACGTCAGGGGCTCGAGGAAGCGGCAGCGAACAATCCCTCCATTGGTGAAATCCGTGGTAAGGGTTTGATGCTCGGTGTCGAGTTTGTCGAGGGGGCAGGGATGGATCCAGCACCAAAGCTTGCCAATGAAGCACTGGAGAGGGCCAAACAACGCGGGCTCTTGATCGGCAAGGGTGGCCTCTTTGGTAATGTCCTTCGAATCGCTCCGCCGCTGTCTGTGACACAGGGCGAGATGAGCGAGGCGCTGGCCATCTTCAAAGAGGTTCTAGGAGGTGATCAGGCGTGACCCGTGAGTTAATCGGTCACTTTATCGATGGCAAAGAGGTCTTTGAGGGTGACGAGCGTGGACCGGTATTTAATCCGGCGCTCGGTCGTCCCGTTCGTGAAGTGCTCTTTGCAGAAGATGCCATTGTCGATCAGGCGGTGGCAGCTGCGAAGGCTGCTCAGGTTGGATGGGGAGAGGAGTCGCTGGCTCGCCGCCAACGGGTAATGTTTGACTACCGTAGTCTGCTCTTGGCTCATCGCGACGAAATCGTCGGTCTGATCAGTGAAGAACACGGCAAAGTTCTTGGTGATGCCGGTGGCGAGTTTGCTCGAGGTGTGGAGGTGGTGGAGTTCGTAACTGGGCTGCCACAGCTCCTCAAGGGCCAGTACAACGACTCAGTTTCGCGTGGAGTCGATGCGATGTCGGTGCGCTATCCCATCGGGGTGGCCGCAGGGATCACACCATTCAATTTCCCGGCGATGGTTCCGATGTGGATGTTTCCGGTTGCGCTCGCTACAGGCAATGGATTCGTCCTGAAACCTTCAGAGAAGGATCCCTCTACATCGTTACGTCTCGCTGAACTCTTCATGGAGGCTGGGGGACCACCGGGGCTCTTCAACGTGGTGAACGGGGATCAGCGAACCGTTGGTCGTATCCTTGAGCACCCGGATATCAAGGCCATCTCTTTTGTTGGGTCGACACCGATCGCTCGCTCGATCTATGAACGCGCCGCGCAGGCCGGTAAGCGTGTACAGGCTCTCGGCGGAGCAAAAAATCACATGGTGGTGTTGCCCGACGCGGATGTTGAGACGGTAGCCGAAGCAGCCGTGTCGGCGGCCTACGGCAGTGCTGGTGAGCGATGTATGGCGATTTCGGTGATGGTACTCGTTGGGGATGATGGCGAGCAGTACCTATCCGCTATCAAGGAGCGGATGCAACAGCTTACCGTCGGTTCATATCTTGACCCCAAGTCGGAGATGGGACCTCTTATCACCGGCGTTCATCGCGACCGAGTTGCTCGCCTCGTTGGTGAGGCGGAGGCAAAGGGGGCAACGATCCTCGTTGATGGTCGACAACATCCGCTCGTCAAGGAGGCCGGATTCTTCTTTGGCCCCACCCTCATCGATGGTGTCCGTTTGGATATGGATGCCTATCGAGAGGAGATTTTCGGGCCGGTTCTACTCGTCTTGCGGGCTTCAACCCTCGACGAGGCGATCACTTTGGTGAACGAGAACCCCTATGCCAACGGAGCTGCTATTTTCACAGGCAATGGTGGTGCGGCGCGAACCTTTATCCGTCATATTGACTCCGGGATGGTTGGCGTCAACGTGCCAATTCCGGTGCCAGTCGCCTATCACTCCTTTGGTGGATCGAAATTCTCGCTGTTCGGAGATACGCACGTGCATGGTGAAGAAGGGGTCCGATTCTATACCCGGGCTAAGGCAGTTACCATGCGATGGCCAGGGGAGGCGAGGGCTGCTACGGGTATGCATTTTGTGACGAACACCTGACGAGTACCGTCGATTTGCGGAGCCTCTGAGCTAGGGTCAGGTCTTCATCGGTCACTTGTGGTTGGATGAGAGCGAGGCCATCGGTTGTTGCGCAGGTGAGAACCGGTGGCCTCCAAAAGGCTTGACCACTGCGACGGGGTCGCGGAGGATCTGGGTGCGATTGATCGGCAGGTGCGCAACATGAAGCAGGACGATTAACCCGAAGTTCCCCCCACGACCCCGACCAATACTACCCTCTACCAGGGTGTTTGTGATTTTAGTCCTGCCTACACATAGCCAAGGTTGCTAGATACCCCAAGAAGTTCAAAGGCACGGCTCTGAATGG
>JAKAQL010000105.1 GCA_021822605.1 Actinomycetes bacterium
TCCATGGGCTCGGCGTTGAAATGACCGAAGCTCTCGCGGAGTTGTGGCATGCACGGGTGCGACGCGAATGGGGATTCAGCAGCGAAGACGGACCAACACTAACCGGTCTCTTCAAACAGGCCTACCGTGGTGGGCGCTACTCCTGGGGCTACCCGGCGTGCCCCAATCTCGAAGACAACGAGAAGTTGGTGCAGCTCTTAGAAGCCTCACGGATCGGGGTGACGGTGTCCGAGAACTTCCAACTCGATCCCGAACAGACAACCACCGCCATCATCGCCCATCACCCCATGGCTAAATACTTCATCGCATAAGGGATCACACGACAGGACAACAGCATCAATTCTTGCATCGGGTCGCCCCTTGCTCACATCAACCCGAGTACTGGGCCTCACGGCGGCCCCAGAAAGACAACGGAGCAGAGTTGTCTAAACCGAACTTACGACCACTTCTGACCCCAATATCCCCAACGAACTGGGCAGATAGCTAAGACGTGGCTGAAAATGTAGACACGAGTGTCTTGACAGTGTGGATTTGGTGTGATAGCCTGATCAGGTGAAACGCTTTAGCGGTGCCATGCATGTTGCCACTACACGTCGCCAGCACAACGAGAAGGTGTACGAGACCCATCTCTTACGGCGCTCCTACCGCGAGGATGGCAAGGTAAAGAACGAGACCCTTGCCAATCTCTCCTATCTCCCGGACGAGACCATCCAGGTGATCCGCGAGTCCTTGGCTGGTAAGCACCATGTGGTGGCTGAGGACACCTTTGAGATCAAGCGGAGTCTGCCCCATGGTCACGCAGCAGCCATTGCCAAGATGGCAGAGAAGTTAAAGCTTGCCTCCTTGCTTGGTCCCCCCTGTCGTGAACGTGATGTGATCTATGCCCTCATCATCGCACGGGTCATTCGTCCAGGTTCCAAGCTTGCAACCTCTCGGTGGTTTGGTGACACCACCTTGGGGGTTGACCTTGGGGTTGTGGGTATTACAACCGATGAGATCTATGCCGCGATGGACTGGCTCTATGAGCGCCAAGGAGCCATCGAAGCGACACTCGCCAGGCGTCACCTGCACCAGGGTACACGGGTGCTCTATGACCTCTCCTCATCCTGGATGGAGGGGACCCACTGTCCACTGGCTAGCTATGGTTATTCCAGAGATCACAAACGAGGAAAGACCCAGATCGAGTATGGTCTCATGACCGATGTCGATGGTCGACCGATCTCAATCGAGGTCTTCTCCGGTAACACCGGGGACCCTAGTGCATTCGTGAGTGCCGTTACTATGACCAGGGATCGCTTTGGATTGAAAGAGATCATCATGGTAGGAGATCGAGGGATGATCACCCGTGCGCGTATCGAGGCGATGCGAGGACTTCGAGGCACCAAGTGGATCACCTCACTAAGAGCTCCACAGATTCAAACCCTCATGCATGAGGGAACTCTCCAGCTCGGACTCTTTGACGAGACCAACCTCGCTGCAATCACCCATCCTGACTATCCAGATGAGCGACTCATCGCCTGTCGTAACCCAGATCTTGCACGACATCGAGCCCATAAACGAGAAGAGCTCTTAGTAGCGACCGAGAAAGATCTCGAACGCCTCCAGGGGAGTAAACGTCGGGCGAAGACCCCGATTGCTCTCGCGGTAGGACGGGTCCTTGACCGACACAAGATGGCCAAGCACTTCACCGTAGACTTCCAAGAAGACACCTTCACCTTCTCCCGCGATACCGACTCCATCGAGACAGAGGCTGCCCTCGATGGGATCTACGTCATCCGCACCTCAGTGGCGAAAGAAGACCTCGATGATGCCAAAGCCGTCGAGGCCTACAAGGGCTTGAGTGTCGTGGAGCGAAACTTCCGCAACTTAAAAGTCATCGACCTCGATCTACGTCCGATCTATCACTGGAGCGAGAACCGGGTGAGAGCCCATGTGTTTTTGAGCATGCTCTCCCTCTATGTCACCTGGCATATGAGAGAAGCCCTTGCTCCACTGCTCTTCGGTGATGAGGAGATTCCAGAGCGTGAAGATCCCGTCGCCCCCGCCTCTCGTTCTGGGTCTGCTCATGCCAAAGACAGTACCAAACGAGGGCCTGATGGCGAGACGATCCACAGCTTTGGAACCCTGCTTGCCCACCTTGGAACCCTCACCAGAAACACGGTTGCCTTCACCCAAGGGGTTGAGATCGAACAGCTCTCGGTGCCAACCCCTCTCCAACGCAGAGTCTTTGAACTCATTGGATCGCCAATTCCTATCACCATTGGAGGAAAGTCGACAGAACGAAAACACTAATCCACGACAAAGTACCTGATAGAAGGTACTATTGCTCGGGCGGTTAGTCGTAAGTTCGGCCTAAAGAGTACCAACTCCAGACGGGCATCGCTGGATGGACAGTTCTGTACCTCGGAGGTACCGTCTCGGAGCATCGAGGTAATCAATCCTCACCTCCCATCATCCTCCATCGCAATGATCTTCCTGTTCCTCATCGCACAATCGCTTGGTGAACAAAAGACACACTCAGTGAACAGAAGACACACTCGACAGCCCTGGTCTGCACCCGCACATGGTCCTACCCATGGAGAGACATCGGCTCGGATCGCTCAAGGCGCCTTCGGTTCAAGGACCCCAGTCCCCAGCGCGAAAGACACCAGCTTATGAAGCCTGCGCTTGCACATACAACGCGCCAGCGGCCTGTGCCAACTGCTCTCCAAATCCCAAGCGAAAGCCATTTGACTCAAGATCGACGATAACCGCATCAAGCTGTCCTTTGGCTAAGCGATGTGCCTCATCAAGGGCGGCAGTGAAAGGATCATCGGTGCCGACATCGTTGGGACGTGCGTCCGTGAGGACGACTACCAGAGGCTCAGTTCCTCGCCGCCTCAGGTCAAGAGCAAGATCTCGACCAGCGGCGAGACCGCGCGCTAACGGGGTTCTGCCTGCACGTTCCAAACCCAGCAACCTTGCACGCGCAACTTCGAGCGAGCGCGTCGGTCGCAGGCTGACCTGTGCGGTCTCACCCCCAAAGGAGACGACTGCCACCTGCGCTCGCTCTCGATAGGCGGTTCCGAGCAACTGTTCTATCGCCTCCGTCACAAGTGCGATCGCCTCTCGTCCCGCGACAGAGGCAGAGACGTCGACCACGAAGATGACACAGCGTTTGAGGGCCCGTTCGACCTCAAGATAGCGAAGATCCTCGTGCACTAAATTACCAGTTCCGCCACGTCCAAGTCGCGCCACAATGGTGCGGGTCAACGAAAACGCACCGGGTTGTGTGACTTCATGATGACGAGCAACCTCGGCGCCCTGCCCTTCGGTGCTCCCCGTCTTCCTCGTTAACGAAGCCAACCGTTCTCCGAAGTTTGCTTGCGATTGCTCCCCAGAACCATCACCGGCACTATCTCTGGAACCACCATCTCCACCGCCAGGCGTCGCGCCAGTAGTACCATCCTTCGCCTCAGCCTCTTCTGTCCTGGACTCCTGTTCACGCCTTCGTGGCTCATCAGGTGCTGATCGAGGTGTCGTCTGACGCGAAGAGGGTTCCTGTCGCTGGCGATGTTGAACGATCAACTCCATCACAGCCTCGATGTCCGCCTCCTCCACGCAGCTCCTGCCAGCCAGCGCCGCGTTGGCCCTCGCGGCCTTCGCAATGGCGACGTCAGCACGGAGCGAGCCGATACCAAGTTCAGCACAGCGACGAGCGATGCCCTCGAGTTGTGCGTCGAGCGCCACCTCCATCAGGCGAGCGCGCGCTTGCTCGATCAATAATCCGGCAGCCACGTCGGTATCGAGGTCAATCTCCGCGCCACGTTCAGTTTGTAGTCGTCGGCGCACTGCGAGTTGGCGGTCAATTGGATCCATCAACGGGTCCACCTGTACGGTCATGGCGAAACGATCGAGAAGTTGCGGGCGAAGTTCGCCTTCTTCGGGGTTCATCGTTCCAATCAGTGAAAAACGTGCTGGTTGAACGACGGAGACGGCATCGCGCTCAACACGGTTCACCCCCGTTGCTGCCGCATCAAGGATGAGGTCAACAATATGGTCAGCGAGCAGATTGATCTCATCGATGTAGAGTACGCCCCCGTGTGCCATCGCTAGCAAACCATCCTGCACCCGAACCTCACCGGAGCCGAGGGCTGAGCCGACGTCGATACTACCTTTTACTCGATCCTCCGTGGCGCCAAGGGGGATCTCCACAAAAGGCGCGGCCGGCCCAAGCAACTTTGCCAACGCTCGAGCGAGTGTTGTCTTGGCTGAACCCGGTGGACCTACCAACAACACGCCACCGATCGTCGGGTCAACGGCTAACAACCGCAATGCCAGCTTCGCCTTCGGCTGACCGACGACCGCATCAAAGGAGAGTAGATTACTCATCGTCCATCCGCCTCAAGATCGCCCTCGATACCAACAATCGTTCTGCGCAGATCGGATACTCGCTCAGGTGACGCCACCCACATACCACGTTCATGCGCCTCAAGCAGTCGCTCGCAGATCGAGACCAACGCCGTTGGGTTCACCTTGGTAAGAAAGGCCCGTCGGTTCGCATCCTTGACATAGCTATCGTGCACGGAGTCATACATCCAATCCTTGGCGATGTGAGCGGTTGCGTCATAACCAAAGAGGTAATCAACCGTGGCCGCCATCTCGAAGGCGCCTTTGTAGCCATGGGTCATCATCGCATCGAGCCACTTCGGGTTTAACACCCGTGAGCGCACGACTCTTGCCGCCTCCTCCTCGATTCCCCGTACCCTTGGTCGCTGCGGGTCAGCAGAGTCACCAAAATACCCTTGCACCTCACGTGCTCCTAGCGCCCTGGCCGCCGCGACCATACCACCGTGATCCTGAAGGTAGTCATCGGAGTCAAAAATATCGTGTTCTCGATTGTCCTGTGCCTTATACGCCACCTCAAGCGTCTCAAGTCGCCGTTCAAGTAGGTGGCGGTTTGGCACTCCATGGCCACTACGGGAGTAGCTAAATCCACTCCACGTCAAGTAGACCTCGGAAAGGTCGGCATCATCGTGCCAGGATCGACTCTCAAGCAGCGGCAGGATGCCAGACCCATACGAACGTGGTGAAGGTCCAAAAATCCTCTCGGTAACCCCAGCCTCAGCGACGGGGTTGAGTGCTCCTTCAGAAGTCTCCTTTGCCACAAGCTCGAACGCCTCATCGAGTAGGTCAATCGCCCCTGGAAAGGCATCTCGAAAGAAGCCAGAGATACGACAGGTAACATCCACCCGCGGTCGACCGAGCTCCTCGATCGGCACCGCATGCAGTCCACGGACACGGTGCGAAATCGGATCCCACTCCGGTCGGACGCCCAACAACGCCAGGACAGTCGAGATATCGTCTCCTCCTGTGCGCATGGCTGCTGTACCCCAGAGCACGACACCGATGCTCCTCGGATACCGGCCCCCGTGTTCGTCCGAGAACCGCAGGACCATCGCTTCAGCTAAGCGTTGGCCAGTGAGAAAGGAGATCTGGGTCGGCAATGACCGTGGATCAACCGAATAGAAGTTTCGACCTGTTGGCAACGCGTGCGCCATCCCCCGCGTCGGTGCACCCGAGGGCCCAGCAGCGA
>JAKAQL010000106.1 GCA_021822605.1 Actinomycetes bacterium
ATCTTTGGTCGGTCGACGCGATGACGTTACCCTGGCGACCAAATTCGGCAACGTTCGAGGTGAGAATGGAGAGTTTCAGGGGATCAACGGAGATCCTGACTATGTCCGCCGCGCGTGTGATGCTTCGCTACGCCGGCTTGGCGTTGATGTCATCGATCTGTACTATCAACATCGAGTCGATCCCAAGGTGCCAATCGAGGAGACGGTTGGGGCGATGGCAGACCTTGTGACGGATGGCAAGGTACGCCACCTCGGGCTCTCCGAGGCCTCAGCAGCTACAATCCGTCGTGCTCATGCGACGCACCCAATCAGTGCACTGCAGAGTGAGTACTCGCTGTGGACCAGGGATCCTGAGGCAGAGGTACTGCCAACCCTCCGGGAGCTCGGGATTGGCTTCGTAGCCTATTCTCCGTTGGGTCGAGGGTTCCTGACCGGAGCGATCGCGTCGATTGATGATCTTGATGAGAGCGATACACGCAGAAGACACCCTCGCTTTCAGGGCGAAAATTTCGAAAGGAACCTCAATCTTGTGGCTACCATCCGAGATATCGCTCTGCGTAAAAGCTGCACACCAGCGCAGATTGCGCTTGCATGGCTCTTCGCTCAGGGTCACGATGTCGTGGCGATTCCTGGAACAAGAAGCCTGGATCGCTTGGCTGAAAATGCAGCCAGCTCCGATATCACGCTGGCCGAGGAGGAACTCCTGGAAGTCGATCAGGCCTTTCCTATCGGTGTGACGGCTGGTGACCGATATCCGGACATGTCGACCGTCAACCGATAGGTAGTCAGCTTCTTTAGGGCCCTGTCTCGGTAGCGGATTCGAGCAGTCCTCGGAGTTGATCGCTCGCGCGTGCCACGCTCCGTTCACCGGCGGCGAGAAGGGCAGAGCTTTGCCCAAAGTCGAGCGCATCGATCGACTCGGCGGCATCGCACTCTATTACGACGATGCGTACCCAAGTAGGAAGATCGGCCAACTCTCGTTTCGTGAGGGCCAGCTGTGTCAGGGAATAGCCCATCAGTAGGGTGGAGAGCGGGCGACCTTTGCTGTGGAAGGTAGGGGTCAACGATCCGCACAGGAGGAGGATAATTCTTGTTGCGCCCAGCTCGACAGCGTGTTTGACAGGGTTTGGATTGACCATGCCTCCGTCGATATAGCGATGACCATCGAGCCGCAAGGGAGGCAGAACCCCTGGAATAGCCGCCGAACCATAGAGGAGTTCCACGACTGGACCATGATGAAACCAGGCTTCGTCGCCCGAATCTGCATCAGTGAGTAGTAGGTGCAGGGGCAGGTTCCCATCTGCTACGTCCCTCATCGACAGATTATTGCGGATCAACTCTCGTAGCGGGTCCCCAGGGTGGACGGACTCTCGGTTCGAGAGAAAGCGAAGGGTGCGACGCCGCGGGAAGAGTGACTGCAGGGGAGCCCCTGACCATAGTGTTGTCAACCTCGCCAAGCCACTGGGGTTTGGCTCCTCAGCCAAGACAGCGCCGTTGAGTGCACCGACTGACACGCCGAGAACAAGATCGGGAGTGAGTCCTAGCGAAAGGAGACCATGAAGCATGCCTACCTGGCACGCGCCTCTTGCCCCACCTCCACCAAAGACGAAAGCGAGTGTGCCGCCGACTGACGGATGTCCAGGTGGATCAGGATCCAGCGTTCTCGCCTTGAGAGGGGACCGAGCAGATATCGGGATCAGTCAATGAACTTCCGAGATCACGGGAAAACCGATCGAGCAGGGTGATGAGTGCATCGACGTCGGTCTTCTTCCATGAACTAAGTGCGTCGTTTATCACGGCAAGCCGAGCCTGTACGAGCTGATGGAGCACGTTCGTGCCTAGCTCGGTCAGTCGCACTTTGGAGACACGACCATCCGATTTGTCCGGAGTCCGCTCGATGAGCCCACGCGACTCAAGGAGTTTGAGTTGCCGGGAGACGGTAGAGATATCCAAATTGAGAGCGAATGCGATCTCAGAGACCCGCTCCTCTCCGCGTTCGCCGAGCAGCACGAGCTGCCAAAACCCGGAACCGATTGCATACGCGAAGTCAGATTCGTCGCCGATGGAGATGCGGAGACGACGGAGCGACTGCCCGAGCGTGAACAGCACTTCGTCGAGTGCACCAGAGCTTGTGGGGATTGGGGCGGGCATCGGAGCTCCTTGGTCAGTCCACCTGGCTTGCGTACTCGATTGTAATAGCAATGAGTCACAACTAGGAGCCCATTCAGGTTTGGTATAAACTCATCTTCTGACCGATTGTTTGCAGAGGAGGCCCTGTGCACCGTCTTGATGAGGAGACGCTCCAGCTTGAGAAGGCTATCGTCCAGTATGCGCTGGGGCGCGTAGCGCTGCAGCCACCACCGCTCGATGGTCCTAAAAGTGAGACGGAACTTGCCGCGATGTATGGTTCAAATGTGACGGAGGATGGGATTGGTGGAGAGGAGGCGCTGCGTCGCTTCATCGAGGGGTATGCGCCTGCCACCCTGTCGAGTGACCACCCCCGATTCCTTGCATTCGTCCCTGTTGCTCCTACCAAGGCATCCGTTCTGTTCGACATGGTCGTCTCTGCCTCCTGTATCTCGGGTACTTCTTGGCTTGAGGCGGCGGGTGCGGTCCACTGTGAGAATGAGGCTCTGCGGTGGTTGGCAGACCTCGCAGGCTTACCGGCCTCTGCTGGCGGGACCTTCGTTTCAGGTGGGTCACTGGCCAATCTCTCCGGCCTACATGCGGCCCGGCAGCGTCTCAAAGAGCGGCGTGATTTTGAGCGTCCGGATCGCTGGAGGGTCTTGTCATCACATGAGGCACATTCGTCGATCGCCTCAGCGGCAAGTTTGATGGATCTTGAGGTGATCTACGTCCCGACTGGCGACGATCAGAAGTTGACAGGGGAGAACCTGGCGGAGGTGTGGTCGGAGCTGCCCGAGGAGGTGCGCGGGTCGATCGTTGCTGTGGTTGCGACCGCCGGGACGACAAATGCAGGGCTCGTGGATGATCTCCGATCGGTGAGCACCTTTACCCAGCAGCATGATCTGTGGCTTCATGTCGATGGTGCCTATGGAGGGGCTGCCCTCGCCTCGAAGGAGCGTTGGCGGTTCGAGGGCATTGAGAATGCCGACTCGCTAGTGATCGACCCCCACAAGTGGCTGTTCGCCCCCTTTGATGCGGCGGCAATTCTCTATCGCGAGCCTAAGTATGCCAAGCATGCGCTCACCCAGGAGGCAGCGTATCTTGACGACATCAACAAGGCCGAGGAGTGGAATCCATCGAGCTATGGCTACCACCTTAGTCGTCGCGTGCGTGGGCTGCCTTTCTGGTTCTCACTGGCAACTAATGGCACTCGCCGTTATCAAGAGGGCATTCAGGCCTCGATCGACCTCTCGCGCTCCACGGTGACCGAGATCCAACAACGCGACTACCTTGAGATGGTGATGGAACCAGAGTTGTCGGTGGTTCTTTTCCGACGGCTTGGGTGGGATTCCCATCTTTACGATCGCTGGTCGGCTCAGGCCCTCCACGATGGAGTCGGGTTCGTGCTACCCACTGAACATCGCGGTGAGAAGGTGCTTCGGTTCTGCTTCGTGAACCCGCTAACGACGGTTGATGACGTACGGGCGATCCTCGACTCGCTTGCCTGGGAGCCACGAGGGTAAAAGGTGCCAACTAATCTCCATGACTGATCCCCTAGGGCCGCAGGGCTGATCGGCGCCCAATGGTTCTGACTGAAAACCCAGTCGCATTGGGGTTGGGCGTACTGCGTACAGCGCGTTCTTCTGGGTTCAGGATCAGCACACGTTGGGACGCTCGCCTGTGTTGGCAGCACTAGTGGGTTCTCGTGGTGGCATAGGCGAGTTTGCTCGGGTTGATTGGGAAAGAGATTGCCCGAGCAAAGTCGCGGTCGCTTACGCTCGGCCTTTCAACATCAGGTTCCAGTACATAAATGGTAAGCCATGCCGTTTGAGGAGCCACATGTCATAGCGCTCCTTTTTGGTGTTGATCACCGGGATTGTCGGGTGTGGCTTCATGGTGTAGTCGAACTCCGCCAGTAACATTCGGTTATGCGAGGTCACCAGAGGGCACGATGCGTAGCCATCGTACTCAGCCGCAACTGTCTGCCCACGCATCTCGGCGAGGAGGTTCGCCACGACGACCGGTGCCTGTTTACGAATTGCGGCTCCTGTCTTCGAGTTAGGTGTGTTTCCAGCATCGCCAAGTGCGAAGATGTTATGGTAGGTCGGATGTTGGTGCGAATGCTTGCCAACGTCCACATAGCCGGTCGCAGTTTTGTCGCTGATAGCCGACTGCTTGATCCAATCAGGGGCGCTCTGTGGAGGAACAGCATGCAAGAAGTCGTACTTGATGGTTGATGTCGAGTCATTTTGATTATCTCTGATGACGACCTCTCGCTTCGCACCGTCGATCTCGACCATCTCGCTTTGGAAGCGAACGTCGATGTTGTAACGCTTGACCACTTCATCAAGGACCTGAGAGAACTCTGGCACCCCGAACATGCCAGGCGTTGGTAGCACGAGGATCATGTGGATATTGTTGAGAACCCCTCGTCTCTTCCAGTGGTCGGCGGCGAGGTAGGCGATTTTCTGGGGCGCACCGGCGCACTTGATGGGACCAGATGGCATCGTGAAGACCGCGGTGCCTGAGGTCATGTCCTTAAAGAATTCATAGGTTTTCGGTGCGAGATCGATACGATAGTTGCTTGAAACTCCATTCTTGCCGAGTGTTTCAACCAACCCAGGGATCTTGTGGTAATCGAGTTGGATGCCGGGACAGACAATGAGATAGTCGTAGTTAACAAGCACTCCTGCCGCTGTGGTGACGGTCTGGGTGTCGGGATCGATTTGAGTGGCGGCGTCGCGAATCCACTTGACACCTCTTGGCATGACGGACGCCTCGCTGTGCAACGTCTCTGCTGGTTTGGCTAGACCTGCTCCAACGATTGTCCAAAGCGGTTGATAGTAGTGGTCCTCCGACGGTTCGATGATCGCTACATCTGGCTCGCCGGCGTTTCGTAGTCGAGCGGCTACGGTAATGCCTGCGGTCCCTCCTCCAATGATTACAACCCTGTGGTGAAGCCCATCTGGCATTGCAATCCCCCCTTTCTTGGCACATAAGCGCGGGTTACCCCACAAAGAGGACTTTAGTCCTATTCTTCAAGGTACTAAAGTCTGTTGACTCATGAATTCGATTGCACCCCTGGGATCTTGGGGATGCCAGACGCCTGGAAGTGCTGCGTGGGCGGACGAGGCCTGCTCTCGTCTCTGGATGATCGAAGACAAGTGCCGAACGGTCTGAACTGGACTGACACGTGTCGAAGAGATGGCCTGGACGATTGGTTGATCGGTTGCCTCTTGTGTGATCCATAGCGTGTCGATCGCCTGGGCTTCCGAGATCGAGAGGGAAGATATTTATTTGCCGTGTTATGGCTTCATAACTACAGCATTACCAAGGCATTACTCAAACATGAATAAAACAAGAGAATAGACGCGTTATCGTTGGTCGACGCGGCGTGAAGTTATCGATGCGAGGCGAAGTCGCTCCGCCACAAAGGCGATCCACTC
>JAKAQL010000005.1 GCA_021822605.1 Actinomycetes bacterium
AGACACCGATCTTGACTCCTTTGTCATGATTACGACACCTACCCCCATTCAGAGCCGTGCCTTTGAACTTCTTGGGGTATCTAGCAACCTTGGCTATGTGTAGGCAGGACTAAAATCACAAACACCCAGGTAGACGGTAGCATTGGTCGGGGTCGTGGGGGGAACTTCGGACTAGCGCCCTAAAGCACCGCACGACGCGGAGAGGGCAACCAACAGACATGCCGTGCTACTCTTCGGAGAAATCCTCCGGACGTATCGATTTGAGAAAGTCGCGAAACTCCCCCACAATCTCCTCCTGTGCCCCCTCGGTGCCCGAGTCACCCTGCTGGGTATCATCAAACACGGTCCCCTCGGAGTTCATGACCGCATCATCGACGTAGATCGCTGCGCCGGTGCGAATTGCAAGAGCGACCGAGTCCGACGGACGGGCACTGATGCGATGCTCAATCCCATTCGCGACGACCGTGATCTCCGCGATGTAGGTCCCGTTGCGAACCTCCGTCACCACAACCTGAGAGATTCTGGCATCGAGGGTGTCGAGGAAGATACACGCCAGATCATGGGTCAGTGGTCGAGGCGGATCAACATGAGCGATGGCCAGGTCAATCGCGTTCGCCTCTGGAACTCCAATGAAGATCGGGACTACCCGGTATGGCACGGTCAGCTCCTGGAGCAAGAGCACTGGCGAGTTTGAGCGAAGATCCACCTTGACGCCTGCAACCTCGACCTCTACCATGACTGTTATTCTAGCGGCGATGAGCAGTGTCGTATGGTTGAAACATAGCAAGGACGTTGGCTGAGTAGGCAGCGAGAGGCAGAAACCCTGACTCCAGGTGATACCCCATCATCGATCACACGGCCAGTCCTCTGTGGAGCGTTAACCAAGATGGTTGAGTGCCGAGAGTCCTACCGCTGACGCCAGGGACTGGAGGTGGCTCGTGATCCATGAGAACTCATTCAGCGCCATCACAACACCAAATACGAGTAGCACTAATGCGGAGCCAATGGTAAGGATTCGCGTGTGCTGTTTCAGGAACCTGAGCGCCCCAATGGCTCGAGAGAAGACAAGCCCAGTCACAAGGAAGGGGACAGCCAGACCTGCTGAATACGCGAGAAGCAGGAACGCGCCCTTGACGAGCAGCGATTGGGTGGCAGCGATCGCCAACACAGAACCAAGGATGGGACCAATACACGGTGTCCAGCCAAAAGCGAAGGCCATGCCTGCGACCGGCGCAGCAAATTTCCCGTACCGTTGCAGATGTGGATGAAAACGCCGTTCGACGGCCAGCTGTGGTGCCGAAAGAAATTGAGTCACCAGTAGAAACAGTGCCATAAGTATGAGAACGCCTCCCCCAATGCGCTCGATTGCGACATGGTCACGGGCGAGTTGTTGGCCCAACGCCGACGCTGTGAGTCCAAGTGCAGTAAAAACTACGGTGAAACCGGCCGCAAACAGCAGGGTGGAGGAGGTAACTTTCCGAAGCTGCAGGACGCTGCCCGAGGCGATCTCGTCTGCATCGAGCCCTGAAACCACCGATAGATAGGCAGGAACCAGAGGCAGAACACACGGAGAGAGGAACGAGATCACTCCTCCGCCGAAGGCGATCACGTAGCTCCCATCAAGTCCCACAGCCACAGTATAGAGGGGACGCCAAACCAACAGTGGTCATCGGATGGAGCATGGCTCTCAGTTCGCCAACAAGGAACAACACTGGCTAACTGACCGAGTCTGAGCATTGCGGACTGGACTACTGTGAGTCGTGTTGGAGTACAGGGAGTGAATGCTCTAGCATGAGAGCGAGGAGGTTCGGTGGATACTTTTCACTATCTAGGGTTGCTGACCGCGTGGTCGCTCAGCCCATTCTCGATCGCGGTGCTATTCGTGCTCATTGCCCTCACATCTTGGTACCTCGATGGTGTACTCAAAGTGCGGTCAAAGGGCAGGGAGTGGTCGAACGCTCGCGTCTTCGCCTTTGTCGGCGGTGCTTTCGCAATCGAGTATGCGCTCGGTGGACCGGTGTCGGTGTACGTGATGCACTACTTCACCGCCCACATCGCTCAACACCTTCTACTCATGATCGTGGCACCTGGCCTACTTTCACTCGCAGCGCCAGTGACGTTGGCCCTACAGACCTCACGGAAACGTGCTCGCCGACTCATCGATGGCTTCCTGCACTCGCACTTCCTACACTTCATCACCTTCCCGCTCGTGGTGTTCATACTCTATTACGGTGTTATGTGGTGGTTCTTCACCTCGACCGCTGTTGGCTTCGCGATGGCACACATGTGGCTGATGGATATCTTGAACGTCATGTTTTTCGCAGGAGGCGTCCTCTTCTGGTGGCCGATTATTGGCAAGGATACAATCCTGCACTGGCGTCTTGGCTTCGGTGGCAGAATTTTTTCGCTCGCCATCGGAATACCCTTTGAGACGTTTCTCGGAATCACGATCAGCTCGAACAGAGTTTCACTCGCTCCGACTATCTACTCGCTGGGCGATTGGCATGCAGGGGGACAGGTCCTTTGGGGTGCTGGCGAGGCCATGACAACGATTGGTCTCGCGATCGTGATCGGAAGCTGGATCGCCTCTGAGGATAGGGCGCATCGAAGGATGAATGCCAGCAGTGATGCCTTCCCCTTGTCAACACGCGGCGAGGGAATGCCCAAAGAGTACTACTGGGCGCAACAGACACTCTCGCGCACTCCAGTCGACTCTCCAATGCACCAAGAGGCATTAACCGTGCTGAAGCAGATCGAACGCGAACAGGTCAAGAAGCGGGAGAAGGTGGCCACCCCGGTGCACCAAGATCCTGGGGATAACTCCCTGGATGGACCCGAAAGCGAGCTGACTAACCAAGACAGTGCTCATTCCAACTGAGTTTGCATCAGCTCTTCGTAGGCGTGGATTGCCCGGGAGGTGATTCGACTACTTTCCAGCGCGGGGGTGAAAGGTTTTATAGACCTTCGTTAGGTGCGCGACAGAAACCTTGGTGTAAATCTCGGTCGTCGCAATGGAGGAATGGCCAAGAAGCTCTTGAACCACCCGCAGATCGGCACCAGCCTCTACCAGGTGAGTCGCGCAAGTATGCCGCAGCGTATGGGGCGAGAACTTATCGCCAAGGCCTACGGCCCGAGCACGGTGCTTAAGTGCATACCAAGCGCCTTGACGGGTAAGGCGAACCCCGCGACGATTGACAAACACTGCCCTTTCATCGTGCCGAACCCCAATGAGTTCTCGTCGACCCTGGGCAAGGTAGCGGGTCAGGTGGTCTGCCGCAATCGGCGGTACCGGGACCAGTCTCTCCTTCGAACCCTTCCCGGAGACAGTAAGCCAAAATGAGTCCTCACGGAGATCCTCTAGGTCAAGTGTGATAAGCTCCGAGATACGCATGCCTGATGCATAGAGCACTTCAAGCATTGCTCTATCCCTTGATCCCAGTGAGTCCTCCGACTTGACGCTATCGAGCAGCATCTCCGTCTCGGGAATCGAGAGTGCCTTTGGTAGCGACGGTATCATCGTATGCAGCCGAATCCCTTCTGTCGGATCCTGCAAGAGATAGTCGGTACTGATGAGGTAGCCATAGAAACCACGAATGGCAGACGCGGCCCGCGCAGCACTGCGAGCGGACGTAGCCAGCCGGTACGCAGTCAAGAAGTTCTCGATGTCGAGATGGCGCGCGGCGAGGACGTCGGTATTCGTCGCGGCCAGGTTGCCGAGGAGCCGACGCAGGTCAGCACGATAAGCCAAAATAGTGAGTTCGCTACGCTCCTGCACCACGGCAAGAAAAACCAGAAACTCGTCGACGAGTGACGCGCCTGGCAGCTCAGCTAAGTCGTCCACGAACCTCAGGTGAGTCAACATAGGCCGCCAGCTCCTCCACATGATGCATCAGGTAGAGTTTGGCCAACGCGATACCAATGATCGACTTGCCATCGTTGAGTCCCACAAGGGCTGAGAAGTCATCGATCGCTCCAATGGAGATCGTCCGTACCTCCATATCCGCCTCTTCTGCCGATTGTGGCGCCTGCGGTGCCTCCGATAGGCCCAACGCGAGCACCACATGAGTCAACTCATCCGTAAAACCGGGTGAGTTGAGAAAGGAGCCAACCAATGATAGGTGCTGTGCCTGCAGTCCGCATTCCTCCTGGAGCTCTCTTTGTGCTGTGACAAGAAGATCCTCGTCTGGGACATCGCGCTTACCCGCAGGTAGCTCAA
Source organism: Actinomycetes bacterium (assembly GCA_021822605.1). Lineage (GTDB taxonomy): Bacteria > Actinomycetota > Acidimicrobiia > Acidimicrobiales > Acidimicrobiaceae > Ferrimicrobium. The sequence goes on from JAKAQL010000005.1 coordinate 4,217, forward strand.
CAATATAGGTCTCAACAGCCGGTCGGAATTGACGAACGACCACCACCCGCGATCTATCCATGATAGGAACAATCACTACAGCACCAGGGTGCTGTACGATGGTGCGTCGATAGACATCATCACCGTTGCGAAACGATTTTTCGACCATTGTGAGAAAGCCGTTCGTCGCCAAAGCCCTCTCGTCGGTCTTAGCGAAGGCCATCTCAATGCTCCTTAGCAAACTCGAGCGCTGCGCCTATCAGGCCAACGAAGAGCGGATGTGCTCGATTGGGGCGTGACTGAAATTCAGGATGCGCCTGCGTCCCAACCCAAAACGGATGCCCTGGTAGTTCGATAAATTCTACCAGGCGCCCGTCAGGAGAGAAGCCTGATAGATTGAGTCCTGCACTCTGCAGCCGACCATGGAAGCGCTGGTTAACCTCAAATCGATGGCGATGCCGCTCGTAGACCACTTCAGCATTGTAGAGTCCGTGCACTAACGATCCAGGCTCAAGACGAGCGGGGTAGGTTCCTAGTCGCATCGTGCCCCCGAGGTCGGTGAGATCTCGTTGGTCATCCATAAGATCGATCACTGGATAGGTAGTCCCCCTGTCGAACTCCGTCGAGTGGGCATCGGGCATATCACCTAGGTGCCGCGCGATCTCCACCACCATCACCTGGAGACCAAGGCAGATCCCAAGGCAAGGAATCCCTCGCTCACGAGTGACCATCGCAGCGCTGATCTTACCTTCGATTCCTCGCGGACCAAAACCCCCCGGGATCACGACTCCATCGACACCGTCAAAGAATGAATCCGCCATCATCGGGGTCACCTCTTCGGCAGAGATCCATTCCACGAACACCTTGGCATCATGTCGAAGCCCCCCATGCCTGAGGGCTTCGACCACTGAGAGATAAGCGTCTGCGTGGTCGACATACTTTCCGATGATCCCAATGCGAACATCGCGAAGCGGTGAGGATGACCGGCGAGCAAGATCGCTCCACTCCCCAAGCTCCGGTTCCGCCAAGCCATCCAAATGAAGGAGCTCGACGATATAGTCGTCGAGCTCCTGATCGTGGAGGACCAGGGGAACCGCCAGCAGGTTATCGGTATCGATCGCCGTCACAACCCCCCGCACGGGGACATCGCAGAACATAGAGATCTTCTGGCGGACAGCCGCTGACATGGGGCGATCTGAACGGCAGACGATGATATCCGGCTGAATCCCACGAGAGCGGAGTTCTGCCACCGAGTGTTGTGTCGGTTTCGTCTTCTCCTCCTGGGAGGGGCCAATGTGCGGGACAAGCGTGAGGTGCACAAAACACGCATGGTCGCGCCCGATCTCATTGCGCAACTGACGAATCGCTTCAAGGAAGGGAAGAATCTCGATGTCACCAACGGTGCCACCGATCTCGGTAATCACCACATCGATATCGTCGGTAGCGAGCGCTCCAATTCTTGTTTTGATCTCATCAGTGATATGAGGGATCACCTGGACAGTCTTACCCAGATAGTCACCGTGGCGCTCCCGTTCTATCACCGTCTTATAGATGGCACCCGTCGTCACCGACGAACCTCGACGAAGTTGTACATCGACGAAGCGCTCGTAGTGTCCAAGGTCTAGATCCGTCTCTGCACCATCGGCGGTCACGAAGACCTCACCATGCTCGAAAGGGTTCATAGTGCCAGGATCTACGTTGATATAGGGATCGAGCTTCTGCATCGTCACGCGCAGGCCGCGGGCCTTTAAGAGACGTCCAATCGACGATGCGGTAATACCCTTACCTAGCGAACTTGCGACACCACCAGTGACGAAAATATGCTTTGTCAACCCCGCTCCCTTCTGGTTCAGTATACGTTAGATCCGCCTACAAATCGTGCGATCAGGTCCCTGGCGTGCTCAAGCGCTTGGGGCGAGTCAGCATGACCAGAAAGCATGCGAGCGATCTCTTGTACCCTCTGGGGACCACTCACCTCTTCGAGCGAGGTGCTCACGCGATCCGAGGTGGTCACCTTGGTGACCACGATGTGCTGATTCGCTGCCGCCGCGATCTGAGCAAGATGGGTCACGACCAGCACTTGGTGATCCGAAGCCATGGAGCGAAGAACCTCGGCGATGCGAAGACCCGTGGCACCTCCAATGCCGGCATCGATCTCATCGAAGACGAGAGTTGGTGTCGACGCGCCAGCTATCCGTGCGATGGCGAGCATGAGCCTTGAGAGCTCGCCGCCTGAGGCGACTTTGCTGAGAGACATCGGTGGGACTCCGGGGTTTGCGGTGAAAAGAAAGGTTGGGAGAATACCGTCGGAGTCCTCGAAACGGATCTCGAATCGTGCGCTCGCCAAGGCAACCTCGGCTAACAACATCTTGACCTGGCGCATCAGCTCAGCTGCAGCTTGGTGGCGCAGGAGCCGAAGATGGGTCAGTGCCTCCTCGATCCGGGGAGCAAGAGATGCCAGTTGCGCAACGATCGCTGCCTCAGAGTGCGCCGAATCGTTCAGCAGGGAGTACTCGATCGCGAGCTCAGAGGCATGATGCAAAACGTCTTCCAAGGTACCACCAAAGCGGCGCTTCATTGCGACGAGTACTCCAAGTCGCTCCTCCAACTCCGCAAGACCCACTGGATCCTCTACCTCACCCTCAAGAGTATCACGGGCTTCACGGGCAAGGTCATCGACTTCATCGAGAAGAGCATCGAGACGGCCTCCGATGGTAGGTATCACCTCTTTAACCTTATTGGTGAGGGTTCCGAGCTGCTCGGTCAAGCCTCCGTCCCCTACGAGGAGGTCGTGCAGAGATGAGAGTAACTGCTGTCGATCACGCGTCGAGGCGAGTCGAGCGATCTCACGTTCAACCTTGCTATCCTCGGCGGGATCCTCAAGCTTGGCATCTCGAAGTATACCCAGTTCATAGTCGAGAAATTCGAGCCGACGCAGACGATCGGCGCTACGCACGCGTAGCTCCGCAAGTTCCGCTTCAAGTCGCGTTGACTTGGCTCGGAGCTCCCGGAGTTCGCTATCGTCGATGTTGCCAAAGCGATCGATAATGTGAAGCTGCGCCAGCGGTTGGGTCAGGGTAGCCGCCAGGTGTTGACCGAAGATCTCAACTTCGTGACCAGTTCGCTCGCTCAATTCCCCTAGCGTTACCGCCTCTCGGTCGATCCGGACTCGATTTCTCCCAGTCATCGTCAGCTCGCGCCGCAGGAGTACGTGGTCGTCGCGCTCGGTCAGCTGCGCCGCAACGCGGGCGCTCTCACCATAGGGGCCGATCAACTCAGGCGAGCCCCGTGCCCCCAACAAGAGACCGAGTGCGGTCGTAAGAAGGGTTTTCCCAGCTCCTGTCTCACCGGTGATAACCACTAGTCCAGCATCGAACTCAAGTTCAGCGTACTCGATCACCCCTAAATTTTCGACGATAAGAGAATCAAGCATTACGAGGCTCCGGGGTGGCGGTTTCGGTGTGGTTAAGTCGAAACTTACGCTTGACAATGTCGTAGAAGGGCACATCCACAACACGGATCAGCTGTACCGGAGCGGGATGAGCAACGATGGACACGGTCTCAGGAGGCGAGAGCGAGTGGACAACTTGGCCATCGACCATCACCGATGCATTCGGCCCCTGTCCGAGATGGAAATCGATGGTCTGATCGACATCGAGTACGAGCGACCGATCAAAGAGCATGTGAGGCGAGAGTGGCGTGAGGATGAAGGCACGCAAGCTTGGAGCAACAATTGGGCCTCGAGCCGAGAGGTTGTAGGCGGTCGATCCAGTTGGCGTTGCGATAATGAGGCCATCTGCTTCGTAGCGTAAGAACTTTTTACCTCCAAGGCTAACGTCACCACGGATGACATGGCCAGAGACCTCTCGCTCGACGACTACTTCATTGAAGGAGATAACCTGGCGCTCCTCACCAGCAACACGGAACCGCGCACAGAGCGCGAGTCGCTCCTCAACGGTGAACTCCCCCGCCACGATCGACGCCAATGCGTCTATCATGTCACTCGGTTCGACCTCGGTGAGGTACCCCAGCTGGCCAAGGTTGATGCCCAGCGCGGGAACCCTCTGCCGGTGCGCATAGGCCATTGCCCGCAACATCGTGCCATCCCCCCCGATACTGACGACCGCATCAACGCTTGGCTCATAGGCAGGCAGTTGTCGCAACTCCTTCTCGTCGGACGCGAGGGTCACCGGATCGGTCGCCAAGAGTTGCACACTCTCGCAACCATGCGCCTGCAGATAGCTCCTGGCCTCGAGATAGAGGCTGCTACTCTCGACATGGGCTGGGTGTAGCACAAATCCCAAGGTCATCATTGCCAAGAGAGCCTAGTTCCTCGTCAGCACAGCAGTGATAAGGTCCTTAGCTGTTGGACTCGGTTGCGGGCCTTGAGCTGCTGCATAGGCGAAATATTCCTGGTTTCCCTTTGAGCCCTTTCGCCTCGATGGTACCAGCTGGGTGCAGAACAGGCCTCGTTCGCTCAGACCCAGGAGCGTCCTAGTCAATACCTCTTCGTGGATGCCTAGATCTTTGATCACCCCTTTGAACCTTGAGGCGATCTGGCGATCAACCTCAAACTGCGGTTTAATAAGGAGCAGCAACTCCGTGGTTGGACCTGAGAGCGACCGCAGGGCATCAGCGATCTTCTGGATTGACACAAAAGAAACGTCGACGCTCACGAGGTCTGGAGGAGTCGCGGAAGGCCACGAAAAAGTACGGATATCGGTCTGCTCGTAGACGCTGACCCTTGCGTCCGCACGGAGCGTCGCATCAAGCTGAGCGGTGCCCACGTCAACGGCTACCACCGATGCCGCACCACCGTCGAGCAACGCCTTGACAAACCCCCCCGTTGACGCCCCAACATCAAGACAGGTCTTGTCCACCACGCTGACACCAAGGTCCTGGAGGGCTCCGTGGAGCTTATCGTAACCACGAGGGTGCCAGGCCGATGACCCGAGCACCTCGATGGCGTCCATGGGTGCGACGAGCCTCGATCCTTTGGTGGCGAGGGAGCCATTGACAAGAATCAGCCCATCTCCGATGAGGAGATCGGCTTGAGCCCGCGACCGCGCCATCCCCCGACGCTGCAGAACAAGGTCAAGACGTTGTCGAGTCGTCACAGTTGTCTCCAGTCATGCCTATCAAACCATGACCCTCTCACTCGGTCCGTTCCACGGCTCTCTCACCCAGCCTCTCTCACCCAGCCTCCCTGATCAGGAGTGTATCGCCTCTGCGACCTTGCTCGCAACCTATTGAACGTGTAGAATGCGGTCAAAAGGGGGTACCAATGACCAGTGAACCACGTCATCATGTCACCGTCGAGCCTGTGGGTGATTTTACCGTCATCACCATGAATCGACCATCGAAGCGTAATGCGCTCTCGCTCTCTCACATGCAGGAGCTGATGGATGCCTTCGAGGAGGCCCGCGAAGCCGACACTCGCGGTGTTGTGCTCGCGGGCAATGGACCAGTCTTCTCGGCGGGCCACGACTTCTCCGAGATGGCAGGTCAGGACTATGCCTACATGCAGCAACTGCTGGAGACGTGCACTCAGCTCATGCTCACGATCATCAGCATGCCCCAACCGGTGGTAGCTCGTGTACACGGACTGGCCACGGCGGCGGGCGCCCAACTTGTGGCTACCTGCGATCTTGCAGTCGCCTCATCGAATGCCGGCTTTGCCGCTCCTGGTGGCAAAGGTGGATGGTTCTGCCACACTCCGATGGTGGCGATCGGTCACGCGATAGGCCGTAAACGCGCTGCTGAAATGGCATTGACGGGCGATACCATCGATGCAGAGACTGCCCTGTCGTGGGGCTTGATCAACCGAGTGGTTGAACCAGACGAGCTGGAGCAGGCCACCTTTGACCTGCTCGATCGTGCGAGCCGAGGATCGCGTTACTCGAAGGCCCTCGGAAAGAGCACGCTGTACCGGCAACTCGATCTCCCCGTTGTCGATGCCTACTCGGTCGCCATCGCAGCCATGGCAGGTGCCTCTCAGACCCACGACGCACAGGAGGGGATGGCCTCCTTTCTTGAGAAGCGCCCTCCAAAGTGGACACACCGTTAGTCGAACAGTGAGGTCCCCTCGCGTACGGCTGTCTCGTCCGCCCCGATCACCACGCAGGTGGTCCGCCGCCATGATACGATGAACTTCTGAGGCGAGTCGGCCATGTCGGGGAGCGGCTCCCCTACCTGGATCGGTCGATGTCACAGGAAAGCCCTTACCCCCAGCAACCATCAAGTAGCCAGCCCAGCTGGCTCCTTCGGAGGACGATTATTGCCTATGCCGGTTCTGAGAGCATGAGCCGGCGATGCGACGCCTCCTCCTTTGGCTGGCCCATCGACCGCAACTTCTCATCTAGGCTCTCTTGTGGAGCTACGACGAGTACGAATCCTTTCACCAACCTTGCGCACCGTAGTTGGTCGATCGGACGACCTGGCTTGACCTCAGCGAGCTCGAAAATTCTCCTCGACCAGCGACACCGCATTCCGTTGCTGATTATCGTGATAGAGTGACTGAACCCTCTATCCAGAGGCATTACCTCTACCGGCCCTTCACGAGCTGGGACCAACGCCTGATCGACGAACTGGCGCAAACCCATGGTAGATGGCCGCGATTCGATCGTTTGGCGACCTACCTGGCGGGAAATGCTCCGGAGGTCTACGCCCTTGGGTACGTCGCCGCCTGGTATGCGCTTACACCCGAGGATCTGGAGACGCGGACGATGATCGTCCGTTCGGTCCTCGCTGGCGCTGCAGGCGTCATCGGCGCCCGTATCATCGCACAGACAGCTCCGCGTACGCGCCCGTTTGCTGTCGCAAGTGCAGCGATTACCGGTCTGATCGACCACCATCCATCGCACTCATTCCCCTCCACCCATTCTGCGGGATCTGTCGGTTTTGTCGTGGGGCTGGGTGCCCACCCATCTGGCTTGGCGCTGTTGTTTCGTCCGCTTACCCTCGGAGTACTTGCCTCGCGAATCTACTCGGGAGTGCACTGGCCAAGCGATGTCGCTGCTGGCACTCTCGTAGGTGTGAGTGCCGCAGCGTGGCTGAGAAGACCGTCTCATCGACGATGGCAGCGGTGGCTGGCCAAGCAGATCACCAGTCTGACGCCTTGGCTCGCCTGATCGCAATGAACAGTAGATGACATCCACTCACTGATCGCGCGCGGCTATCTCCCTGATCAGCAATGCACGACCAATCAAGACGGCAACGGCAGCAAAGATCACCATCACGGCAGCGAATCGCCAGGCTGTCGCGTAACCGAAGTGATCAACGATGATACCAAAGAGAAGAGGTCCAAAGACCGACCCGGCAAACGCGCCGGCCTGGGTGATACCGGTCGCATGACCGGTCGCCTGGGGGTGGGTACGTGCAACAGCGTAGTTAAAGACTCCGTTCCAGCCCCATCCAGCTGCATAGGCGAGAACCGCGGCAAAGACGACCAGTGGCCGCAGGCCAAAGGAGAGGAGAAGGTAACCCAGGGCGCCCAGAGACAGCATCGCGGCCACCACCACGAGGTGATTCCCACTGCGACGATCAGCCAAGTAGCCAGAGGCGATGCGTGTAATCAGCGAAGCCAGACTTCCAAGAGAGGCCAGGTACCCTGCCGTACCTACCGCCACACCGATACGGGCAGTCGAGCTAATAAAGAAAGCCCCGAGTCCATTGGCCGCGCCGGCACCGAGTCCGATCCCGATGGCCAGGAAGATCAGCGGTTGCAGTACCACCGTTGTCTTAGCAGGTCGTGGCCCGTCTCCAGAACGAATCTCTTGGGGCTTCGGGAGCAGCACGGTCACGATGAAGGCGATGACGGCCGCACCAAGGTAGGCATAGCGCCAACCAAAGGTGATAGCGACAAGCGGTACAGCGATGCCAGCTAGTAGCGTCGAGACGGGAATCGCTGCTTGCTTGACACCAAAGGCAAAACCCTGCCTCGTCAGGCTAACCCGACTGGTCAGGTAGAGGTTGACCGCTGGCTGCATCGCACCATTGGCCGCGCCGGCCAAGACGAGGGCGGCGAGAATGATGATGAAGGAGTCTCCCAACCCTGCGATCACCAGTAACCCAATCGCTGCAGCGAAACCTGCAAACCGCATAATACGCTCTGATCCAAGGGCAGCGACTCGAGGTGCAATCAACAGCGAACTTGGAACGGCAGCAGCAAAGAACCCCGCTACGAGGAAGCCCAGCTCCGTCGCGCTGAGCCCAAGGTGCTGTCGAATAACAACGGCTAATGCACCCGTCAAGAAGACGGGTAGCGTCGTGATGGTGGTCGCTGCGATACACAGGACCAGTATGAGCGCGTTCGAACGCCCTTCGTCGGTACCCAAGCTTCACCTATTCTGATAATAACCTTAAGGTTTCCTTAAGCTTCTGTTCGCACACATTATACAACACGGTGCAAATTCCCTATCTACATGCATATTTGTCGACCACCAAGGGGCGAACTCCGAAAGTTTCGTGTGAAATCTCAAAGAACTCCAAAGATAGGTGGCGCATTTCATGCACAGATAGCGTAACATGACTTCGACCCCTGCGCGTTGGAGTGCACGGGAACGAGATATATGGGAGGATTTGGGGAACCAATGAAGAAAACGTCAGGGCGGAAGACCGCCGCAATAATCGGGACCACCGCTGCGGCTGCGATGCTGCTTGCGGCTTGTGGTTCAAGTTCAACAACGAGCACGAAGTCGAGTTCGAGCACCTCGAGTACCGCCACAAAGGTCAAAGGTGGGGTAGCCTACTTTGCGGAGGGTCCCGGTGCAAATCCGAACTATATCTTCCCACTGACACCGAGCAGCGATTTCTCCGTCGACAATCTCTCACAGTTCCAGATTCTCATGTACCGTCCGCTGTACTTCTTCGGAGTTGGTAACAGCGCTGAGCTCAACACGACCCTCTCGTTAGCAAACGCTCCGGTCTATTCGAACAACGATAAGACCGTCACCATCACCCTGAAGAAGTACAAGTGGTCCGACGGTGAGAGCGTCACCTCTCGTGACGTGATCTTCTGGATGAACCTCCTCAAAGCCAACAAGGCAGAGTGGGCGGCCTACGTCCCTGGTGACTTTCCGGATAACGTGGTCTCATACTCAGCACCAAACGCCTCGACAGTGGTCTTTCAGCTGAACAAGTCCTACAGCCCGACTTGGTTCACCTATAACGAGTTGAGCCAGATCACCCCGCTGCCGATGGCCTGGGATCGTACCTCGCTGACCCAGCCAGCACCGAGTCCAACGGCCGCTAACCTGCCAGATACCACCACAGCTGGCGCCCAGGCGGTCTATAAGTTTTTGAACAGCCAGGCAGCTGACCTCTCCACGTACGCGACGAGCCCCATCTGGTCCGTCGTTGACGGTCCCTGGAAGCTGCAGAGCTTTACCACCGCGGGCAAGGCAGTCTTTGTCCCCAACACCGACTACTCCGGTCCGGTCAAGCCAAGCCTGTCAGAGTTCGTCGAACTACCATTCACCCAGGCATCCGCTGAGTTCAACGTCCTTCGCGCTGGCAACGGGGCGATCACCTATGGCTACTTGCCGGTGACGGACCTCTCCCAGAAGTCCTATGTTGAATCCCTTGGCTACAAGGTGGAGCCATGGATCGATCTCGGCTTTGACTACTGGGTTGAGAACTACAACAACCCAACCTACGGCCCCCTCTTCAAGCAGCTCTACTTCCGCCAGGCACTTCAGCACCTTGTTGATCAGCCTGCCTGGATCACGACCTTCCTGAAGGGTTATGCAGTTCCGAGCTACTCACCGGTACCGTTGGCGCCAGCCAACCCGTTTGCCGATGCGAACTCGAAGTCGAACCCCTATCCTTACTCGATCTCAGCCGCCAAGAACCTCTTAACCTCCCATGGGTTCAAGATGGTCGGCGGTGTCATGACGTGTGAGAGTCCGGGATCTTCGGCTACCGAATGTGGAGCGGGAGTCTCGAAGGGCCTGGCACTCAACCTCAACCTGCAGTATGCGTCTGGGAACACCTCGGTTACCCAGGAGATGGCTGCCTACGAGTCCGCTGCCAAGCAGGCTGGTATTAACATCAACCTGACATCGGCGACCTTTGACACGGTGATCACCAATGCGGCACCCTGTACCCCGTCAGAGGCCTCCTGCAAGTGGGAGATGGAGAACTGGGCGGGTGGCTGGGAGTACAGCCCGGACAACTATCCATCCGGTGGCGAGCTCTTCGGCACGGGCTCTGGTTCAAACTTCGGTAGTTATGCCAGCAACACGGCCAATACGTTGATCGCGGCGACACACACGTCCTCCGATCCACAGGCTGCGCTTGATGCCTACCAGAACTACATGGTCAAGCAGCTACCGGTGATCTATCAGCCTTCTCCTGACTATGCTATTTCGCTAGTGTCGAGCAAGCTCGGTGGAGTGACCCAGAACCCGTACCTGGATCTCACACCTGAGAACTGGTACTTTACCAAGTAACACAACATAATGCCGATGACGACCCTGATTGGTAGCCGCTACGCTATAAGCCGGGGTCGTCATCGTATCTGTAAGAAGCATTGCTGCCGCTAGAGGGGAAGCTATGGTTGGATACACCATTCGTCGAATCATTCAGTCGATTATCGTACTGCTCGGCGTGTTAATTATTATGTTTATCCTGCAGTCGTTGCTCCCGGATCCCGCACGCGCGATCGTTGGCGTCCATGCATCACCCGCGGTCGTTCACGCGTTTATCGTTCAGAACTACCTGAACAAGCCGTTCTACTTCCAGCTATGGCATTACCTCTACGAGATCATCTGGAAGCACACCCTTGGCACCTCCTACAAACTCAACGAATCTGTCGGGTCAATCCTCGAGCGTGATGCACCCAAGTCTTTCCTCCTGGTTGGGGTCGCACTCCTGATCTCGATCATCGTTGCGGTGCCGATCGGTATTTTCCAGGCTGTTCGTAGGAATAAGGCTGCCGATCAGGGAATCACTGGCGTCTCCTTCGTGCTGTACGCCATGCCGACCTTCTTCCTCGGCGAGCTCCTGATCCTGGCCTTCTCTGAGTACTTTCACCTTCTCCCAGCTGAGGCGCCCCAGGGCTCGACGGTCGGGCAAATCCTAGCCCAACCTGCGGGCCTCATTCTACCGATAGCTACCTTGGCGCTGGTGAACTTCGCCGGTTACTCTCGATTTATGCGTTCCTCTGCCATAGAGTCTCTCGCCCAGGACTTCATCAGGACGGCGCGAGCCAAGGGCCTCTCGGAGCGGGCCGTCCTCTTCAAGCACATGCTCAGAAATTCGCTCATCCCAATCGTCACGCTTATCGGCCTGACACTCCCGGCTGTCCTAACCGCTGGCCTCATCACTGAGTTCCTCTTCAACTTCCCAGGGATCGGTTCCGATTACATCACAGCACTCACCAGCCAGGACTATCCTACAGCGCTTGGGATCACCCTTATTGTCGCCATCTTTACCGTGCTTGGGAATCTCCTCGCAGACATCGCATACGCAGCGCTTGACCCTCGCGTACGCTACTAGGAAGGATACTTCGCACCATGTCTATCACCGAAGATCTGAATCCCGAACTTGAGGGTGAGTTTGCCGCTCCGTTTGCCGTCACTGGCGTGGGTTCATCACCCGATGGTGGCGATGTCTCTGGCTCAGGTTCCGCTTGGCGCCTCATCCTGCGCTCCTTCTTCGAGAACAAGCTTGGCTTGCTCGGAGTAACGCTCCTCGTGTTACTCCTGCTGTTTAGCTTCGTCGGGCCGATCTTCTATCACTCCGATACTTCGGTCGCAACCTACAGCATTAACCTGCCGCCTGGAGCTGGTCACCCACTGGGCACAGATCCGAGTGGACGTGACGTGCTTGGCCGGTTGATGACCGGTGGACAGGACAGTCTCATTATCGGGATCATCTCGGCTCTCATTGCAACGATTATCGGGACACTGTGGGGAGCCATCTCTGGCTTCTTCGGTGGCTTCGTCGATACGCTCCTGATGCGCATCGTAGACGTTCTTCTCGCCATTCCCACGATCTTTATTCTGCTCTATCTCGAGACGATCTATCATCCAACGGTGCTGTTGTTAATCATCACCATCTCGGTAGTGTCGTGGTTGACCGCAGCTCGGTTGGTGCGCGGCGAGACCCTCAGCCTCCGAACACGAGAGTACGTTCGCGCCGTGAGGATCATGGGTGGCGGACGCTTTCGCACCATCATTCGCCACATCATCCCGAACACCATTGGCGTCGTGGTGGTACAGGCAACCTTTACCGTCGCCAACTCGATTCTTCTCCTGGCAACCCTTGGGTTCCTCGGCTTCGGCCTTGCACCGCCAGCAGCCGACTGGGGTTCGATGCTCTCCGGTGGTGTCACCTACATCTACGATGGCTATTGGTGGCTCATCTACCCGGCTGGCATCCTCATTGTGCTGACCGTCCTCGCCTTCAACTTCATCGGTGATGCGCTACGTGACGCACTCGAAGTTCGTCTGCAGCGCCGTTAAGGAGAGCTGAGATTCAGACTACGCCGCGGGCAACGATGCCTACTAACCTGTTCGAATCGTGACTCATCAACATCAAAAGAAGATCGTCAAGTCCTCCAAGCTTCGTCGGCGGCGTCGCATCGTCACTGCTCTCGTTGGATTCCTTGCCCTAATCCTGATCCTTGGCGTCAGTGGTTATGTCTACGTCCACTATCGCTACGACCAGATTGGCCGAGTCCATGTCAATGGTCTCACCACCCAGGCCGCTGGAGGTAAGCCAGAGAACATTCTTCTCGTGGGCGACAACAGTCGGTGCACGCTCAAGAAGTACTCGAGTTTTTACCAAAAACAGAACGATCACTTCGGCACCTGCTCAGAGGTAGGTGGTGGGCGCAGTGACGTGACCATGGTGCTGCACCTCGACCCGGCAAAGCATTCCGCTTATCTGCTCTCGATCCCGCGTGACCTGTGGATGCCGATGCCAGGTGGTACTGGCCTACAGCTACGAGTCGATGACTCACTCAACTCCGCCGAGGACTCCTATCTCGATAGACAATTTGGCCCAACCATGCTTGTCAAGGCGATTCAGCAGGACCTTGGTATTCCGATTAACCACTACGTTGAGCTGAACTTCTATACGTTCGAGAAGGTCGTCGATACTCTCGGAGGCATCACCATTGACTTTCCGACCAAACTGAAGGACTACTACTCAGGCCTCAACATCACAGAGCCCGGCTGTCAACATCTCAATGGCACCCAAGCACTCGCACTCGTTCGAGCAAGGCATCTCTACTACTACGACCCGACTACCGGCACGTGGAATTACGACGGTACTGGAGATCTCGGGCGTATCCAGCGGACGCACATCTTCCTGCGCGTGCTGGCTTCCCAGGTGAAATCCTCAGCCCTATCAAATCCGTTGGACGCCAATGCATTGCTCGGTTCGATTCTTCCTGCCCTCAAACTTGATCAAGGATTCACGCTGAGTGATCTTGTCTCACTCGCGCTAACCTATTCGCACGTCAACCCAGGGTCTATCCCCACCACCACGTTGCCGGTCATCATACCGAATGGGACCTTCCATGACCTAGCGAATCCCACGAACTATCAAGCACCCGGGTCAATCGTCCTGCCCTATCAGCCCAATGACCTCACGCAAATCACGAAGTTTCTAGGCTCGAGTGCGCCAAATTACCAAGCAGTAGCGCCATCGTCGGTCACCATCTCCGTCCTCAACGGATCCGGCATCACCAACGAAGCAGCTCACACCGCCTCAGGGCTGCGTGCGCTCGGCTATCAGATCGATTCCATCGGCAACGCCACCTACGCCGGCACCGACTCCGAGGCGGTAGTACGGTATAAGCCAGGTGACTTGGCGATGGGTGAGAAAGTGCTCTCCTCGCTGACTGGTCAGGCGATCATGGCCGAGGGCTCCAGCACACAAGCCGCTGATGTCGTGCTCACTACGGGTTCCACTGTCGCTGTCGATCCCCCGCCAAGTACAGCGAGCTCCTCTTCTTCCTCGGCTAGTAGTAGCAGCTCTTCTTCAACTGCGTCATCATCTTCTTCGTCGACGAGCAACCTCCAGAGCGTGACTCAGTTGGCCAACACCAACCTTTGGAGCGCCTCAGAGCCGATCAGTTGGTGGGACCCGAAGGCGTGCCCATCAAAGTAAAATCCCTGTCGTGGTCCGTGATTACCCCCGAAGGGCGACGCACCGACGATTAGACCAGGGCTTCTGCATCACAGTCCCTCGGGCGACGACGTGCGTATCCCATGTCCGAGAACGCTTGGAGCCAAGCCTCTGGTCGGGTGCCGACGCCACCAACTGCTTGCGGGTGCGATGGCAAGGACAGCAGTGTCCGCGAAGCGCCGCGACGCGATTATCGACGGAGACCGAAGGTGCGCTGATGTCCACAATGCGAAACGTTGGTAAAGGGGGATGAGCGCGACACGCATCCGCCTATTGATTGGCCACGCCTGGGACCTATCCATCACTGCCATTCACCCGTTGAGCGAAGAACGACGGAGTGATCGCTTCAGCGAGAGGTACACTCCACAGCCACCTGTTTCAGTGTCCCTGTAGGAATGACCCTCCCCAGACTGCTCGGTGATGCTCGATGCCCGGCCAACGGCGTTGCTGCCCTACCCGGCGGCTTCAACCTCAGCAAAACGCGGCGGATGCGACATCGGATAGAAACAGGCCGCATAGTGTTCCTGTCCGTACTGCGTATAGTCAGGCTGTTCCTCAGCACAGCGATCCTGAGCGAAGGCGCAGCGCGTCCGAAATCGACACCCTGATGGAGGAGTGATCGCTGAGGGGATTTCACCACGGACGGTGCCATGCTCCTTCGCCAGCTCTACCTCCGGATTGGCCTCTGGAACTGCATCGAGGAGCATATGGGTGTAGGGGTGCTTTGCTCGCTGGAAGATATCCGCCTCGGTTCCCAACTCAACTAGTTTCCCCAAGTACATCACGGCAATTCGGTCAGCCATGAATCGAACGACAGAGAGATCATGGGAGATGATGATATAGGTGAGGTCATGCTCTGCCTGGAGATCCTTCATCAGGTTCAGCACCTGCGAGCGAATGGACACATCCAATGCCGACACCGGCTCATCGGCAACGATGACCTCTGGCTGCAATGCCAGGGCCCGCGCTAGACCGATACGCTGTCGTTGACCACCAGAAAATTCATGTGGGTAGCGATCGGCTGCAGACGGCGATAACCCAACCTCACGGAGCAGTCGTGCAACCGTCGCATCGCGCTCACGCTGTGTACCGAGATGGTGAATCGACAGTGGTTCAGAGAGGATATCTTTGACGCGCATCCGCGGATCGAGTGAAGCGTAGGGGTCCTGGAACATGAGCTGGAGATCGCGCCGGACGGACTTCAAATAACGCCCTTTATCCTTGACGATGGAGCGACCCTTGAACCGGATATCCCCAGCGGTAACATCCTCGAGGCCAACAATCATCGAACCTGTGGTTGTCTTTCCGCAACCCGATTCACCGACGATGCCAAACGTCTCACCTCGGTAGACCGAGAAGGTCACGTCACTCACTGCCTTCACGGTACCGATGTGACGCTGAACAAGCGCACCCTTGGTCACTGGGTACTCCTTCACGACATGGTCGAGTTCGATAATCGCCTCGCGATCAGTCTTTGAGCTAGCCTGGTCTCGTTTGACAATGCTCACCGGTACCCGGTCCGGAGCTGAAACTGGGTAAAAGCAAGTGAAGGGGTGCGAGTATCCATCCGGGGTTTCGAAGGGTGGCTCCTCAACACGGCATCGATCTTGAACATAGCGACAGCGTGGGGCGAATCGGCAACCAACCAAGTCAGTGCTGAGATCCGGCGGTAGTCCTGGGATCGAATAGAGCCTTTCAGGAATAGACCCCTCCAAAGGAGGGATCGACGCAAGGAGGGCCTCAGTGTAGGGATGATACGGGCTCTCAAACAACTCCCTAGAGGGAGCGAGTTCTGCGACCTTGCCGGCGTACATGACGACGACGTGGTCGGCGCGCCCGGCGATAACGCCCATGTCGTGAGTAACCAGTATCATCGCCATCGAGAGACGTTCCTTCAGATCCTCGAGCAGCTCAAGAATCTGCGCTTGAATGGTCACGTCAAGGGCCGTTGTCGGTTCGTCAAGGATGAGTAGCTTAGGATCGCAGGTAAGGGCCATCGCGATCATCACGCGCTGCCGGAGTCCACCTGAGAGTTGGTGCGGAAAGTACGTCAGGCGTTCCTTCGGGTTCGGCATACCTACCATGGTGAGAACCTCAATCGCCCTCGTCTCGGCGTCGGTCTTATTCATTCCGAGATGGAGACGTGCCGTCTCAGCAATCTGGTCGCCAACCGTCAACACTGGATTTAAGGAGGTCATAGGGTCCTGGAAGACCATCGCAATCTCATTACCTCGATACTTACGCATCTGACTCTGCGAGAGCTTGGTGAGATCAACACCATCGAAGAGGATTTGACCATGCGGGATATATCCCCCGGTCGGCAGGAGTCCAAGAATTGACATCCCGGTCATGGTCTTGCCGGAACCCGACTCCCCTACCAGTCCGACGGTCTCACCGACGGCTACATCGAAGCTCACACCATCCACCGCACGAACCTCGCCCTTGCGTAACCGAATGTGCGTATGTAGATCTTTGATTTCCAAGAGTGGCACGTGTGTTCCCCTTACCTCAGTGGCCTCCTAGTATGTTATCCGCTTGCCGCATAGTAGAAGCTCGCTTCCCCAAGAGAAAACTTCACCGAGGTGTGGGTCGTCAGGCACAGCGGTTGGTAGTATGAATCTCTCACGTCGGAGTGGCGGAATAGGTAGACGCGCTAGGTTGAGGGCCTAGTGACCGATAAGGTCGTGCGGGTTCAAGTCCCGCCTCCGACACCAACGGTGGCAACCCTTGGTTTGTGCCATCTTGGTGAAAGATTCGTTGCCCGATGGCACACTCAAATCCTTCCCAAGCCGACTCGCCGCTGGGAGGTGGAGGCCCTTCGGTAGTCATCCACATCCGGGAGTGCTAGGTGATCGAGTGTCCGGACACTCCTCTTGAGCCTCGACTGTGCGTTCTTCCTCCAGAAGCCGCTTATTTGAGCTCCCCCTGTTGGGAAAAGCAAGAACTCAGGCTCCTGTATCCTTACGCACCGTGGACCAACCACCTTTTAGGCGGTGGCACAGCACTAGCCCTAGAGCTCGCGTGGGTTCCACGACCAGTTGGGGCCTACAGCTTGTGGAGATACTTTTTGAAGACGGCGCGAAGCCGTCCCATCAACTCCATAAGCAGAGCTTGCATCTCATCCCACTCGGTCTCGGGAGACTCATATCCCCCCGGGATCATGGAAGCGATTCGGAAGTGCCCCGAGCCCAGCGACTCCCAGACGAGCACTTCGGGCGAGAGAGCCGCTTCAATCGACTGGCGTTGTTCAAACAAGACCTGGTACACCGCGAGCGCGTCGCGCTGGCGTTCTCCCACGCCTACGATCCGCACCTCCGCCCCGCACTCCTTCGCATCTACGACAAAATTATAGGTAACCCCAGCCAACTTCGTTAACCGATGTGTCACTGAGGTCATACCCCTCACCGGTGCCACCATGACCGGTGCATTATTCTGAGCGGCCAGCCGATCGAAGAATGAGAGTCGTAGCTCGCTGCGTTCAACCATGCGCCGCCTGTCGGATTCCGCCGAGCGAACGAGCGGAGAGGGTCCAAGAACGGGTGTCAAGAGGTAAGTAATTGTTCCTTCTGGCCCCTTGAAACACTGCATCTGCAAGAGATAAAACTTCGCAATGCCACTTCGATTCAGCCAGTTCATCGCTCCAACGTGTTCTGCAGCGATCTCTTCGACGATCCATACGGCTCTCTCAGCCTGCAACGCACTTGCACACGTAATCAAACGACCTAATCCGGTGCTGCCTGCACGACCTAGCGCTACCTCCAATACACACAGGCCGCCAGCCATGTCCTCCGCTAGCAAGTCAGGTGCCATGACACTAGCCTCGCGTCCACGGCTAATCGTGGAAAACTCCATGGCAAGCGCATCATTGAGGGTGCTCGGATGATCGATCAACCAAGTGATCAACTCCTGAGAACCACCGGTCCATACCTCTCGAGCTGATACTCGCACTGGTCTTCCTATGACCTGGTGAGCCACTGACACCCTCCTTGGTAAGGTTACACGTTGCGTCGCTCAAGTTCCGCGTCCGCCCCGGCTCTAACCCAGATATTCTAGCAAGTGCTGGCGCCACGCATGAAATTTCACGGGTTTTACATCAACACAATCGAATAATTAGGATGGGCTTGACTCCACAACAGTACAGAGCGGCTTGCTGATTACAAGGCCGACATCACGCACTAAAAGCGCTGGCACGCCCACTCTCAGTGTGCAAATAGGTGTTGCATCGGTGCGAGAACACTCTGGGGACAACCAAACCATCCTCTTCCCCTGCCAGACCAACAAGCCACCTTGCGAAAGGGACATCAGCTATCGCAGACTGATTACTGAGTTATCACTTCAATCGGGCAAAACTGGCCAATAGTGCCATCCTCAACGAGCCCGAGTGCCGCTTGGATATCTGGCGCCATAAAGTGATCAACGTCATAGTGCGGTACCACTTGGCGCAGACGAGCGATGACTTCGAGCAGCGTTGGACTGGTCTTGACCGGTGAACGCAGTTCGATCCCCTGCACCGCGGCTAGGAGCTCGATTCCGACTATGGTGGCCACGTTCCGTGCCAGCGGAGTCAGCCGACGCGCTGCGAAGGTAGCCATAGAGACATGGTCTTCCTGGTTAGCCGAGGTGGGGAGGGAGTCAACCGATGCCGGGTGAGCGAGGCTCTTGTTCTCAGATGCAAGTGAAGCAGCCGTCACATGGGCAATCATGAAACCCGAGTTGACACCTCCGTTGCGGACGAGGAAAGGTGGAAGTCCACTCAGCGTGGCATCAATCAAAAGAGCTATTCTCCGCTCAGCAAGTCCCCCGACCTCACTCGCAGCTATCGCCAGAAAATCACAGGCCATCGCCACCGGCTCGGCGTGAAAGTTGCCTCCTGAAAGCACCTCGTCCGTCTCGGAGAAGACCAGCGGATTATCAGAGACCCCATTGGCCTCGACCAGTAGCCGTGCTGCGGACCATTGGAGCACCTCAAAGGAACTTCCCATCACCTGAGGTTGACACCGAAGGCTATACGGATCCTGAACTTTTTCACAATCTTGATGCCATTGGGTGATACCAGAGCCAGCGAGCAGGGTGAGGTAGGCCTGTGCGGCGATCTTCTGTCCAGCGTGCCCGCGGACCTCTTGAATTCTGGCGTCGAATGGCACTACCGAACCTGCTGCTGCATCCACACTGAGTGCACCGGTCACTACTGCCGCACGGGTTGCGTTGTCGATTGCAAAGAGCCCCTCAAGCGCCAGCGCCGTGGAGACCTGCGTGCCGTTTAACAAGGCGAGGCCCTCCTTCGGTCGAAGCACAAGTGGGCCCAGGCCAAGCCCGGTCAGACACTCCAACGCAGCCAGCTTCTGCCCGTGAAGACGCACCTCGCCCACTCCGATCAGAGCAGTGGCTAAGTGGGCCAACGGCGCCAGATCCCCCGATGCCCCAACCGATCCCTGCGACGGGATCACGGGAAGGATGTCGTGTATCAGCAAGGCGATCAACATCTCCATGAGCTCAACCGAGACTCCCGAGTATCCCTGCGCAAGACTCGCAATCTTGAGGAGGAGCACCATGCGCACAACGGTATCGGGGAGTGGATCTCCTACACCAACGGCATGGGAGAGCACAAGGTTGCGTTGCAAGAGCTCGAGCTCCGAGGGTGGTATTTGTGTATTCGCTAGACGTCCAAACCCTGTATTGATGCCATAGGCGGGTGCACTCGCTTGTGCGATGCCGGTGACCGTTTCGGCTGATGAGCGGATCCGTTCCCACGCCTTCTCCGGCAGCTGTAGGCTATCGACCCCTCCTCGCACTCTGCGTAGCTGCGACAGCGTCAAGGATCCCGGCTCGATGTTCATGGCTCTCCTTCATGGTAAGTAAATCTTGGTGGCATTGATAACCACGCCGGCAACGTATCCCAGAGTGCTCACGCGGCCACCACCCCTCTGCGGCCGAGAACGGCGCCCTGCGTGATCAGACTCTTCACTCCTGCGATACTAGCGAACCTCAGTCGTACGCCTCTCACCACCAGAGAGCACACTCACTCCTCAGCTCGCAAACTCCAAACGGTAACAGAGGAGGTCGACCTGTGGAGAGCTGAAGTCACGTTCCGGCATTCTGGTGAACCCCCGTCGTTCGTAGAGGTGTTGGGCGGCGTACATCCTCGTATCCGTATGGAGCACTACCGCAGTTTTTCGATGAGCCCCCGCGATAGCGAGGCACTCATCCACGAGAGCACCTCCAACTCCGTGTCCATGAACCTCCGGTGTCACACCGAGCATGCGGATGCCCGCCTCTCCAGGCCGGAGACTCTCAGCCAAATCAGAGCTCTCGTCGAGCACGAGCGAGACACAACCTACCAGTTGATCATCCAGCAGGCCAACCAGCACCGTTGCCTCGCCGATGCGCCGATCGACCTGGGACACATGATCGATGTAATCCCCATCGGTACCTGGGGGATAGAACTGTCGATAGGCACTCCGAAGTACTAGGCCTGCTCGATCAGCCTCCGTCATCTGGATCGGTCTAACCTCAATTCCTTGGGACATAGCTCCACCTTAGGGCCTTTGTGGTGCCCGGGCGCTGCCTACAATCCTACAATGGAGCCATGACAGTAGATCGACAGCCCACCATCCTCGCGACCTCCGGCGGTCTCATTCGCGGAAACCGCACAGAGGTAGCCTTTGGACCGTTACTCCACTACGCCCTCGACTTGAGTGGCGCCGCGCACCCAAAGCTTGCCTACCTTGGCACCGCCATGGGGGACGATAGTGCACGCGGGTTGCGCATGATCGAAGCGGGGCGGTCGGTGGGGGTCCCCGTCGACCTATTGAATCTCTTTCCCATGCCTAATGTCGATGATCTCGAGGACTACCTTCTCAGTCACGACGTCATCTGGGTTGGCGGAGGGAGTGTTGCCAACCTGCTCGCACTGTGGCGTCTGCATGGACTCGACCTCGCCCTCAGGCGAGCGTGGCAGGCCGGTGTGGTCCTTGGCGGAGTCTCTGCTGGCTCTCTGTGCTGGCACCAAGGAGGAACGACCGACTCCTTCTCGCCTGAACTCTCCCTCATCACCAATGGTCTTGCATTTCTACCCTACTCAAACGGCGTTCATTACGACTCAGAGCCGCGGCGCCGGCCGCTGTTTCGTCAGCTGATTGCCCAAGGCCTCCTCTCCGACGGGTACGCGACCGAGGATGGCACTGGCCTCGTATTTCGTGGTACGACTTTGGTTGAGGCAGTGACCGAGGTCAAAGGCAAGCTCGCCTACTCAGTCCAGCGCCGCGGAACTGAGGTCGACGAGCAGCCGCTAGAGACGCGCCCGCTAGCAGGCGGTTAGGCCAAGCCAACACCTGGTGTCACCAGTCCAACAACCTACACCCCGCTCGATGAGCGACAGCAGTAGATGCGCTAGTGCTCAACCTAGTGCTTGAGCTTCTTACTCACCGAGTCCAGGAGCGCATTCCAATCGTCGGTAAAGCTTTTGGCACCCTGTACCTGGAGATCGCTCGCCAACCTCTCCAAGTTCAATCCTGCAGCTGCAAGACGGCCGCACGCCTCCTCTGATCGGGCAAGTGCGTCGTCACCCAGGATCGAGGCAACCTCTCCATGATCGTCGAAGGCCAACAACGTGGCCTCAGGGATTGTGTTGATGGTCCCGGGCGCTGCCAAGGCTGAGACATAGAAGGTATCGGAATAGGCAGGATCCTTCGTCGAGGTCGATGCCCAGAGCACCTTTTGC
Source organism: Actinomycetes bacterium (assembly GCA_021822605.1). Classification (GTDB taxonomy): domain Bacteria; phylum Actinomycetota; class Acidimicrobiia; order Acidimicrobiales; family Acidimicrobiaceae; genus Ferrimicrobium. The sequence continues at coordinate 26,055 of JAKAQL010000005.1, forward strand.
ATACGATCCGCTCCATTGCAAAGATCCTGGCACCGCTGGGTCGCCAGTATCCGTTGATAAGCTGCCCAGATGCCCTGCATCACCGCAAGCCCAGTCGTTTGGACAAGCTCTGGAGGCAACTTCGGGTTGGCGGCAGAGTCCCATCGGGAGACGAAGACTGAAGCGACAGACGGTACATCAAGACTAAGACCGGCTCGTTGACGCAACTCGAGTCCATCGAGGAATGCGGTTGCAGCCGCGACATAGTGCTCCACACCGAACAGGAGGGTCACGTTCACTCCGATGCCATCGGCGATCAGATCACGTATGGCCTGAGCACCAGCCTCGGTGCCCGGCACCTTCACCAACACATTCTCGGTGTCGAAACGACTCCGAAGGCGTCGTGCCCACGAGATCGTCTCGGGCACCGAGTTCGCATACTCAGGTGGGACCTCAATCGAGACATAACCATCGCGACCGCCACTGGCCTCCCACGCCCCGTGGAGCAGCTTGGCGGCATCGGTGAGGTCGACGATAGCTAGCTCATAGACCATCTCCTCCGCATCAAGTACGCCTTCTGACTCGAAGCGGCGAAGCGCCGTGTCGTAGTCCTCCGAATGACCGATTGCATGCGCCAGAATCGATGGGTTGGACGTAAGGCCCGTCACTCCAACATCGGTGACGTAGTGGGCTAACGTTCCGGAATCGAGCAACTTCCTTGAGATCGAATCGAGCCAGACGCTCTGGCCTACGGCTGCTAACGAACGTACACCCTGCATTATTTACCTCCAAGTATTTCGCGGACTGACCCGGCGACCTGCCTCGGCGTGAAACCAAAAGCCTCAAGGACCTCATCCTTGGGACCAGAACCACCAAAGCGATTCATGCCAATCACCGCATCGACAAATTCATACCAACCAAAAGCTGACGCCGCCTCGACGGCGATGCGTGGCACAGCTCCGAGCAGCTCATCCCGGTCAGTGACGGGGAGATTTCGAAGCAACTCAAGCGACGGCACCGAGACAACCCCAGCCTCAATGCCGTCGGCGAGAAGCAACTCAGCTGCACTGAGCGCCAGACTGACCTCTGACCCTGTAGCCACCAGCGTTGCGTCCTTGCCCTGCTGCAAGCGATGGCCTGCCAAGGAGGCCGTATCGATGTGCTTGGTTCCCGCGAGCACCGGGAGAGCCTGACGAGAGAGGACAAGCGTTGTTGGACCGTCTTGCCTGCCAAGCGCAAAAGCGAGGCTCGCAGCGGTCTCCCGCGCATCTGCTGGCCGAAGTACGACAATGCCTGGCATGGCCCGAAGCCCCGCCAACTGCTCAACGGGTTGATGGGTGGTTCCGTCCTCACCGAGGGCGATAGAGTCGTGTGTAAAGATAAAGAGCGTGTGAAGCTCCATGATCGAGGAGAGCCGCAGGGCGGGCTTCAGGTAGTCGGAGAAGACAAAGAAGGTACTTGCAAAGGGGAGGAATCCACCGTGGGCCGCGATCCCATTGGTGATCGCTGCCATTGCGTGTTCGCGCACTCCAAAGTAGATATCCCTGCCCGCATACGTTGGCCAGGTGACCTGCGTATCGAGTCTCGTCTCTGTCGAACTCTCGACATCGGCTGCTCCACCGAGAATCTCTGGGATGACTGCGGCAGCAGCACGAAGTGATTTCCCGAGCGCCACCCGCGTTGAGATCGACGCCCCATCGTCAAAGGTCGGCCACTCGAACTCTGCCCTACCGAGGTGGCCATCGAGGACACGGCGCTGGAACTCTTCCCAACGGGGCGGATCGATTCGCGAGGCCTCGTCACAGCGCTCTTTCCACGCCGCGTACCCGGTATCTCGATCGGGGCGCCAGGCAGAATAGGCCTCTTCCGGGACGACGAAGGGCGGATGTGGCCACTGCAGCTGTTCGCGTGTCGAAAGGACAGCCTCAGCGCCCAGTGCGGCACCATGAGATCGGTGGTCATCGTGAAAAGGACTGCCAATTCCGATATGAGAGTTCATGATCACCAGGGTCGGCTGACCTCGCGTCTGTGTCGCCATGGTCAAAACAGCATCAACCTGATCAAAATCGTCGACATCGGTAATTCGTAGCACCCGGAATCCATAGGCCAGGTAGCGCGCGGCAACCTCTTCGTTGAAGGAGAGCTCGCTCGGACCATCGAGGGTAACGGCGTTTGAGTCATAGAGGATGGTCAGCTTCTCAAGGCGTAGATGGCCAGCGAGGGAGCAGGCCTCTGACGCGATGCCCTCCATCATGTCACCATCTCCGCAGAGCACCCAGGTGCGGTGATCCACCACCGGTGCGGATGCTACGTTGAACTGGTCAGCCGCCATTCTCTCGGCGAGCGCCAATCCAACCGCGTTCGCGACACCTTGGCCAAGGGGGCCAGTGGTGACCTCCACTCCCGGGGTCATCCCTCGCTCGGGATGCCCTGGGCAGCGCGACGGGTATCGGCGGAACTGTTTGAGATCCTCAAGCGTGAGATCATAACCATTGAGATGGAGGGCGCCATAGAGCAGCATCGACGCATGTCCACCCGAGAGGACAAACCGATCCCGATCCGCCCAATCCGGTCGAGCTGGATCGTGGCGCAGAAACCGAGTGAAGAGGCGATAGATGACCGGAGCCATAGCAAGTGGTGTGCCCGGGTGTCCGGAGTTTGCAAGCTCAACAGCGTCAACCGCCAAGAAGCGCAACGCATTGGATGCAACGTCAAAGATATAAGGCGCGCGTAACCCTCCAAAGTCTTGCTTGTGATCGGTCATGTAGGTCGTCCTCTCATATGTCGGTAACGTGAAACGAGGTCTGCCGTCGAGGTATCGAATGGGTCTAGAACTGGGGCGCCAGCCGAGGTCAGGATTGGAACGAGCTCGGAGGCAAGTTCCTTACCGAGTTCGACACCCCATTGGTCAAAGGAATCGATTCCCCAAATGACACCCTGAGTGAAGACGCTGTGCTCGTAGAGAGCGATGAGCGCTCCGAGAACCTCTGGGGTCAGCCGCTGGGCAAGTATTGTCGTTGTCGGACGGTTACCGGGCATACGGCGAGCCGGGCGCAGTTGAGCAGGGACACCCAGCTCCTCGAGCTCGGCATCATCACGTCCGAAGGCAAGGGCTCGAGTCTGCGCAAGTCCATTGGCAAAGAGCAGATCCTGCTGAGCGTCTGGACCGCCAAGGGGTTCTGCGAACAGAATGAAGTCCGCGGGAATGAGGACGGTGCCTTGGTGAAGGAGTTGGTAGAAGGCGTGTTGCCCATCGGTGCCAGGTTCGCCCCAATATACCGCGCCGGTGTCGTAGTCAACTGTGGCACCATCGATACGTACCGACTTGCCATTTGACTCCATTGTCAGCTGTTGGAGGTAGGCAGGGAACCTTGCGAGGCGTTGGCTATACGGCAGGATTGCCTGCGACTGTGCTCCGAAGAAGTTTCGATACCAGACAGCCAGGAGACCGAGCAGTACCGGTACGTTGTGCGATAGTGGCGTCTCCCTGAGATGCTGGTCAATACTTGCAAAGCCACGGAGAAAGGACCGAAAGCGCTCCGGTCCAATCGCGAGCATGATAGCCAAACCCACCGCCGAGTCGACCGAATACCGACCACCGATGAAGTCCCAGAACCCAAACATATTTTCAGTGTCGATGCCAAAGCTGGAGACGAGATCCGCATTAGTAGAGACGGCCACAAAGTGTTTCTCGACAGCATCCTCGTGTTCTCCTAGGGCCTTCAGTAACCACTGGCGCGCAGCCTTTGCATTGGTCAGCGTCTCGAGGGTACCAAAAGTCTTCGAAACGACCACAAACAGCGTCGTCTCCGGATCACAACGGTTGAAAACCTCATCGATAGCGATGGGATCGATGTTCGAGACAAAGTACACGGCGCGACTCTTATCGCTAAAGTCGTACAGCGCCTTGGTCACCATGGCCGGGCCGAGATCCGACCCTCCGATGCCGATATTGACGATCGCGGTGAAGGGTTTGCCCGTGCACCCAACCCTTTGGTTTGCACGCACCGCTCGCGCAAACTGTTCCATTCTGGTGAGTACTTTCTCCACCTCGACCCCAACGTCGATGCCATCGACCGGGCCAGCGAGGTTAGCCCCATTGCGCAACGCAGTGTGGAGAACCGCACGATCCTCGGACACATTGATATGTTCGCCAGTCAGCATGGCGGTGATCGCATCTGGAAGGAACCTCGCCCTCGCCAGATTCTCGAGAAGCACTAGCGTCTCTTGGCGAATGAGGTGCTTCGAGAGATCGATATGCAGGGGCCCAACTTCAAAAGTACTCCAAGCGAGTCGTCCAGGGTCCTCTGCAAAGAGGTGGCGCAGATCGGTCTTGGCCAGCTCCTTGGCATGGCCAACCAAAGCAGCCCACTCGGGAAGTTGACGAGGCGAAACCCCTATCACCGGATACGGCACGTTTTCCTCCGATCCATTTTCACTTCCATCCTAGACCCGAAACGTGGATCGCCCTACATCCGCAATAGTCACTTGAAGCTGACGGTCGAAGGTTCCTTCGAAGAGGCGAGACTTTCTGCGTAGCGCATAGCGCTCGGCACTTAAATCACTGCTGGCTCGTACATCCAACCGAATGCCAGTATCGGTAAAACTGGTGCGGAGATCTTCAACGAGCTGTTGATGCGATCGATCGAGCGCATCAGCGAGGCGTAACAGGGCGACACCGACCTGGATCTCATGCCAATCCGAAGGATCCAATTCCGACGGCGTCACCACTTCACCCTTGGTATGCGAACCGATAATGGCACCGATAACCGCTATCTCTCGCCGGCTGAATCCTCGCGGCGGCGACGCAGTCACGAGGTATTGACCGTGACGATCATGCTGATCGCGATTGACAAAAGCTCCAATGTCGTGGAGAAGGGAGGCGGCTTCAAGGCGCTCGCGGGCTTCACCACCGAGACCGTGCAGGGGTAAGAGCTCGTCGAACATGATGAGCGAAAACCTGGCTACAAGCGCTGCATGGCGACCGTCGACGCGATAGCGTACCATGAGTTCGCGAACCGAATCAGCTCTGAGCTCTGACGGGTTGATCGCAAAATCGAAGTGCTCCTGGCTCTGCGCCTCGCGCAACACAATACCCTCGCGCAATGCCCAGGCACAGAGCCACACCTCTTCCAGCTTGGTAGCACGGAGCAACTGGCGCAGGATAATCGCACCGAAACCGACCGTTGCCGCTCGGCGGTCATCCACCCCCTTTAGCATCGCACGTTCGTTCTCTGGGGTAGCCAAAATGACTCCAATCGCCCGCTCGAGGGCCGACCGTGCGACCGCTCTCGCGAGTAGTCCGTCGTCAAGGTCATCATGTCCGCTGTCGAGGGACAACGCCAGGCGCCCGATGGCGTTTAACGTTCCGCTGGTGAGAATGAGCCGGGTAGGTAGGTAGCTGGTCATCGTAGCCAACGGCTCCCCTAATTCGCGCTCAACATAGTTCAGCGTTGCCTCCGCGCACTCGTCTGTAAACTTTGCACGGAGACGGCCAACGCCAAGTCGTAGGCTTCTTGCTGCGATCAGCTGTCGCTGGTCACCGAGCATCAGCTCAAGGCTCCCTCCACCGAGGTCGACGCCTAGCACAGGCCGAGAACCCAGGTGACAGGCAGCTCGGATAGCGTCGAAGATGAGAGTTGCCTCCTCGTGGCCGCTTATGACCTGAACCCTGATACCCGTTTGCTCCCAGATAGCATCGATTAAGTCCTGAGCATTCTCGGCATCCCGAAATGATGCCGTAGCTTTCGCGACAACCACTTGGGCACCGAAGCTCTGGCTGATGGCCAAAAAGTGAGCGACCGTTGCAACTGCAACTCGGATCGCTTCGTTGCTGAAAACCCCATCTCGATAGACACGCTCGCCGAGTCGTAGCATCTCTCGCTCCTTGGTGACCGGCTCCAAGGTCAGATCCGGACGTACTCGGAAGACGGCGAGATGAAAGGAGTTGGATCCAAGGTCCATCGCGGCAACAACCACGCCGGTGACGGCACCTTTGTCGGAGCTCAGCATCGTTGGCACCCTTGCGTAGAAGATGCCCACGGTGTCGGCTGTTCTTCGACCGCGTCGAGCAGCTGACCCAAACGAACTCCGAGATCTCCGGCTCTGGCCCGGATTGGACCTTCAGCTGGCCTCAGCCGGGGAACGCTCATCAGCGCTGTCGCGAGCTTGGACTGGGGACTGGGCCCGACTGATGGGAATCGACGTTCCAGCTCATCAATAACCAGGTCCAGGATGCCTCGCTCCGGGGCTTCCACTTCGAGCTCGACAAATGAGAACGCTTGCGGAGAGTCGACGGTCACCGAGTCAAGACAGACCTCGAGTTCAACACCTTCAAGGTCTACCAGCCAACGTTCACGCAACGTCTTGAATCGTGCGATCTCAAGGAGGCGACCTTGTACCCCGACGCAGCGAAGAGCTACCACAAGCGTCGGTGGCAGCGTTTGCCAACACCCATCCATCTCGAACTCTGCCGCCTCGCTTATTCCACGCAGATCGGGTGTGGCGCCGATCTTCACGGTCCATCGCGCTTGAGTTTGGTCTCTATTACCCCGTGCCCGAAGGCCAATCTGGCTCAGCTCCAGTTCTCTCTCACGGGTGTCAAGGTACCGAGAGGTGAGTACCTGTGTGTCACCGCCGGCAGGCGTTCCACCACCAAGAGCAATGACAGCGTGAACCATCTCCAAACCGACCCCATGATCCGGCGGGCGACGCTTCAGTTCACGTTCACTAGCCATGAAACACCTGTGCCTGTACATCACCACCGTTGAGGATCAGCTGCGAGGAGATCCCACGAACCGGCGGTAGTCGTCGCCAACAGCCCTCAGCGTCGAGGGTCCAGGCGTTGGTGTCATCCTGCCACTCAAGGGCAAGCATCGACAGGACTCGCCGGCGTAAAGCGGAGTCTTCCAGCGGAAATAGGAGCTCGACGCGTCGATCAAGGTTGCGTTGCATGAGGTCGCTGGAGCCCACCAGTACCTCCGAGCGCACGTCTTGTGGGTCTCCAAATACAAAGACTCGTGAGTGTTCCAAGAACTCACCTACGATGGAGCGAATGACGATGTGATCGGAGAGTCCGGGCTGTCCTGGACGTAGTGCGCAAATACCACGAACGAGACCCCGCACCTCCACCCCTGCCTGCGAAGCCCGGTAGAGAGCCTCGATCACACCTGGATCTACAAGACCGTTGACCTTAAAACTGATGTATCCCTCGAGTCCTCGAGCAGTCTCCCTTTCGATCAACTCAGTGATGCGTTTGCGCAACGCGACAGGGGCCAAGACCAGCTTGTTCAAATGCGAGGGTCTCGAAAACCCAGTGAGATAATTGAAGACTTCTCCGAGATCATGCCCTATCTCCTCATCGACAGTGAAGAGTCCGAGATCCTCATAGCTCCGCGCCGTCTTAGCGTTATAGTTTCCCGTACCCAAGTGACAGTACCGGACCAGGGTGCCACTCTCCCGCCGGATCACCATGATCGCCTTGCAATGGGTCTTGAGACCCACGACTCCGTAGACGACATGAACACCGGCATCCTCGAGTTTACGCGCCCACCCGATATTGGCGAGTTCGTCGAAACGGGCCTTTACCTCGACAATAACCACTACCTGTTTGCCGCTCTCAGCGGCGTCGATTAATGAACCCACTATCGCCGAATCACCTGAGGTTCGGTACAGGGTCTGTTTGATCGCGAGCACATCGGGATCCGTGGCCGCAGCCGCCACGAAGGCCTCGACCGTCGACGAGAAGCTGTCGTAGGGGTGATGGACAAGCACGTCATTGCCCTTCAGTGCAGCAAAGAGATCAGTTGGTTCACCGTCAGGATGGGCGAATGGCATCGGAGTGCGGCCCGCGGCTCTCGGTCCACGCTCTCCCTCAAGCCCGAGGTCGTAGATCTCAAACAAGCAGCGCATGTCGAGCGGCAGACTGGTGCAATAGACATCGTCGCGATGCAACTCGAGTTCGTCCATCAGAAGCGCTTCTATCGCTGGTGATGAGTCAGCAGCGATCTCCAAGCGAACAGCACGTCCAAAGCGTCGCCGGCGAAGCTCCGTCTCCACAAGAGCCAAGAGATCGTCCGCTTCCCCCTCCTCCAAGACAAGGTCCGTGTTGCGTGTAACCCGGAATAGCGCGCTTTCACCGATGTCCATCCCAGGAAAGAGCAGCTCAGCAAAACTCTGGATCAGATCCTCGATCAGGACAAAGGATCCCCCGCCAATCGGATAGAGCCGAGGAAAATTCGTTGGCACCTTGATCCGTGCAAACCTCTCCTCGTGATCTGATGTGTCCCGAACCGCGAAGGCCAAGTTCAGGGAGAGATTCGAGATGTACGGGAAGGGATGGGATGGATCGACCGAGAGGGGCGTTAACACCGGGTATAGCTCGGCTTCAAAACTACGGCGAAGACGTGCCTTGGTCGCCCCAGGCAGAGAGCCGACACGATCGATCTGTACTCCCAGCGCCGCCAAGCGTGGTACGAGATGGGCCTGATAGCTCTCCTCTGCCGCATTGAGGAGCGGAAGAAGTCGAGCTCGGATGGCGCGCAGCTGTTCGCGGGCCGTCAGACCATCGGTCGAACGAATCGTAAAAGGCGAAAGAAGCTGATCTTTGAGACCCGCGACGCGAACCTGAAAAAACTCGTCGAGTCCCGACCCAAAGATCGCAAAAAACTTCGCACGGGCTAAGGCACCAAGATGCTCATCTGCGGCGAGTTCAAGAACTCTCGCGCCAAATTCGAGCCATGAAAGTTCTCGATTGAAGTACCGCGATGACTCCTGACTAGGACGACCCGTCTCAGGTTCATAGGAGACCTCAAAGGACTGGGACATCTCCCTCCTCACATTAGCGCAGCTGCCAGGCTATAGTCTAAAGCGTGAAAACAAATGAGCAGGTGGGAAATCGCACACGCGACTATGAGCGTCGCCGACGCGAACTTGAACTCGTCATCGTCGCCGACCTGATAACCGTCTTCGCATGGGTGCTGGGCTACTTCGGTCTCCATCCCAATGGGCATCTCACCCCCGTGCAACCATGGCTTGCTTTCGTCGTCCTAGCTCCCATTGCAGCACATATTACGAACCGCTACTTCGCCTCCAACGCCGATACCATCCTCTTGCCTATTGCTGCTTTGCTCAACGGTCTTGGCTTCGTGATGATTGGCGTACTCGACCCTCAGGAAGCTCATCTCCAGGCCATCTGGACCTTAGTATCGATGTTGGCCTATGTGAGCACCATCGTCATGGTACGTAACCCGGATTCGCTCGACCGCTATCGCTACATCCTTGCGATAGTGGGGATCGGCCTTCTGTTCAGTCCCCTTGTTCCGGGGGTTGGTGAGGACATCGGCGGTGCGCGGCTTTGGGTTCACTTTGGAAGCCTGAGCTTCCAACCTGTCGAGATCGGCAAGCTCCTACTCGCCATCTTTCTCGCATCCCTCATTGTCGAGAAAAAGGATCTCCTCGCTCGACTGCGAGGTGGTGGCCTTCGACGCTTTGGCCCACTCGCACTCACCTTCGGGATCGCTCTCGCGATAATGGCCGCCGAAAGAGACGTCGGCTTCGCCCTTCTCATCTTTGTTACGTTCGTCTTAGTCATGTGGATCGGCACCGGCAATCGGACCTACCTTCTCTTTGGTGCCATTACCTTTGTGTTGGGCATCATCGTCGGCGGTGCCCTCCTCCCACAGGTCCACCAACGGATCACCGTCTGGCTCGATCCCTGGAAATATGCGGCTACGACTGGTTATCAACTTATTCAGGCCCAGTACGCCTTTGGGATCGGCGGTCTCAGTGGAACCGGCCTCGGACTGAGCCACCCCACCGTGCCAGTGGCGACCTCTGATTTCATTTTCGCCGCCTTTGGGCAGGAGCTTGGACTTCTTGGCACCAGCGCGATTATTATTTCCTTTCTTCTTCTAACCGGTGCTGGCATTCGGATCGCACTGCGGGCACATAGCGAATTCAGCTCGCTGCTCGCCATGACCCTGACGGCGATTCTTGCCCTCCAGACCTTCTTCATTCTCGCTGGTGTCATCCGCGTGCTGCCGTTAACAGGCATGACGCTTCCATTTCTTGCGTATGGCGGCTCCTCACTTCTGGCCAACTATGTCCTCCTCGCCATTTTGATGCGAATATCGCATCGTTCCAACCAACACGCCGACCCAAGGGAGCCGTTACTCAGCCGTACCTAACCCTGATTCGCCAGTCAAGCCCTCACGATCAGCGAGAGGACTGCTGAACCGATTCTCTTGGAAAAATGGCGCGCGAGTCGGTGAGGTAGGACAGAGGACGCCAACTTTACCTCGATTAAGTATCTCGATAGTGATACGATACTAAGACATGCAAACCTGGCAGAACGGAGAAGAACGGATATCTAGTCAAGGCCGAAAGCTCCAAGAAACCTGCCTAGATAGGCTATCCTAACCCGATGGACACCGAACTCGTTATCATCTCGATCCTAGCGGTGGCCCTAGCCGCTGGAGTGGGCTACGGTCTTCAAAATAGCGCCAACGGGCGACGCCTCAAGCGCAACAACCAACTCCAGCAGCTCTTGGCGCAAGCGAGCCAACTGATTCACGATAGCCCGAACGAAGCTGACTTTCTCCAGAAGGTCTGCTCGTTGATCTGCCAGATACAGGCCGTGCCATTGGCCTGGATTGGACGTCCGGACGACGACGGATGGGTTACCCCGATCGCTAGCTGTGGTGACACCTCCTATCTGGACAACGTCCAGGTATCAATCCGTGAGGACTCCTTAGCTGGCCAGGGTCCTGTCGGCCGTGCTTGGCGCAGCGGCGCTGCCAACTTCGACAATGACGCGCTCGGAAACCCTAATTTTGAGCCATGGCGTACTGCTGCGCGTGCACACCAACTCGTTGGAGTGCACGCGCTCCCCATCCATTGCCAAGGCAAGGTTGACGTAATACTTGTCGTCTATTTTGGACGTAAACCCATCCTCGATCTAGAGTCACGGGTACTCCTCGAGCGACTGAGCGCTGACCTCGCGACCGGGATCACCAAAATTCGCGAGCATCAGTATAACCATCGCCTGGCTACTGCTCTCTCCCAGATCTCAGAGGCCGTCTTTATCGTCGACCTCACCGGTAACATCAACTGGTTTAACGACGGCTTCCTGTCGTTATTCTCCATAAGCCAAGCGGAGATCGAAGGGTAACAACCTGCAACGCTCCTCTCCGATCCACACTTTGACCAACTGCTTGACCAGTTGCAACACCTCTCGGACAACGTCGAGCTCCCCGACTGGGAGATCCTTCAGACCACTTCAGCTGGCATCAGTCGTTGGGTGCACGTCTCGGCGACACCCCTTTACAACGACGTTCACACTCTCGTTGGTGCAGTCGTGGTCGAGATCGATCTCACCGACGAGAGGGCTGCAATCGATGCCGAGCGTCGTCTACTCGCGATCCTCGACGACACGTCCGACGGTGTCGGCATCACCGATCGAAACGGAAGACTCATCTATCTCAACAGCGGAGGTCGTCAGCTTGTCGGACTGGACAACGAAGCATCGGTGGAGGGCAAGCATTTCTTCGAATTGATCGGTGACCGCATTGGGCAGGAACGCTTTAGTACCGCCGTCCAGGAGGCAGCGGAGCTCGGCAGATGGGAAGGCGAGCTGAGTATTACACGGACCGATGGGGTGACGTTGCCCCTATCGATGGTGCTGATGGTCCACCGAAGCACAACGGGACACGTGCAATATATCTCAGCCATCGCGAGAAACATGGTCGACCAAAAATTGCGTGAGGATGAATTGAGCTATCTGGCCGATCATGATGCTCTGACGAGCCTCCCCAACCGTCGAGTAGTCGCCGCCACCCTCGACGCCGCCATCAAACTGGCACAACGCACAGGGCGACATTTCGCCGTTGGCGTCATTGACCTTGATGACTTCAAACCGGTCAATGATCGCCTAGGACACCATGCGGGTGACGAACTGCTGATTGGCCTCGCACAACGCCTTCGTGGTCTCATCCGAGAGGGTGACACCGTGATCAGGTTGGGAGGAGACGAGTTTCTCGTGGTACTGAACGGACTCGACCCGACCGACAGGAATAACGGTCTCGAAACTGCCCTCAAACGCATCCACAAGGCGGTTGCTACTCCCTTTATGCTCGGCAAATCCCATCTCGTGACGGTCGATATGAGCATGGGAATCGCCACCTATCCCGAGACCTCGGCGGAACCGGATGCGTTGGTGCGCGAAGCAGACGCCGCACTCTACGTCGCAAAGCAGCGGAAACACCATCGTAGCCGTTGGTGGAGACTTGCATCTGATCCAGAGGTTGAGCCTGAATTAAGGCAAGAAGCGGTACCGGCCCTCTCAGCCTACGGAGCCGAGGCGAGCAGGATACTCGCTACCTTGGTAGCCGCCATACCAGGGTTAGTCACCAATGCGGTGGCGACCTTCTATCGGGCAGTTGAAGCATCCCCAGTCGGTACTGACATTCTCTCTCACCTGAGCGACCAGGAGTACAATGTGCTTCGACAGCACCAGGCTTCTCATCTCGAATTGCTTCTCAGCGGTGCCCTGGAGAAGGCTGATCTCGAACGCCAGGCAGAGCACGTCGGCGTTGCCCATGCGCTCGCTGGTCTGCCCGCCGCGAGTCTCGTAGACTCCGTGAACAGCTATCGAAGCGCACTCACTGACCAGATCGACGGTCAGGCCGGCAGCCCTCGCATCATCAAGGATGCTATCGGCATTATCAATCGACGGGTGGACGATGACATCACCGCGCAGCTACGGGGATTGACTACCATCACCGATGCATATTTCGGGATCTTTGCCAACCCACTCCCTGGGGTCGATGGGTTGTGGATCGACAGTATTCAGACTGAACTCGACATGGTCGGCCAGTTACCAGGAGTTGCCGCGATCTGTCTTGCTCGCCAGGGCGTCGACGACAGCCTCCTCATCGAAGCGTACGCGGGTCGAGGCGGACAACAACTCGCTGATCAGATGAACAAGCCTGGGGCCCAGATCGCCATCCACCCCCAACACCGCAATGGCCAAATGCTCTGCTCAAGAGCCTGGCGAGAGGCCAACATCGTGGTAGCTGACCGCATCGCCGACGACACAATCTATGGTCTCTGGCCGTCACAGGATACAATGCCGCTGCGGTCCGCTGCAGCTATCCCGATTCAGAACGTAGCGGGACGCCCTGTCGCACTCCTGTTGATCACTGGCCAATACCCCGGGCAGTTTTCATCCGCTTGGATGGATCGCTTCAACAAGAATCTCAAGCAACGCTGGGAGAACCTCTTCTATCGTGTTGCAACTCCGGACAATGTCCTAGCGAGACAACAGGCGATCGGCTATCGTGGGTTGCTGCTATCCGGTGGATTACGGATGTTCGTGCAACCAATTGTCAATCTCAAGACGGGCAAGCTAGCCAAAGTGGAGGGACTTGCTCGTCTGGAGGAGTCCGGTGGCAACGTCATCGGGCCTGAACGATTTCTTAGCATTCTCGGTGCGAGTGAACGTTATCACCTCTTTCGGATGGGCCTTGAGTTACTCTTGGCAGCTGAGTCGGAGTGGCGCACACATGGATTGCTCATCGATCTGACAATCAATGTTGATGCCGCGACTCTTAACTACCCCGACCTACTCGCCTGGCTCACGGCGACCTTATCGAAATGGGAGTTTCCTCCCCACCGGCTTTTCTTGGAGCTCCTTGAAACTGACCGACATCATCTGATGCCAGACTCGGCACGTCTTGGTGAACTGTTAGATCTTGGAATTCAGCTCGCCATTGACGATATGGGATCGGGTTACTCCAACTGGCTGAGGCTTGTGGAGATCCCGGCCGCACTGATCAAAATCGACCATCACTTCATTGCACGCATGCAAACGCACCCAACGCGGGTGCTCAATCTTCTCGGAACCCTCCTCCTTGCAGCATCCGATGCCGGGCAACAAGTCGCTGTCGAAGGCATTGAGAATCCCGTCCTCGCAGAGGTCGCGACCCGCCTTGGGGCCGATTTCGCCCAAGGATACGGCATCGCTCAACCGATGCCAGTCCAGGAGCTAGTTCCGTGGGTACTCTCTTACCACCACGACCAGCCAGGCTCTGAGCTGCGCTCTCTCCTCGGAGCGATGGCCTACCACTGGGCCTTTGTACACAGTCCGATGCATTACTCCAGAGGGCCCGTTGAAAACTGCCCGCTTACGAGGTATTTCGAGACGAACAACCTGAGTTCCTGCGAGGGAGCTAGGCTTCACCGCGCGCTCCACGCCCATCCAGTTCCTCCCCCGGACCTGGTCAACGCCTTGACGCAGTGGTTTGAACGCGTATGTGCCTCGAGCGCCAATTTCCAAGACACGACATCGACTCGCACTCTGTTGCCGAGTGATAGTTGGGCCTGGACAATCTAACGATATCTCCACCTCCCCCTGCTATGTTCTCTCACCTCGAGTAACGTACTAGCTATGTGCCAATGTAGCCAGCGCCTGTCGATCTCGCTCACGGTGGTCCCACTTCTGTTAACCAACGAGCAGCCACACGTTTTGCTCAGCCCCTCCGCAGAGATGCTTTCATTGCTAAGGGTCGGTATCGACCATCTCGACGTCGACCTCACGCACTACGCGGAACGTTTTCTCGTTCGCACCCTAGGCCTCAGCATCTCGCGCCTCACCCAATGCGGGGCTGATCAAGATCTCAGCCGGCAACCACCAGCCATCGACATCTGTTACTATGGCTTCGCCAACAGCCAATTCATCAACGGTGACGACCTCATTTGGTTACCCCTCTATCAGCTCCTTCCCGAGCAGGACCACCGTCGTCCCCAAACCGCAACCCCCGACTCCCGAGATACCGCACATCAGGGGCAAGAGGGCCGTCCGCACGCACTCTCGCCATACGACCGACGTCTGTTGAGCAGTGCCCTCACGTCGATTCGTCAATCCTTGGATCGGCGGCCCGTGATCGAAGAGATCGAGCCCGCGGCGTTCACGCTCTCCTATCTTCAGCACCGTACCGAGACACTGTTAGGGGTGACGCTTCACACCCAGAACTTCCGCCGAAAACTCCTCGATTCAGGATCCCTTGAATCAATTGACATCGCAGTACAACAGGCGACAGGGAGACCCGCCCTCCTCTACAGAGTCCGCAACAGATCAGGGTAGCAAACCGCTCAACCATCGATAGACTAATGCTCACTATGAGCATAATTGCGCCACCAACCAACATCACAGATTTCCGCACGCAACTTCGCCATCTTGTCGACGAACACAACGCTATTATTCTCGCCCACAACTACCAGCCTGCATGGATCAAGGAAGTCGCCGATGTCACTGGAGACTCGCTGTACTTATCGCAGAGAGCGCGCGAAACCGACGCTACGACCATCGTGTTCTGCGGTGTCCGCTTCATGGCCGAAACTGCGAAAATTCTCTCTCCTGAGAAACACGTCCTCCTGCCCGCCGACGATGCTGAATGCTCCCTCGCCGACTCGATCACTGAAACCGACCTCATCGAGTGGAAACAGCGGTATCCCGATGCGGTCGTGGTGGCCTATGTCAACACATCAGCCGCAGTGAAGGCAATGGCCGATGTCTGCTGCACCTCCGCTAATGCCGTAGAGATTGTGGCATCGATCCCCGAGGATCGTGAGGTACTCTTTCTTCCCGACCAGTTTCTCGGTGCGTACGTCCAGCGAATGACCGGCCACCCTGGAATGCATATCTGGATGGGAGAGTGTCACGTCCACGCAGATATCTCCCCCCAGCACTTGGCGGAGAAAATGGATGAAGACCCATCCGCTAGTCTCATGATCCACCCGGAGTGTGGTTGTACAACACCAGCGCTCTATCAGCTGGCAGAGACCGGTGATAAGACAACCCGACAGCGTATACGTATACTCTCCACGAACCAGATGATCGAGGAGGCCAAACGCTCAACGGCGAACCATATCCTGGTCGCCACTGAGATCGGCATCATGAACGACCTCACTACGGCCAATCCAATGGTACACTTCGAAGCCGTCAATCCCAGAGCTCGGTGTCCCTATATGAACCGCATCACTCCCGAACGTCTTATCGAGGTCCTGCAACTCCAGACTGGCGAGGTATTCGTCGATGGCGCGACAGCCACGAAGGCGCGCCTTGCCGTCGAGCGTATGGTTGATCCGGAGCTACGCACATGGGCGCATTGATCAAGATGACGCCGGAGCTCGACCTCTCCTTCGATGTCGTCGTCATTGGCGCTGGAATCGCTGGGCTGTCGGTGGCGCTCTCACTTCCACCGACGTTACGCATCGCCATCATCAGCCGAAGCTTCACCGTGACATCGAGCCATTGGGCAAAGGGGGGCGTGGCGGCGGCCTGCAAGCACGGCGATGAACCAGCCGAACACCTTCGTGACACCATCGAGGCGGGCGGCGGGTTGAACGACCCCGACCAGGTCGCCCTCCTTGTCGGTGCAGCACCAGAGGCAATCGACTTCCTGCAACGTCAAGGAGTTGACTTTGAGGTGAAACCTGAGCGCGAGGCTGGCCATTCACAGCCAAGAATCTGGCATGCAGATGGTGATGCGACCGGTGGTGCGATCATGAGAGCACTCAGCACACGCCAACGTGAGGCTCCCAACCTCACAGAGATCGAGGGAAGCCTGATCGAGATCCTCAACGATGACAATGGTGTCGTCGGCATCATGATCGCGCACCGGGGCTCGTTGGTGCTTGTCCGCTCCCCTCGCGTCGTGCTAGCATCCGGTGGCGCCACCGGCCTTTGGAGTGATCACACCTCTCCAAACTCCAACCTCGGCAATGGCATTGTGAACGCCTATCGCGTCGGGGCGTCCGTCGCAGATCTGGAATTTACTCAGTTCCATCCCACCGCCATCGCCCTGTCGACGTCACCACTCTCGTTGGCGACCGAAGCACTTCGCGGAGCCGGAGCTTGGATCGTTGACGATGAGGGTAAGCGCTTTCTCTTTGAAGCCGATCCTGCAGGAGAGCTTGCCACTCGAGACAAAGTAGCTCGGATCATGTACCGTCACCCTGGGCAGGCCTACCTCGACCCTCGACCCATCGGGAGAGAAAACCTGGAGAGACGCTTTCCGACCTTCGTACAGGACTGCAGACAGAGAGGCCACGACCCCGTGCTTCATGGTCCAGTGCCGATACGACCGGCGGCTCATTACACCATCGGAGGAGTCCTGACCGGATCGTATGGTGAGACATCTGTACCGGGCCTCTATGCCATCGGTGAATGCGCTAGCACCGGGGTGCATGGTGCCAACCGTCTCGCATCGAACTCGTTGCTCGAGGGAGTGGTCTTTGGCCGGCGCGCTGCTGACCACCTTGTCGATGTTTCTCGGACCTTACACGGAGTCTATTATCCAGGCTCAGTCGATTTGCCGACCCGAGCGCCGACCCGAGCCAGCCTCACTCATCTCGTCGATGGCGCCCTCGGGATTGAACGAAACGCATCAGCGATCAGTAGTGCCACAGAGAGGCTTGTAAACGCGTCGTCAACTGTGGAAATGGGTCCGTGCAACGCTTGGGAGCTCACCCTGGCATCGGAGCTCATCTCAATGATGCTTATCGCTGCACGAGAGCGAAGCGGAACCGTTGGGTCACACACACGCTCAGACGAGCGACCCGAAGATCCCAACTATCGCCTCACCTTCGTCAAGGGATCAACGCTTCGTCGAGAGGTCAGGCCCAAATGACACTACTACCCATCATCGATCTGGCCCTCGACGAGGATCTTGTTGTCCCTCTCGATTCGATGCAGGAATCAGAGACGCTCGCACAAACCACAGAGGTGTCTATGAAGCAACGACACAGTCCTAGTCCGGAGACAAAATCAACGGATCTCACTGGCTCCCTTATGGACCACCAGCCCGTAGCACTGACACTTGGTGCCCGTGCACCCGGTGTCTTCGTCGGCCAATCCGTAGCGCCCTTGGTACTCGACCGGGTTGCGGAGCGTCTCGGCACCGCGCGGCCCACCTATAACCCCGTCGTCGAGGACGGAGCAACGGTGGAGCCTGGGGCCTCTATCGCATGGTTGAGAGGGGACGTCGTGACAGTGTTGGCCGCTGAACGAACAATGCTCAACCTTCTCTGCCATCTTTCAGGGGTTGCAACCCTGACGCGAACCTATGTAGAAACCGTAAGGGGTACCAAGGCAGTGATTCGCGATACCCGCAAGACGACCCCAGGCTTGCGTTCGCTTGAAAAGTACGCTGTTCGCTGTGGCGGTGGCGCGAATCACCGTCTCGGCCTCTGGGATGCATTTCTCATCAAGGATAACCATCTCGCCTTTGCATCCATGGAGGAGCTGGTCGCGCGAGCACGTCGCTCCCAACCCCTTCGTCCCTTAGAAGTTGAGGTGGACAACCTGGCACAACTAGAACAGGCCCTCCACCTCGGCGTTGATCTCGTCCTCCTCGACAACATGGAGGTCGATATGATCACGGAGGCGGTACGTATCAGCGCAGGACGCTGTCGCCTCGAGGTCTCCGGTGGAGTCGGACTTGACCGGCTGCGGGCAATCGCCGAAACAGGAGTGGATTACATCGCGGTGGGAGCACTCACGCACTCCGCGCCTACTCTTGATCTTGGTCTTGACTATCCTTTGATGTGACCAGGTCTACCGGCGACACAGGGGTTACGCGAGAGGGTTCCGTCCCATCCTCAGGTTCATTCTCCTGCACTGTGACACCACTATCTTCCTGTCCATGCACCTCCTCTCGCTCCGCAACGAGTGTTGGGGAGACGAGGATCGGTGCCTGTACCGGCTGGAGCAGCGCAAGCATGATAGCGTCGGAAGGTCGCGCGCTGAAAAGGCGGGTCCGCCCGTCTTGGCTCGACAATGCCAAGACGGCATGAACATTTCCGTCGACGATGGCCTGGAGGGCAACGTAACTGACGCTGAATCCATAGGAGGCAAGGATATCCTGCATCAATTCGGTCGTCATTGGGCGAGGGGCTCGCTCCTTGGCGACGATCAGAGCTAACTGGCGAGCCTGCTCGATCGAGATTGGGATCTCAAACTCAACGAGTGAGGTATCGTCCGGTAGTAACGTGATCCGGGCAAAAGGCTCAGGCAGATCAATGCCGACACGCACCATCCTACATGGAACGAAGCCGGCAAGATTGAAACTCTCAGGTTCTAGCACGGGCACGCTGGGCCCCAACATTGAGCGCCAAGCCCACCATCGCGAGGAAGGCGAGCATAGCCGAGCCACCGTAGCTGATCAGCGGTAAAGGGATACCGGTTATCGGCATAATCCCTATGGTCATCCCCACATTCTGGAAAACTGAGTAGCCAATCCACGCCAAGCCTCCGGCGACGATCAGCGTCCCTGTGATGTCCTTCGACCAGCGCATCGCGCTCCACATTCGCCATATCAGTAGCGCGTAGCCTGCCAACAGGGCGGCACATCCAACGAAACCAAGTTGCTCTCCAATTGCGGTAAAGATGAAATCCGTCTGCTGTTCCGGCACAAAGGCCAGAGTGGTCTGGGAACCCTTGAAAAGACCAACTCCAAAGATATGTCCGGAGCCAATCGCGATCTTGGATTGGGCGAGGTTATAACCGAAAGTGGAGGCATCGGCCTTTGGGTTCAGAAACGACAAAAGACGATGTAATTGGTAGCTTTTGAGGAAACCGACGTGAAGGACGGCGACAACACCGAGAACGCTCACCACCACAAGGGCTAGCAGATAGCGCGCCGGAACGCCGGCCATCACCAACAGCAGCCCCGTGATAATACCGATAACGATCCCAGTTCCAAGATCTGGTTGCTTGATCACCAAGATCATCGGAATCCCTCCCATGAGGAGGATCGTGATCACCGCCCTGAGATCAAGCGGATCATCTCGATTCGAGACATAGGCGGCTATTCCAAAAATAACGCCGATCGGAGCAAACTCAGAGGGCTGAATTTGCACCGGTCCAAACTGAAACCAGCGTTGCGATCCAAGCTGCGAGGTCCCAATCGGAGACAGAACAGCGAGAAGACCGAGAAGACTGGCTCCATAAATGAAATAAGCCAGATGCGCGATCCGCTGGTAGTCAACCAGTGCAAGGACCACCATCACCACTGCACCAAGCAAAAAGTAAATCGCCTGGCGTTCGAAGTAGTAATGACCGGAGATGCCCGCATGAATGAGCTGCTCCTTGGTTGCGGAGTAGATCATGAGGACGCCAAAGGCCCCAATCCCTAATGCCACGATCGCCAGCACGAGATCCATCCGGCTCAGTTCGCGCCAGAGACTTGTCTTGCGACGAACAGTCATCTGGGTCATGATAGACCGAGGAGCCTCTCAAGAGCAGAACGGGCCATGACACTCTGACCGGCCTCTGCTTGAAAACGCACCAATGCGGTGGCGATCCAGTCAGAGAGCTTCAAACTTTCGGTACGGATCCGCACGCCACCAACCACGTGATCCACCCGGCTCGATTGGACCCTACCATCCTTATCACGCTCGATGATAAACCGTTCAGCACCCACGTCGAAGTAGTCGGTTCGTTGCTTACGTTTTGTCTCGGTGTGGATCCGGTCCTTGAACAGCTCCAAGACGCGCTCAAGGCCCACCGTCTCTAACGCCTGCGCCTCTGCCGCCAACTTGAACAAGTCTGAGGAATCCACCAGACCGTCAGCCGCTCCGCCAAGAGCGTCACCTGATTCTTGACCATTCTCTGCTACCATGATAGGTAATAGAGTAATAGCTCTAGCAGACATCACTTTAGGGTTAAGGAGATCCTTTCATGAGCATGTTCAAGCGCGTCTCTCAGGTCTTCCAACAGAAGTCGAATGCACTCCTTGACAAGGTCGAGGATCCAACGCAGGCCATCGACCTCAGTTACGAAAAGATGCAGGAGAATCTGCAGCAGGTTCGCCGGTCAATTGCCGACGTTCTCACTTCACAGAAGCGCCTTGAGGCTCAGCGTGCTCAGCTGCAGGCCCAGTACGACAAGCTGCAAGGTCAGGCTCGACAAGCGCTGCAGCAGGGACAGGAGGATGTTGCCAAGATGGCGCTCCAACGAGCCACCGCCATCCAGCCCCAGATCGACTCGCTCACCCCTCAAATCAACCAACTCGCACAGCAAGAGAGTGCGTTGGAGGAGACAGGTAGAACGTTAAACTCGAAGATCGAGGCCTTCCGTGCGCAGCGCGATACCATGAAAGCCCAGTATACGGCAGCCAAGGCATCGTCGTCAGCGCTTGAGAACCTCACCGGACTCTCCGACCAGATGACCGATGTCAATATGATGATGGACCGGGCACAGGACAAGATCTCACAGATGCAGTCGCGCGCTGCGGCAGTCGGAGAGCTAGCGAGTTCTGGCGTTCTCGACTCTCCCTCGCTAGGGGGCCGTGGCGACGACATCGAGGCGGCGCTCGCCCAGAAGTCCTCTGCGAGTGATGTCGATCTACAGCTTGCTGCTATGAAGGCAGAGCTCAATGGCCCTGCTCAACCAGCGAGTCTTGCATCACCGGCGCAAACTGGCGGGACCAAGGAGCTCGACACTCCTGACCAACCCAACCCCACCACACCAGCGAGTCCAGCTCCAGCGGTCGGAGAGACCTTTGTCGTTCGAGTACTCGGGCAGAACCGGTTCCGCATTCCCAATACGATTCGACCAGCACTCGATGGACTTGACGCCGCCCTTGAGATGGCAGTGGACAAGAACGACCCCGACTCCTTTGCCCAGCTGGTCAAGCAGCTCGGACTTCTGGTTTCGACTAACGGTACTGCACTCGACGAATCGGACACGACCAAGGCCGACATCGTTCTCCCTAGCCCCGACATGACCCTCGATGAGGCCAAGAAGCTCTTCTTTGACACGCCTGTCACCATCCCGGAGTCTGCAGCCTCGACCGATGCTCCTGCGTCCGATGAGGCGGAAGCGAACTGATCGAAACCAGCACTAGATCCGATACGCGCGCGAGGTCCTGCGGTATAGCATGCACTGGCGTGAGCGGTTGCCAGGCCTTCTCAATCTAGACCTCTCAATCTAGACCTAGGTCTCGCGTCGATAGGCAAATGCAAGCTATTTGAGCAGTCGGCTGAGTTCCTTGATGTCATCACGCAGTTTTGCCGCCTCCTCAAAGCGGAGCTCGGTAGCACAGGCCTCCATCTCGACTCTCAGGGCGCCAATGACCTCTTGGAGCTGTTCTGGAGCAAGATGTGAGTACCGCTCCTGCGCCTTTGAGCGCTGCAGTTTGGGCACGCGTGCCGAAGAACGTTCATCACCAATCAAGTCTCCAAGGCGCGCCGTCACCGTCGTCGGAGTGATCCCGTGCATCTTGTTATACCCCTCCTGTACCGCTCGCCTGCGCGCGGTCTCAGAGATGGCATACTCCATCGATCTCGTCACCTTATCGCCATAGAGCAAGACCGTACCGTGGCTGTTTCTTGCCGCGCGCCCAATGGTTTGCACCAGCGAGGTTTCAGAGCGCAAGAAACCCTCCTTGTCGGCGTCGAGGATCGCCACGAGCGACACCTCCGGGAGATCGAGGCCCTCTCGCAACAGATTGATTCCGACTAGGACATCAAACTCTCCGAGTCGGAGATCGCGGATCAATTCGATACGATCCAGCGTCTCGACATTCGAGTGGAGGTAACGGACACGCACGCCTAATCCCTCAAAATAGTCGGTTAAGTCCTCAGCCATCTTCTTGGTCAGCGTCGTCACCAAAACACGTTCATTGGCCTCAACTCGGAGGTGGATTTCCCTGAGGAGATCGTCGATCTGCCCCTTGGTGGGTCGCACCTCCACGATAGGATCAAGAAGTCCTGTTGGCCGTGCAATCTGCTCGATCACCCGAGATGACTGTGAGATCTCGTATGGCGCTGGTGTTGCCGAGAGGAAAATCGCTTGATTGATCCTCTCGTAAAACTCGTCGAAACGCAAGGGGCGATTGTCCATGGCCGATGGCAATCGGAATCCGTGCTCCACCAAGGTCTCCTTGCGAGAGCGGTCGCCTGCATACTGACCTCTCAGTTGCGGTACCGTCACGTGACTCTCATCGATGATCAGCAGATAATCCTCAGGGAAATAATCGAGCAACGTATAGGGAGGTTGGCCGGGCTCCCGTCCGTCGAGATGTCGAGAATAGTTTTCAATGCCTGAACAGAAGCCGACCTCACCAAGCATCTCGAGGTCGAACTCCGTCCGCATCTTGAGACGTTGCGCCTCAAGCAGCTTGCCCTGTTGATCGAAGTACCCCAGTTGCTCACGGAGCTCGTCCTCAATACCGCGCATGGCCACTTTGAGGCGTTCAGGACTCGCAAGATAATGAGTCGCTGGAAAGATCACGAACTCATCGAGATCCTTTACAAGTTCGCCAGTTATCAAATCGACCTTCGATATTCTCTCAATCTCGTCGCCGAAAAACTCGATCCTCATGGCGAACTCCTCGTACGCGGGGTGCACTTCGACTGTATCCCCACGCAACCGGAATTTACCTCGCGATACCTCTAAATCGTTACGTTCATACTGCATCGCCACCAGCGCTCGCGCCATCGACAACAGCGTGATACTCTCGCCGCAGCGCAACGGTAGGATCTGACCCTGATACTCCTCCGGCGAACCCAGCCCGTAGATACAAGAGACCGAAGCGACAACGACAACATCACGCCTCGTCAGCAGAGCAGAGGTGGCAGCATGACGCAGGCGGTCGATCTCATCGTTGATCGATGAATCCTTTTCGATGTAAGTATCTGTCGTAGGGAGATAGGCCTCGGGTTGGTAGTAGTCGTAGTACGAGACGAAGTACTCCACCCGATTATGTGGGAAAAAGCCGCGAAACTCATTGGCGAGCTGCGCAGCCAACGACTTGTTGGGCGCGATGATGAGTGTCGGACGTTGGACGGCCTCAATAGTCCAGGCGATGGTCGCACTCTTGCCTGAGCCTGTGATACCGAGCAATGTCTGAAACCGCTCACCCTGCAGTACACCGCTGGAGAGCTCCGCAACAGCCTTCGGTTGATCCCCTGCCGGTTGATAGTTTGAGACAACCTGAAAATCTGGCACAGCACTAGCCTAGGCGAGAGACAGCAACAAGACTCATCCGCTGCCACGCGCCCGACGTTGGGTATGGCGTTGGGTATGGCGCTCGCGCATCACCAGACGCATTCCACTCGGATGGTGTCGGCGTCACATCTCCATACCATCCATGAAATAGCTCTTCATTGGGCCACAGCCGTGCCTGCTCCAGCCATCCCTTTGGTTCGCCAACCAGCGCACTCGTGACAACACCTCAGGGAACCGACGAGATTGTCCTCCTCAGAGATTAGCGTGATTGGTGGTTGTGCATCACAACTATTGACTTTCGGCCACGCGCGCTTGGTCGCACTGACAGCAAGCAAAAAGGGGAGGTTCCATGACAGATCACGCGGTACTTGGAGAAGAGATTGGATTTCACGGTGCATACGGTGATTGGATCGAGGGTTATTACGCACGTCCGCTAGGGAGAACCTCGATCGGCTCTTTAGTGGTCATCCATCACATGCCAGGATACGATGAGGCTACCAAGGAGATCGCGCTCCGTTTCGCCCGTCACGGCTATGCGGCGTTGCTGCCAAATCTTTACTTCCGCGAAGCGCCGAATGCGGCTCCCGACGATGCCGCCGCCATCGCGCGCTCGAAAGGAGGAGTGCCTGACGAGCGCCTCCTTGGAGACGTTGGAGGGGCACGTGAATTCCTCCTCCATCAACCAGCAGCAAACGGCAAGAGCGCAGTTATCGGTTATTGCTCAGGTGGCCGCCAATCCTTCCTCTCCGGCTGCGAGTTACCTTTCGATGCGGTTGTCGACTGTTACGGTGCGTTCGTCGTCAATCAACCTCCTAGCGAGTCCCCGTTGAAGGTGACTGCCGTTATCGATCACGCAAGCAAGCTCTCCGGTCCGGTACTCGGTCTCTTCGGCAATGATGATTCCTACCCCGGTCCAGAGGAGGTCAACACGTTGGATGCGGAACTCACCAAGCTCAACAAGCCTCATGAGTTTCATCGCTACGATGGTGCTGGGCACGCATTCTTCAACACCGCCGCGCCGTCCTTCCGTCCCGAAGCAGCCAAAGATGCGTGGGGTCATATCTTCCGTTTCTTCGATACCAACCTGGGGGCATAATCACCATGTGCACCTACACTACCGCTACGCTCGACCTCGTAGGTAACGCAAAGAATGGCACAACCTGGGAACGAGTCAAGACCGTGTCGGTCTACCTCGACCATCCAGTCGCCTTCCCGGCAACCCACTCGCTCAATATCGACCTCTTCGCCGACCAGGATGACCCCAAGCGATCCGCAGCCCTCGAACTTTCCCCACGTTCAGCCAGGGAGCTTGCCGAGGCGATTCTGACGATGATCGCACAGGCGCCTGACGGTCTGCTGGAGGAAGGTTGACATGACTACTGTGAGCGGCCAGGTTGCCAGAAATGCGATAGTTATCGGCTAATTTATGATACATCTTTAATATTTCGGCCGAAATTATCACAGTTCGATCTAATCTGGTTGGAGTCCTCACTCACAGCACTCCATGTGCCTCTAGATCCAAGGATGGTTCTGATGATTCGATCGTTGCTCGGAGTACCACTTATCGCGCTAGCCGTCTTCGCGACTGGTGAAGCTTATCTACTACCCTCAGCCACCGAACCTCCTCGACTCGCAGTCGCAAGCGCTCCGAGCCTCGGCACCCGGCCGACGTTTCCCTGGGGTGTTTTTGTCGCAGCGAACGCTTCCCTCGACGGTCGGATCACTGGCGGAGCCGCGATTGGACAGACGCTGCGCTCCGGAAGCGGCATCGGCCCTAACACAAAGGAGCTGTGTACCAGTCGGCTGTGTGGCACGGCACCGTTGGCCTTTGGACTCGTCGACCAAGTTATGCGCTTGGACGCTGACCGCTGGGCGCAACTCACTCCCAACATGGCTGTCCAACCAGTGGAAGGTGGGTTGAGAATCGTCGGAACAAATAGCGCCATGGATGTGGCCGACCTCGCCACACTCCCAAGCACACCGTTCGCCATCTGTATTACGGCACCCAGCAGCGCAACGGTGTTGATCAACCTATCCGCACACGCAACGCAGACGATTGCTCGGCTGCGCACAACGACCCTAGATGGAACACCTATTTCGCAGCTCCTGTGGAACTTCTCTCTGGTCAACTCCGTTCGCTTACCCAAATCTTCCTTTACTGGGAGCGTTCTCGCTCCAGCGGCAACGACCGTCGCTCCTCTCGTAATGCATGGTGACCTCCTCACGGAGAACCTCATCACGGGGAGCCCGAACCCGATAGTTGTCCACGACAATCAGGAGGGCTTTGATGGTCTGTTGCCCCAGTATCCCGTGACCGCGCAAATCTCGACGCCATCAACTGAGCACGCCACTCACTCCACCACTCCTCTCCGGATCATCGCACCATAGCCCAAGAAGCCAGGACCGCTGTCAGATTGGGACCAACTACCGACCATCGCCCTCAATGCACCTCTCCTGTCCAACCGTTGGATCTGGGTGATCGTGAGTGAGTTCATGATGATACACCTCTTACGAGGTTCTCGTCTCGGGCTTCACTCTCACGTGCCCGAGTTGTTGTTGCCTCTTCACGGGGAGCTAGTACTACTGGTCTGACACACTCTCTCCACGTGCTGAGTCATCTCACCACCTGAACTGCAGCCTGTACCCGATGAGGTCACAGGAACACACAGAGCGCTGTCCTCAGCTTGGCCAGGACTGGTAGCCGACCAGTAGCGGATGGTCAATCGGAAGGCCCCTCGTACCAGGTCCACTTCAACGAAGCACTTCTCGTGGAGGAGTCTCTTGGCGAGCTTTCCATCGGTGAGTCCCGCTACACGATGGTGATAGAGGTGTGCCGATGGACCTGCCAGACCCTAGGCAGAGTTACGTGCCGGCGACCGCCAATACGGCGGTCTCTCTTGAGGTCAAGCACCAGCGCATCTGGCAAATATTGCCTGGCCGGAGCGGTGGTTGTGCCTAGGTGTGATACGAGGCTAGCTCGATGACCGTTGACCCTTCTCTAGGATGTGGGTATGAATCAAATAGCTGGCATACCTTCCGATGAACTCAGTCCCAAGATACGGCCACAAGATGACCTCTTTCGCCATGTCAACGAGCACTGGATGGAGACAACCTCGATTCCACCAGACAAGGCCACCTATGGCACATTTGTGATGCTCGCCGAACAAGCAGAGCTCAGCGTCCGCGCCATTCTTGAAGAAGCTCGCACTGCTCCAGCGGCAACCCAGGCACGCAAACTCGGTGATCTCTACACCAGTTTCATGGACGTTGATGCCATCAATCGCAATGACATCGAGCCGATCCGACCTCTTTTTGATGAGATCGATGCGATCGGAGGAGTCCAGGATCTTCTTGCGCTCCTCGGAAAGACGCAACGAGACGGCCTCGCAAGCGCCTTCCACTTGTTTGTTGATAGTGACCCTGGGGATCCCAGCCGCTATCTCGTCTTCATTGAACAAGGAGGCTTGTCACTTCCCGATGAACGTTATTACCGTGAGGAACACTTCGCCCCAATCCACGATGGACTTGCCGCCCACATCACCCGTATGCTAGAACTCGCTGGCCGTGGCGACGCCGCTAACCGTGCGGGGCGTATCATCGCGCTCGAGGATGAACTCGCTCACTACCACTGGGACAATGTCGCATGTCGTGATTCCGTGAAGACCTACAACCTTGTCAGCTTCGACGATCTGAAGGCCTCGACTGCCGCAGTCTCCCCCACCTTCGCCCTTGACATCTGGGCCAGGGGCCTTGGGGCTCCCGATGACGCATTGGCGGAGGTCGTCCTGCGCCAGCCTAGCTTTCTCGAAGGCTTGGCTCGCCTCTTTACGGACGATCATCTCGACGCATGGAAGGACTGGCTGACTTGGCGTGTCATTCACGCCTCTGCGCCGTATCTCCCAGAGGCCTTCGTACAAGAGAACTTCTCCTTCTATGGCAAGGTGCTCACCGGCACCGATCAACTCAGAGATCGTTGGAAGAGGGGTGTCGCCTTTGTGGAGGGTGGCATGGGAGAGGCGATTGGCCAAATCTATGTCGAGCGTCACTTCGACCTGCGAGCTAAGGAACAGATGGATCAGCTCGTTGCCAACCTCCTCGCCGCCTACCGGGAGCGAATCACCAGCCTCGACTGGATGACCCCTGAAACCAGGGGTCGGGCGCTCGAGAAACTCGATACCTTTCGACCCAAGATTGGCTACCCGATAAAATGGAAAGACTACTCATCCCTCACCGTGAATGCAACGAATCTCTGGGACAATATCCGACATGTTGCGAAGTGGCACTTCGACCGTGAACTCAATAAAATTGGACAGCCCGTTGACCGAGACGAGTGGTTTATGACGCCCCAGACCGTCAATGCCTACTACAACCCCGGCTTCAACGAGATCGTCTTTCCGGCCGCGATTCTCCAATACCCATTCTTCGACGCCGATCGTGACGCGGCAGCGAACTATGGCGCCATCGGCGCGGTGATCGGACACGAGATAGGACACGGGTTCGACGACGAGGGCTCCCGCTACGACGGGGACGGACGTCTGCACGATTGGTGGACACCGCAGGACCGCGAGGCCTTCGAGGAGCGCACACGTTCGCTGATTGCGCAGTACGATGCCTTGGCGCCTCGACACTTGCCGGATCATCATGTCAATGGGTCGCTCACCATCGGCGAAAACATTGGGGACCTGGGAGGCCTCGGCATCGCCTGGGTCGCCTACCAACTCTCGCTAGCCGGCCAGGAACCCCCGGTGATCGAAGGACTATCAGCAGGGCAACGCTTCTTCTATGCCTGGGCCCTCGGATGGCGCGACAAGCGCCGAGATGAGGAGATGCTTCGGCGTCTGGCTACCGACCCTCACTCACCAAATGAGTTTCGCTGCAACCAGGTGGTACGGAACATTGATGCCTTTCATGAGGCGTTTGCAACAACGCCATCGGACTCAATGTGGCTATCACCGACCCAGCGCGTGCGCATCTGGTGACCGATGAGCCCCTCGCGACCCGCCTTGGCGAGCACCTCAGCTCGTCGCTAGAAGAGATCGGCGATCATCGCAGTTGATCGAGCCTTCACGTTCGCCAGTACACCAGCCAGCTGGGGATCGCCGACGTAGTTGGGCAGCAGGACCGACGGTTGCTCGCGGATTTGGTCCATGCTCAACTCGCTAGCGATAAGATGTGCGATCCGATCACCGTCCACCAGTGCCGCGTGGACGCGCGACAGTGAACCCTTCGGCGTGTGATGCTGGGCCACCGCCTGGACAAGGTCCGGGTGAAAATTCCAACTGGCGAGCAAGTCGGCGCCGATGGCGCCATGATGGAGACCGTATTGCTTTCGCTCAGCCGCAAGCATTGCTAACTCAAAATCTGCCGTCAGGGGCAGGGTCCGCCTCTCAGCCAACACCTCATGAAACCCCGAATCAAGGCTCGCGATGACCGCCTCCCCAATATCGTGCAAGAGTGCGAGTGAAAAGGCCTGCTGTTGATCGGCTCCAATCATGCGAGCGACCTCGCCAGCCGCAACTGCTGACGTAATGGAGTGGTCCCAATCCTGGGGGGTGATGGTCCCACTGCCCTCAACAAGGGAGGTAAGCGCCAACGACTTGACGGCATCAAAGCCAAGGATCGCGATACCCGCATGGAGCTCCCGCACCCGGCCCCCCGTTCCATAGTAGGCAGAATTCGCCATCCGCATGATCCGCTGAACGAGTACGGGGTCAGCGCTCGCCACCGTGGCGACCTCGCGTGCTCCGATATCATCTCGTTCAATCAATGTCAAGAGTCGAGACGCGACAGAATGCGATGCCTCAAGTACCTCAATCCTCTGATTGATGTCCTCCGTAGAAATAAGATCCAACGTGCACCTCCTGGCTGAGTA
The DNA here is from genome assembly GCA_021822605.1 of Actinomycetes bacterium. Taxonomy (GTDB): domain Bacteria; phylum Actinomycetota; class Acidimicrobiia; order Acidimicrobiales; family Acidimicrobiaceae; genus Ferrimicrobium. The sequence continues at coordinate 55,919 of JAKAQL010000005.1, forward strand.
CCAGTATCGGCGCACTGCTATGGGTTCTTGACTTCCTCGATGATCTTTCCGACCTGGGCTACCAGAGCATCACGGCTACCGTCGTTGACGATGATCCAACGTCCTAGCCTCTCGCGTTCCTCATCAGGGATCTGTACCGCCATACGAGCTGTGGCATCGTTCGGATCCATTCCACGATTGTTGATAAGCCTTTCGAGTGCGAGCGCCGGGGGCGTGGACACGACCAAGACATCATCGATCCCGTAGTCCTGCACCGTTTTCGCCTCGAGCAAGGGTATCTCAAGGACGACGACCATAGCCCCTTGGTCCTGATACTCCTGGATGAGCTCGTTCATCCGGGCACGAATGAGGGGATGTGTAATCGCATTGAGCCGCCGTCGCTCGCAATCGTCGCCAAACACGCGCTCGGCGAGCCTCCGCCGATCAAGCATTCCAGCGTCGGTCACGACCTCTGGACCGAAGGTTTCCACCAACGAACGCAGTCCAGCGGTGCCGGGTGCAACCACCTCTCGCGCGATGATGTCTGCACTGATGGTGGGGATACCAGCACGAGCAAAAGCATCGAGGACCGCAGTCTTGCCGGAACCAATGGCTCCGGTGACTGCGATCACTCGGATTCGATGAGTACGACCCGCCATGTTGCGAGCCAGCTAGCTACTCAGCGTCTTGATCGGTTTCGCCAACCGTTTCATCCTCGGCGGGACCGATGAAGTTACCCTCCTCGTCGTATCCATATTCAGCAAACGCATCACGGTACTCCGGGGCGAGTTCGCCTCCCTCGAGTGCCTGACGAATTGAGAGACTGATACGACGCCGCTGTGGATCAAGATCGATAATCTTCACCCACAACTCCTCACCAACAGTGACGACCTGTTCTGGGAGATCAACATGGTGCAACGCCATCTCCGAGATGTGCACCAAGCCCTCGATGCCAGTGGCGACCTGGACGAAGCAGCCAAATGGCACAAGCTTGGTCACACGACCATAGACGAGTTCACCCACCTTGTGAGCAGCCGCAAACTCCTGCCATGGATCGCGCTGCGTTGCCTTCAACGAAAGCGAGATTCGCTCGGTATCCTGATCGACCTCGAGCACAAGGACCTGCACCTCGTCACCTACTGATACCACCGAAGAGGGATGGTCAACGTGGTTCCAAGACAGTTCAGATACATGGACGAGTCCATCCATACCACCTAGGTCAACGAAGACACCGAAGTGCACGATCGAAGAGACCACACCCTTCTTGACTTCGCCAGGTCGAATGCTCGTCAAAAACTCCTCACGCTGTTCACGCTGATTCTCCTCAAGGAAGGCCCTGCGTGACAGCACTACATTGTTGCGGTTCCGGTCAAGTTCAATAATTTTCGCCTCGATATCCTGCCCGATCATGGGTGTAAGATCGCGGACACGTCGCAGATCAACAAGCGATGCGGGAAGGAAGCCACGCAGACCGATATCCACAATCAGTCCGCCCTTGACGAGTTCGATAATCTCACCACGAACCACCCCGTCACGAGCTTTGATCGCCTCAATCTCTTTCCAGGCCTTTTCGAACTGCGCGCGCTTCTTCGAGAGGACTAAACGCCCCTCCTTGTCTTCCTTCTGGAGGACAAGCGCCTCTATCTTGTCGCCAGGGCTCACGACCTCGCTTGGGGCAACATCCTTGCGGATCGACAGCTCACGAAGCGGAATGACCCCCTCCGACTTGTACCCGATGTCCAATAGGACCTCGTCCTTGTCGACTTTGACGACGGTGCCGATAACAACATCCCCCTCATCGAAGTCAACAACACTCTTAGCGATGGCATCTTCAAGACCCATCTCGCCAAGATCGTCTACCACAATGGTATCTGCGGCCGCATCGTCTACGCCTTCTGCTGCCACGTCCGCTTCGCTCATGAACTTCCTTACCCGAATATTTCAAAAATTGAACCAATACAATTAGAGCCTTTAAGACTCTCAGTTAATGATAGCCCGTTTCTGTTCGTCCCGCCCTCGACGGAATAAATTCCTCTGAGTGTTCTCCAATCGTTAACCCCCGCGTCTTAAAGCCTGGCTTCAGCCCAATTCGAACCGATACCAACGTTGACAACCAGTGGCACCGCAAGTTCTATGACGTTAGCGAGTGTCGTTCGAACGATGTCGGCAACAGCTCGCGCGTCTGTGATCGGCGCCTCGACTACCACCTCGTCATGGATCTGGAGAACCAGGCGCGCCTTTCCATCTCCGAGCTCACGATCGAGGGCGACGAGCGCCATCTTAAAGATGTCTGCCGCGAGACCCTGGGTCGGCGCATTCATCGCCTGGCGCTCGGCACCTTGGCGAAGCGCCCGATTCGCCGAGTTCAACTCCGGCAAATATCGTCGCCGACCTAACAGGGTCGTGGTATAGCCCCGTTCGCGGGCCTCTTGGATCACCCTCTCGCGGTAACCTTTCAACCCCGGAAAGGCGCTAAAGAATGCCGAAAGGATCGCCTCAGCCTCTTCATTCGTCACACCAAGCCGGGTAGCCAGTCCATAAGTCTCCATCCCATAGGAAAGACCATAGGCAACCATTTTGGCGACCGCGCGCTGCTCGTAACTTACCTGATCCGGGGCTACGCCGTAGATCGAAGCGGCGACCATTGCATGGACATCGCCGCTGCTACGCAACACCTCGATCAACCGAGGGTCTTCGCTGAGATGGGCGAGAATTCGTAGCTCAATCTGAGAATAATCGGCGGCGACCAAGGCAAAACCCTGGGGCGCGACAAAGACCCGGCGAAACTGGCGACCCTCCTCCGAGCGGACCGGGATATTCTGGAGGTTTGGGTGCTCTGACGAGATACGACCCGTTCGTGCAACCGTTTGGTTGAAGGTCGCATGGATCCTTCCGTCGTCGGCCACCTCGCCCTTGAGTCCCTCATAAAACGTCGAGTGAAGCTTGTCGAGCTCTCGGAAGCGCAGTACAAGCCCCACTAGCGGATGCTGGTCACGGAGGCCTTCTAGGACCTGCGCGTCAGTCGAATAGCCAGTCTTTGTCTTTTTACCGGTAGGTAGACCCAGCTGATCGAAGAGCACCGTCCCAAGCTGCTTCGGTGAATTGGGGTTAAATGATGGGCTAGTGAGTGTATGGATCGCGGCAAGACTTGACGCTGCCTCGGAGGCGAGTGCGGCACCAATCTCGTCGAGTACGCCCAGATCGATTGCGACGCCCGCAATCTCCATCCTGGTCAAAACCTTGACCAGCGGCAATTCGATCTCATTCGCCAGACGAAGGACTCCCTCGGCCTCAATGCGCTCCAGCAGAAGAGAGAGCAGCTGTGGGATTGCCCCGAGTTCTTGACGCAGCTCGGCTTCCGTTGTCGAGTTACCGTCAAAGAGGCCCTGCGGTTCTAGGTCTTTCCATCCCAATTGGAGAAGTTCGGCTACCGCTCGCAAGTCGGAACGGCGCTCAGAGGCATCCAGGACGTAGGCGAGCACACCCAGATCGAGGAGTTCGCCAGCGGCCAGCGAAATCGAACAGGTCAAGTCCAACGAACGAAGCAGCTCCTTGAGTCCGATACCAGCGAGGGATACGCCAGCCAGTTCGGACGCATCGAGTAGGTCCAGACTGCTGCAAGGTGTTGAGGTCAACCAGACTTCACTACCTTGATCTTTCGTTTCCGCACCAAATCCAAGGATTGAGGGCGACGATCTTCCGGCCTCGCCATCGAACCGCGAGGTAACCGCGAGGATCTTCGGACGCGCAGCAAGGAGATCCCCGATGGAGGCAGACGTCTTTGTGGCAGTGCTCAGACTCTCACGAGATTGTGTGCTCTGGCGGCGTCCCACGAGTTCACTCAGTTTCTCATAGGCGGTTCGCAACCCGAAGGAACCGATAAAAAGCCGTTCCGCAGCGGCCTGGTCAATCTCAACGGGCATCATCAGATCATCAAGTGATGTCTCGAGTGGGACTGCTCGATCGAGCGTTGCCAGCTGCCTGAAGAGCGGCAACTCCACGGCAGATTCCTCAAAGGCACCACGCTGCCGAGCTGGCAACTCCTCCAAATTTGCGAGGATGCCATCGAGATCGCCATAGCGGTTCAGGAGCAGAGCCGCCGTCTTTGGGCCGATGCCACGGACACCTGGAAGGTTATCGGACTTGTCACCCCTCAATACTGCAAAATCACAGTACTGCTCGGCCGTCACTCCATACTTCGCGATCATAGCAGCTTCATCCATAGTCCCGAGGTGCGAGACCCCTTGCCTCGTCAAATGAACCCGCACCAAGGGGTCAGCTACTAACTGGAGAATATCTCTGTCCCCGGTGACGACATCGACCTCAAACTGTTGGGCCTCAGCAAGGGACGTCAGCGTTGCAATCACGTCGTCCGCCTCATAGCCCGCCATCTCGATGCTCGGGATGCCTAAAGCGCGAAGGAGCCCTCGAAGCGCTTCTAGCTGGAATCGGAGCTCGTCTGGCGTCGTCGCTCTCCCTCCCTTGTAGTCACCAAAAAGCTCATCTCGGAACGTTGGTGAGGGGTGGTCAAGTGCAACAACCAGATGCGTCGGGTGAAATTGACCGAGCGCTGAGACCACCATGCGGAAAAACCCAAAAAGCGCATTCGTAGGCCCGCTTGGCCCCTGCATCGGAGGTATCGCGAAGAACGCCCTGAACATCAAGGAGTAGCCATCAATAGCAAGAAGCCTCAGAGCAGTCTCGCTATGGTTGTCCTGATTGTTGTCCTGATTATTGTCCTGGCTTGAGGTCTCCATCGATCACCCTCTCCGCCACGTCCTTGACTCTGCCACGGGTATCCATCGCCGTCTTTTGCAAGAAGCGAAATGCTTCAGACTCTGAAAGCTGATACTCATCCATCAACCGAGCCTTGGCACGATCCAAGATCACTCGGGTCTCCAACTTCTCCTCAAGCCGCCGCCGTTCATCGTGTATCCGTTCTAGTTCCCCCTCCACAAGCATCTTTTCGTCAAAACGAGCGAGAGCAAGCTCGATAGCAGGGACTAGATCGTTGGCTTGGAAGGGTTTCACGAGATACGCCATGACACCGGCCTCCCGAGCCTGCTCCACCAGGGATCGCTGAGAAAACGCAGTAAGAATAATGACGGCACAGAGGTGCTCCGCGTTGATGGCTTCGGCGACGGTCAGTCCATCCATTCCGGGCATCTTGACATCCAAGACAGCGGCGGCCGGTCGCATCGTGCGGACCGCTTCGAGCGCCTCATCACCACGTCCGACATCAGCCACGACATCGTAGCCCTCGGCGATAAGCATCTCCTTGAGGTCACGCCGAATGATGGCCTCATCCTCTGCAATGATGATTCGCTGTGTCATATCCGTCCCTCACTGCCTCCCGATCCACTCCATTTGTGTTCCCTAGTAAGCTAGGCGCTACCCGTTAGAACGGGTGCCATTTGGCGTCACTACGAAGGAGGCATCGATGATTATCGGCCGAGCGCTGTGGGTTGCGGGGACCAACACTTGGATCGTCTCAGCCGACAACAAGGAATGCGTCATCATCGATTGTCCACCTGATCCAGATGCCATCGTGGACCTTATCACCCAATATCAATTGCGCCCAAAGGCGATCATCGCCACTCACGGTCATGTCGACCACACCGGTGGGATCCGTAGTGTATCCCAGTACTATCCAAGTTCGCACATCTATCGGCACCCCGAAGACGCACACTACCTGCGCGACCCTCTCCAGGCAAGTGGGATGCTGCGCGAGGCTTTGAGAGCAACGGGGCTCGATCTGCGGGAACCTGAACTGATCGAAGACTTTGGCGAGGGAGATCATGTCAAAGGGGCAGGTATGGATTTTCGCGCGCTGCATACCCCTGGACATACACCCGGGTCTATCTGTATCATGGCTTCGCTCCCCGAAGGCGATGTGCTGTTCACTGGCGATCATCTCTTCAAGGGATCGATTGGTCGTACCGACCTCCCTGGGGGTTCGTCTGAACTGCTCATGGAATCAATGAGAACGAAGATCCTACCGCTCGCCGACGATCTACCGGTCTACCCAGGTCATGGCGAAACCACTACCATTGGCAAGGAGCGCACAACCAATCCATACCTCATCAATCAATAACCCCGGCTAGCAGTGGCGTCCTTCCATTTGGCACATGGAACGCCTCACGGTCGTCGACACCGCATCGCGTGACGAACCCCGCGCTATCACTAGCCCCTCAATCAACCAACGGCCTCGCTGATCGAGATTGCGCGAGCACCCGTGCTAGGACTTTCGAGGACTTGCATGGCTCATAACCCCCTAGCCGACGACGGACAATATTCTTGCGCCCCGAACCGAGCGGAGGCACCGCCCAGCTAAATCCAGCGAGTCGGCACGAATTCAAGAGAGGTCGCGGACCTGAGAAGGCCGTATGACCATCGTCTCGAGGACGACTGAGCGTACCCGGGGCGGGATTCGAACCCGCACGCCCTTGCGAGCAGAGGCTTTTGAGGCCTCCGTGTCTACCATTCCACCACCCGGGCTATTAGACGAATCAGCATAATGCGCGGCTGGGGTGTAACCAATCAGCCATTGACAGCATCAAAGTATTTGTAAGGGAGGCGCTAGGACAGCTCGATGCAAGCTGGACTCGATGCAAGCTGGACTCGATGCAAGCTGGACTCGACACGGCGGGCTCGATGGGTGCGGTTCTCAATGGGTATGAATATGGAGGTGAGAGGCGGCGATGATTGCTTTTGTCTTTCCAGGGCAGGGATCTCAGCAACCTGGCATGGGTGCACCCTGGGCTGATCACCCCTCTTTTGAGTTGGTCGAGGAGGCGAGTAACATTCTCGATCGGGATCTCACCCATCTGCTGACTGATGCCGATTCCGACATGCTTCAGATCACCCGCAATACGCAGATCTCCACGTTCTTGCTCTCGATGGTAGCGCTCGACGCGGTTGAACGTCTGGGTGTCGCCCCACAGGTCTGCGCGGGCCACTCTCTGGGAGAGTATGCGGCACTAGTCGCGGCTGGCGGTCTTGCTTTCGATGCCGGGCTTCGTCTCGTTCAGGAACGGGGCGAGGCCATGGCTATCGCTGCAGAGGCGCAGCCCGGGGCCATGATCGCCCTCCTCGGAGCAGATCTTGACGTGGCTAGGGCTATGTGTGACAGCATTCCTGGCGATCTCTGGGTGGCTAATCACAACTCCGCCTCGCAGATCGTCCTATCGGGCACCCACGAAACCATCGCTCAAGTGGAGGCGCGCGCGAAGGAATTCGGCGTCAAGCGCGTGACACGTCTGAAAGTAGGGGGTGCATTCCATTCCCCTTACATGGAAGCAGCTCGAGATCGCCTGTTCAAGGCCATTGAAGCGACCAAATTCTACGACCTCGAAGTTCCAGTTATCGCAAACGTCGATGCACGTGAGCATGTGGAGGCTGCGGACTGGCCAGCCCTTCTCGCCGACCAACTGACCCACTCGGTGCGATGGGAAGAGACGATCCAGTATCTCCGAGAGCTCAAACCCCGTCTAGTTCTGGAGGTCGGTCCGGGTGGCGTGCTGACAAATCTCATGAAACGCACCGCACCCGAACTCTCCGTTCTCTCAATCGCCACGCCGGCGGATCTAGAGAAGCTGCTGGCAACTGTCGCATCCCAAGGGCCAATGGATGACTGGGCCACCTCGCACCAAGGAGAGCGGCTCTATGGCACCGAGCGTTTGGTTGTTGCACCATCGACTGGTGTCTTCCAGCCCGAAGGCACCAATTGCGTCGTCGGAGATCCCATCTTTGTTGGCCAGCTCCTAGGAACGATAGGCGAAACCGAACTTCGATCGCCTTTTGCTGGCGTCCTTCAGGGGATGATCGCTGTGTCGGGAGAGCGTGTCACCACCGGTCAGCCGATCGCCTGGCTCACCATTTCCGATCAAACGACCGCTGAAAGATAGGCGGTCCTCACCATTCTCCAAAAACTAGCACATAAAGGAAGGTCACCATGGGAGCTCGCATAACTGGTTTTGGGGCAGCACTGCCCGAACGAGTAGTAACGAACGCGGATTTTGAGAAGTACCTCGATACCTCGGACGAGTGGATTGCATCACGTACCGGGATACACGAGCGCCGCTTTGGAGGAACGACAACCTCACTAGCGATCGAAGCGGGAAGAAATGCCATCGCCTCAGCCGGCATCACGGCGGCAGACATCGACTTCGTCCTCCTCTCCACAACGACGCCCGACCAGACCGTCCCAGCTACGTCTGCCGAGGTTACCTACCAACTTGGAACCACCGGGGGCGGAATGGATATCAACGCTGCCTGCGCGGGTTACGTCTATGCACTTATCACCGCCCGCGGTCTCATTGAGATGGGTTACCGCCGCATTCTTGTCATTGGGGCCGACACACTCTCGAAGATTACCGACCAGAACGATCGTTCAACCGCCGTTCTCTTTGCAGACGGGGCTGGCGCGGTCGTGCTCGAAGCCAGTGAGCAAGAGACATTTCTCGGTTGGGATCTCGGTGTCGATGGGTCCGCCCGACCAATCCTCTACTGTGACCACGGCGGTTACATGTACATGGAGGGACAAGAGGTCTTCAAACGAGCGGTTCGCGCGATGCTCGACTCCGCACAACGAGCACTAAAACAAGCTGGCGTCACGGGCGACCAAGTAAGCTTGCTCGTCCCCCACCAAGCGAACCTTCGCATCATTCAAGCGGCAAATGATCGCCTCGGTATTCCTCTTGACCGAACAGCACTCGTTCTCGACAAGACTGGCAACACCTCATCAGGCTCGATTCCCCTGGCGCTAGCTGACGCCGCTAATGCCGGACGCATCTCCAACGGAGATCTGGTCCTCTTTACTGGCTTTGGTGCGGGTATGACCTGGGCAAGCGCCGTTGTCCGATGGGAGCTTCCATGAGCCATGTCCTTGTGACGGGCGCCGCCACCGGTATTGGTCTCGCGAGCGCGCTACGCCTGCTTGCTGATGGTCATCAAGTTACCGCTACGTACCACGGCACTCCTCTGCCCCCCGAACTCGATGCCTGCTCTCGCGTCCGACTCGATATCGGCGATGCTGCCTCCGTTCAAGCTGGCCTCAAAGAGGTTGAGGCAAACACCGGACCAGTTGAGGTGCTGGTGGCCAACGCAGGCTCGACGCGTGATACACTTCTGGCCCGCATGGACGACGAGCGTTTTGAAGAGATGCTCAACACCAACCTCACTTCAGCCTTCCGGCTGACAAAGGCTGTGCTACCCTCAATGATGAGAGTTCGACACGGTCGGCTAATTTTTATCTCATCGATTGTTGCCCTCACCGGGGGACCTGGGCAGACAAACTACGCGGCATCAAAGGCTGGCCTAATCGGCTTTGCTCGTTCCTTAGCGCGCGAGCTTGGCTCTCGCAGCATTACAGCGAACGTCATCCTACCTGGCGCCATCGAGACCAAGTTGCTCGGCGATGCTGGCGAGAGTCGGCGCCAAGAGATCGAGAGACAGATACCCCTCGGAAGAGTCGGTCGCCCCGACGAGGTAGGGGCTGTCGTGCAATTTCTGGCCTCCGAAGGGGCCAGTTACATCAATGGTGCATTGATCACCGTTGATGGTGGGTTGGGAATGGGGATCTAGGCCCAACCCCGACATGAACCCTTGTTGGCAAGTAGCGACAAGGCACGCATCACAAGAAAGGAAAATGACAACATGGATCGACAAGAGGCATTTGAAAAGTTCACGGAGTGCACCGTCAAGGTCCTCGGCGTCAATAAAGATCAGGTGGTCGAGTCAGCTAGTTTCGCCGACGATCTCGATGCCGACTCGCTGGACCTCGTTGAGCTCATCATGGCTCTCGAAGACGAGTTCTCCGTGACGGTACCTGAATCAGAGCTCGAAGGTGTCGACACGGTTGGGAAGGCCTTTGATCTCGTCTACGGGAAGTTAGGATGAGACTCAGCTACGGGGATACTCCTATCTTTGCCACCCACCGCGTGGCAGTGACCGGTCTTGGGGTGGTTTCGGGTCTGGGACTCGATCTCGCTAGTTTCTGGCAGGGATTGCTCACACCTCCACCCCCTGGAGTACGGCGAGCCGAGGGGTTTGACCCTACGAAGTGGCTCTCCGCTAAGGAGATCCGACGTCACGACCGGTACAACCAGATGGGTGTTGCCGCAGCAGATATGGCGCTAGCCGACGCTGGCAATCCCTCCTACTCTGCTGATCGTGTCGCGGTTTGGATGGGCACTGGCGTTGGCGGCCTTGCGAGCCTCGAGGCCCAAGTCATCATCGGGCATGAGCGTGGATACTCTCGGGTTTCTCCATTCCTCGTGCCGTTGATGATGGTCAATTCAAATGCCGCATCGATATCGATGCGCTTTGGCTTCCAGGGTCCGTGTGAGGTATCGGTGACTGCCTGTGCGGCCTCCAACCATGCGATCGAGAACGCAGCCCACTTGGTGGCTACCGGACGGGTGGACATGGCGGTGACCGGCGGTGCGGAAGCGGCGATCACCAATGCCGCCGCTGCCGGATTTACCAATATGACTGCCACCTCTAAAGTCGACATATCACGGCCATTTGACCGCAATCGCGATGGCTTTGTCATGGGAGAGGGTGCTGGTGTTCTCGTGTTGGAGAATTACGACAAAGCCGTGGCGCGCGGAGCGAGGATCTACGCCACCATCGACGGAATTGCCTCGACGGCTGACGCCTACCACATCACACAACCAGCACCGGGCGGCGCAGGAGCCTACAAAGCGATGCAGATGGCGATCGAGGATGCGGGTATCACCGTCGAAGATATTGCCCACATCAATGCCCATGGAACCTCTACACCGATGAATGATCTCGCAGAGGCAGCCGCGATTCGATCGCTCTTCGGCTCGTTGAACCCACCGGTAACCTCAGCCAAAGGCGCGCTCGGCCACGCCCTCGGGGCAGCGGGTGGTCTTGAGGCCGTCGCTGTCGCTCTGACCTTCGCGCATCAGTTGATCCCGCCCACGGCCAACACCGTTGACCTAGATCCAGAGATCGACATTGATGTGGTGCTCAAGGATCCACGTCCCTTGCCACCGGGCCACATCCTCTCAAACTCCTTCGGATTCGGGGGGCACAACGCTTGCATCGTCTTCGGGCCACCTCCTGCCTAGGATATGACGGAGGACTTCCGAGCCCTTTCGGAGTAGGCGTCTTGGACCGGGTAGGATGGACCAATGCCAGATAATAAGCCCATCGCTTCTGAGTCGACAGCGAATCACGACTATGCCGATGCCGCTGTCGGCTCTTTTTCGAATGCGCAGCCATGGGTGGTAGATCCTGATCGCCTGGAGTGGCTCAGTGCCACGGAGCAATTGCGAACCCGCACGCGAGCTCAAGTGCCGGTACTTTTACGGCATCGCCGCATACCCCCGGCTCGGAGAGTACTTGGAACTGGTCTCTCACTTGGAGTTGCGTTACTTGGCTGGCGACTGTTTGATCGACGTCGCGGCAAGACTGACTCGCGACGAGGGTTGTCGCGGCGACTCAGACGTTCCTTTGAGCACCTCGGCCCCACCTACATCAAGCTAGGCCAGATCATTTCATCTGGGGAGGGGATCTTCCCAGCTGAACTCGTCGATGAGTTCCGGCTTCTCCGTGACCATGTACCCGCAGAAGACTTCGCTGTCGTGCGGCAGACAATCGAGACAGATCTCGGTGGCCCCCTGGAGAACTTCTTCGCAACCTTTGATGAGCGACCGGTAGCGGCAGCATCGATCGCACAGGTCTATTTCGCAACCCTACTCACTGGTGAACCGGTAGCGGTTAAGGTGCAACGATCCCTGGTGACCGATCTTGTCCGACGTGACCTGGCGGCAATGAGCTGGATCACCCCGCATTTGATCGGGAGAATTCCCGTCGCAGCGCTGGCGAACCCCCCCGCGCTGGTCGAACTCTTTGCCGAGACCATCGTTGAGGAACTCGATTTCCGCCTGGAAGCCGCAAACATGCTCGACATTGCAGGTGTCTTAGCCGCCACCGAGCAACGAAGTATTATCGTACCTCGGCCACATCCCAACCTCGTCACTCGGCGAGTCTTGGTCATGGAGAGGCTTACAGGATTCAAATGGGACGATGCCGTCGGGATGCACAAGGCCGGTATCGACACCACTGCGGTGGTCCGGGCTGCTCTTGTGTCCTTCTTGGAGGGCGCCATGCTCCACGGCGTCTTTCACGGTGACCTCCATGGCGGTAACCTACTCGTCGGTGACGATGGAAAGGTGATCCTGTTGGATTACGGCATCACCGGGAGACTCTCCGAGGGCAAACGCCTCGGCTTTCTCCGACTCCTGATGGGTGGTTCAATGAACGACCTCCCGACCCAGATCCAGGCCCTCATCGACCTTGGTGCACTCCCGATAGACACCGATATTCGAGGGGTGATCGATGATCTTGGACTTGAGGAGCCCACCAAAGACCCGACGCAGATGCGACCCGAGGAGATCTTGGCAGAGATTCAGAAGCTCACGAAAGCCCTCCTCGGTTATGGGGCTCGTCTTCCGAAAGAACTCATGCTCTTCGTCAAGAACATGATTTTTGTCGATGCATCCCTTGCGAACCTGGCGCCAGAGATCGACCTCTTCGCAGAGATCACCTACCTCGCCTCCTACTTCATGACCCGTTACGGCGCGCAAATCTCAGCTGACATCGGCATGGAGGTTTCGCCAAACGCGATCGACCTCGGCGGACTCAAAGCAAGCCTGGGAGTGGACGGCGAGGTCGATCATCTGAGCTACCGCGAACTCAAGGAGCGCCGCGAACTCATCCGTAGACGCATGGAACAGGCACATCACAGCGCCGAATGACACTAGGTGCTTGGCAACTCGTCGTGACCTCCGAACTCTTTTCGCAACGCAGATAGAACCTTATCTGAAAATGCGCCAGAACCCTGCGACGAAAAGCGTGAGAACAGCGACGCCGCAATCGTCGGCGCAGGGACTCCCTCATCGATAGCGGCATTCACCGTCCAGCGCCCTTCACCCGAGTCAGAGACGCGACCTCTAAAGGTGTCGAGCGTGGGGTCGCGTCGCAAAGCGTCAGCAGCGAGGTCGAGTAACCAAGACGCAACGACACTCCCTCTTCTCCACAGCTCCGCCACCTCCGCAACAGGTATATCGTACTGATAGGCAGTCGGGTCATGGAGGGGAGCCACCTCGGCGCTCGCATTCTGTGTACGAGCCCCAATATCGGCACCCTCTAGAATCGCAAAACCTTCGGCCAGCGATGCCATCATCCCGTACTCAATACCATTGTGGACCATCTTGACGAAGTGACCGGCGCCATGATCTCCGCAATAGAGATAGCCGAGCTCAGCTTGACGCACGCTGCTGGTTGAGTCGGTTCGGGGTGCCGACTCGACACCGGGCGCCAACACGGCGAAAACCTTCTCAATTCTTTCGAAGATCTCCTGCTCACCACCGACCATAAGACAGTAGCCACGTTCGCGACCCCAAACACCGCCGCTCGTCCCTGCATCCATATGATGGATACCGTGCTGTGCCAGCTTTACGGCATGGGCCTGGTCGTCACGATAGAAGCCGTTTCCTCCATCAATGACTACATCATCGCGATCAAGAACCTCGATCAGTTGATCGAGCACTTGCTCGGTGACAGCCGCAGGGACCATCAACCACACCGCTCGCGGCGTTGCCAATTTCCTGACAAACTCTCGGAGGTCTCCAGCGCAGGAGAGCCCCTCCTTCTCCGCCACCTTGCGTGCCTCGGCTGAGGCGTCATAACCTAGGACCTCGATGTCTCCTGCCTGCAATCTGAGACCCATATTCATTCCCATGCGGCCTAACCCGATGATTCCTAACTGCACTGTGACTTCTCCTTCGCTTGTCTCTCGCAATCCTAGTCCGTAAGTCCCAAGCGATTCCTGGGTTTTTAAGTCCAGCAGCCAACTGGCAATGGTGTGTCGAGTCACAACCTCGCGAGTTCTCGCCTGTCAGTCGAGCTCACTTTCGTCGAGCAACCATGCACGAATCGCATCGCCATCGGCCCCCAGGGCGGGAGGACGCAAGCGATAACTTGGCGGAGTGGCTGAAAAGGTGATGGGGTTGCGAATCATCTCAAGTCGATCCCCGCCCTCCCCTAGCAAAACCGTTGGCTCGAGACCGACCTCCTTTGCAAAGGCAATGCCTCGATCAACCGTCGCTATAGGGGCACACGGTACTCCTGCGGCCGTCAGTAGAGCAAACCATTCGTCAGAGGTCTTCGTCCGTAACCGCTCCTGGAGCAAGGGACCAAGAATATCTCGGTTAGCGGTACGCAACTCATTGCGAGAAAATCTCGGATCATCTGCGAGTTCGGGGGCCCCAATGGCCATGGTCAGCGAGCGGAACTGTCCATCATTGGCCGCAATGACGATCAATTCGCCATCCTGGGTGGCGAAAGGGTCATATGGATAAAGGCTAGGGTGTGCGTTGCCCATTCGGAACGGGACCACCCCTCCCATCGTGACCGCCGCAGTATGATTGACGAGACCCGACAGTGCGGAGGTCAACAGACTGACCTCCACGTGCTGACCGAGCCCAGAGGTCGCCCGTTCGTAGAGCGCCGCCAGGATACCCATCGCGAGATGTAGTCCAGAGATGATGTCGATGACCGAGATGCCCGCACGATACGCCGGACCCTCAGGCTCTCCCGTCAGGCTCATGAGACCCGACATCGCTTGGATCATCAAATCATAGCCCATCATCCCTGAGCCAGGTGGTTTTGTTCCAAAACCAGAGATCGAGGCATAGACAAGTCCTGGATTCTCCTCGCACAGTGTCTCGTAGCCGAGTCCGAAGCGAGAGATCTGTCCAGGCTTAAAATTCTCGATCATCACATCGGCCCGTTGGGCAAGCCGCAGGGCGAGGCGCTTGTCGTCGGCATCGGCGAGATTGAGAACGATAGAGCGTTTGTTTCTGTTGATACCCAGGTAATACGTCGCAACATCACCTCGGACTGGAGGTTTCCAAGTACGCGTATCGTCCCCCGACGGTCCCTCCACTTTGATGACGGTAGCCCCGAGATCACCGAGAAGCATGGTGGCGTAGGGGCCAGCAAGAATACGTGAAAAGTCAGCGATCAGCAGCCCCGTTAATGGACCATCCGACTCCTTGGCACGACCATCCTCTGGCTCCATGTAGGTCACCCCTTTCTCCCAGAAACCCCCTCGTATCTTAGTTGCCGCCGAAGGGCGCTTCCCGTAGCTCGGACTCCTCGCCTCGCCCACTGCATGCTCCAATCGCTCACCGCACATGGAGGTCCTGCTCAGCATCGGCCATGACCAGACGAGTTCGCTGAGTAGTCCCTTGCTCAGCCTGCTCGTCGATTACGGCCAATGCTCCGCCGGAGTTGCACGACCCGAGCAAGCCCCAAGAGAAAGACGAAAAGACCACCAAGAATGACACCGAATAGTATGGCGATCCCAACCGGCATGCGGATGGTGGCACCCGGAACGTGGACCGCTACGGAGCCAAGATTTTGGAGAATGAAGACAAGAATAGCCACCAGAACCACGAGGCCAAAGAACGAGCCGATCCACAAACGGGAGGTTCTCGTCGAGTGAGGTCGCTCCAGCACTCCTCGATGCTCAGTGATCCCTGTGTCAGTTGATTGGTAATCAGAGGTATCGCCGTCACCATGAAGCTCGCCGTTCGAATGGAAATCTGTGGCTTCGCCTTCGTTTTCCATACTCCAGAGCCTAGCCAGACCCGGCCAAGACACCTCGATTGTCACCAAGAACGCCACCAATACTGACAGGCCCACTCCGTGTCATGCCGGAAGAACTCCTAGTGCTCAGGCACCACCGGAGTTCAGGCACCCAGACAATCCTCCAGATACTGAGCTTGGCAACTAGGAACGTTCGGGTGAAGAGCTCGCTGGCGACCCACGCGAATCTGTTCGCCCGACGCCAACAACATCCGGAATCTCGATGTCTCTTGGCAAACCGAGGCGGGCAGAACCCTCAGCCGAGAGACCTCAGTCCAGCACAGAGACGTTCTCACGCTTCGTCAAGTGCAGCCCGAATCTCGGAGACAAAGTACGAGAGTTCGGAGGGTGTTTGCCCCTCAAGCACGCGTCGCAGAAGAGCAGAGCCAACCACGACCCCATCAGCCCCAGCCTCTACAACCGCTGCCGCCTGATCTCCGTTAGAGATACCGATCCCAATGAGCAACGGTAACGTGGTGCGAGGACGAATTCGCGTCGCGATAGCAGTCGCAGTCTCAGCTAGCTCGGCTCGCTCGCCGGTCACACTCATGCTCCCCACACCATAGACAAAACCCTCCGCCACTGCCAGGATCTCGTCGACACGTTCCAACGAAGTAACTGGCGAGACAAGCTGGACGGTCTCAAGTCCTTGAGACTTTGCCATTGCCCTCCAATTGGCCCCCTCCTCCAGCGGAAGATCCGGAATGATCACACCGTCAACCCCAGCCTGCCGCAGCTCGGTAACTGCTCGTTCGATGCCCATATGATGGAAGAGGTTGTAGTAGGTCATCACGACTATCGGCACGGAGAACGAACGGGTCCGCAGCTCGCTCAGCACAGAAAATGGTGTAACGCCACGAGCCAACGCCAACTCACCAGCTCGCTGGATGACAGGTCCGTCCATACTTGGATCCGAAAATGGAATCCCAATCTCGACCGCATCAGCCCCACTCTCGATAACAAGATCGACCAGAGAAAGCCAATCCGGATCGCTACCAGCCATCACGTACGGAACGAGGATCCGTCGACCACTCTTCCGAAGCTGCTGCAGGCTCTTCTCAAGCATGTTCTTCTCCCTCGAGAAATCCGAGACGCTGTGCAATCGTCTCGACATCTTTATCGCCACGTCCAGAGAGAGTCACGACGATCGAACTCGAAAGGAGCTCCTGCTTGTGCTCCACCAGCCACGCGATGGCATGGGCTGATTCGAGAGCACAGACGATACCCTCTGTCCTGGCGAGCAGTTGAACAGCCTCCAAGACCTGGTCATCGTTGACCTGATCGTAACGCGCACGGCCGATTGCGTGGAGGTGGGCGTGTTCGGGGCCAACGCCTGGATAGTCGAGCCCAGCCGAGATCGATGCAGCCTCATTGATCTGTCCAAACTCATCTTGAAGGAAGAATGACTGCATACCGTGTACGATGCCGCCGATACCATGGCCTACTGCTGCTCCGCCCGCTGGCTCAACCCCCACCAACCGTGCTGGAGTATCGACAAACCCGGCAAAGGTCCCCGCTGCATTCGAACCACCACCCACGCAAGCGACGACCCAATCTGGGGTGGACCCTGTCGCCGCTTCGTACTGGCTTCGCGCTTCGTCGCCGATGACCCGTTGGAACTCCCGAACCATCCAGGGATATGGGTGCGGTCCCATCACGCTGCCGATGCAGTAATGAGTATCACCTAGAGCCGCGACCCAGCTCCGCATGGCCTCATTCACCGCATCCTTCAGGGTGCGCGAGCCAGAGGTGACCGCCTCAACCTCCGCACCAAGCAAGCGCATACGAAAGACGTTCAGAGATTGGCGAGCAACGTCTACTTCCCCCATGTAGACCTTGGCCTCAAGACCAAAGAGCGCGGCTGCTGTGGCCGTCGCCACGCCATGCTGGCCGGCACCAGTCTCCGCTATCAAACGCGACTTACCCATACGGCGTGCGAGCAGCGCCTGTCCTATGACGTTGTTGATCTTATGAGACCCCGTATGAGCGAGGTCCTCTCGCTTCAACCATATTTCAGCACCAAGATACTCCGAAAGTCGTTCCGCCAGATACAGACGTGTCGGACGACCGGCATAGTTCTCCAACGTGGCGGTGTATTCCGCCCGAAAGAGGGGGTCACTCCACGCCTCGCGGAACGCAGAGTCCAGTTCAATCACTGCTGGCATGAGCGACTCAGGGACGAATCGCCCTCCAAATTCACCAAACCGTCCCGTCGCATCTGGATTGCCCATCACGCTGGTCATCTGTCTTCTCCTCACCTACTCAGTCGCCACCGAAGGAGCATCCTGTAGAACCTCTCGTACCGCATGAACAAATGCGAACACCTTTGCCGCATCCTTGTGTCCAGGACTTGTCTCAACACCGCTCGAGACATCAACACCGAATGGCTTGAGCAGCGTGATGGCCTCCCCAACGTTCGCCGCATCCAAGCCACCGGCTAGGATCAGCCGCCCTCCTGGCGAAGAGCCGATCAGCGACGCCCAGTCGAGCCGTTCCCCAGACCCAGGCCGTGGACCGTCAACCAGCGTTGCCCAGGAGTGATAACTCATCGCTTCTCCTCCCTGGAGCTCCTTGGCTGAGATCGCCTTCATCACATACGGAACCTGCTGCCTGAGGTACGCCACCTCATCCGGGGTCTCGTGACCGTGGAGCTGCACACCCTTGAGACCAAGAGACCTCACCACTGCGATCACGTTGTCGGGAGCGGTGTCAACAAAAACACCAAAGGTGAGCACGCGATCCGGTAGATGCGCCAACACTGGGGCGATACCTGGCACCGTTACCTGCCGCGGAGAATCCGCAAAGACGAAACCGAGAGCATCAGCCCCACTGTTGAGCGCCACCAGGGCATCGGTGACGTTGGTGATACCACAGATCTTCACAAAAATATGGTCAGCGTGCACAAAGAGCCTTCACGCTAGCACGACGATCCTCGGAACGCATCAGCATCTCACCCACCAAGACCGCGTCGTAGCCCCCCGCCGCTAGCGCACGCGCGTCCTCCGGACTCTGCACCCCCGACTCCGCCACCACCGGAAACTCGTGGCCCAACTCTTCGCGATAGGCAAGCGCACGGCCGGAGTCGACGGCGAAGGTTGCCAAATCCCGTTGATTAATACCAAGCGCACCGCGAAAATGCAGTGCGCGCAGGTCGAGGCCCGCCAACTCTTGCGGGTCATGCACCTCGAGTAGGAGCTCCAGGCCGATCACCGAACTCCAGCGAATCAACCGAACGAGACTCTCTTGATCCATCGCAGCTGCAATAAGCAATGCCGCTGACGCACCATGGAGTCGGGCATCGCAGAGGTCACGCTCGTCGAGTAGAAAGTCCTTGCGCAGTACCGGGATACTCACCACCTCAGCCACGGCCGTCAGATCGTCCAAGCTTCCACCGAAATGAGGTTCGTCGGTAAGAACGGAGACCGCACTGGCACCACCCTCCTGATACTCCAGTGCAACCTCTCCAGGATTGACCGCTGCTTCGCTCATCGGCCCACGAACCGGAGACCGTCGCTTCACCTCGGCGATGACTCCAAAGCCCTGCGACCGAAGGGCAGACTCAAGACTAGGTGATGGAGCCAACGTCTCACAGGCTTGGCGGAGTCGTTCTAGGTCACGCTGGTCACTTGCACAACGCTTTCTGTGGACCGCCAAAATTGCATCAAGATAGGTCGCCACTCTGAACAGGTTACCCGCCCACCGCTGCGATAAAAGCATGAGCTACAACCACTTTTCTCAAAATACTTGTACTATGCAAGCGCTTATCGAGTACAATGGAAGGGTTGATGGTGAAAGACGGGTTCAACGTGACTGTATTGGCGCTGATCGACCGGCTTTCGAGTCAGGCGAGGCGCTTGACGCGGAGACAAAGATTGGAGTTGAGAGTGGTGCTTGGTAGTAAGACGCCAACTAACAAGCAATCGATTCGGGAGCGATCCTTCAAGATCACAGAACATCCACACTACAAATGGATTGTCCTTTCAAACACCACCCTGGGTATTTTGATGGCCACCATCAACTCCTCCATCGTGCTGATCTCACTTCCTGAGATCTTTAACGGCATCAAACTCAATCCGCTCGCGCCACAAAATACGTCCTACTTCCTATGGGTACTGATGGGCTACCTCGTGGTGACGGCCGTCATGGTGGTGAGTTTCGGCCGCCTTGGCGATATGTACGGTCGTGCTCGTATGTACAACATGGGTTTTGCAACCTTCACAATCTTCTCCGTACTCCTCTCCATCACTTGGCTACACGGGGGTGGAGGTGCTCTGTGGCTCATCGGTATGCGGTTGGGACAGGGCTTGGGCGGGGCGCTGCTCTTTGCCAATTCGGCCGCGCTCCTCACTGACGCCTTCCCATCAACTCAGCGAGGCTTAGCCCTCGGGATCAACAACGTCGCCGCTATCGCAGGGTCGTTCCTCGGCCTCATCATGGGCGGACTCCTCGCGCCCATCTCCTGGCGAGCCGTCTTTCTGGTTTCAGTCCCATTCGGCCTGATCGGAACGGTGTGGGCCTACATCATGCTTCATGACCTTGGCAAAAAGGTGAGAGCGAAGATCGACGTCCTTGGTAACCTTGTTTTTGCTATCGGCCTTATCTCTATTCTCGTTGGAATCACCTACGGTCTGCAGCCCTACGGCGGACATACCATGGGCTGGACGAATCCAGGAGTGCTAGCAGCACTCATCGGAGGTGTCCTGACCCTTGTCAGCTTCGTCGCGATCGAACTGAAACGACCAGCACCGATGATGAACGTGCGCCTGTTTAAACTGCGCCCCTACAGCGCTGGAAACCTAGCCAGTCTTCTTGCATCCCTCGGCCGAGGCGGAATGATGTTCATCCTCATCATTTGGCTACAGGGCATCTGGCTTCCTCAGCACGGTTACTCGTACGCATCCACACCTCTCTGGGCCGGCATCTACCTCGTACCACTCACCATCGGCTTCCTCGCTGCTGGCCCCATCTCGGGGTACCTCTCTGACCGCTTCGGCGCGCGTCCCTTCGCCACCGGTGGTATGGTCATTGCAGCACTCTCCTTTATCCTTTTGATCTATTTGCCAGTGAATTTTGCCTACCCCGTCTTCGCCGGGCTCTTACTCCTGAATGGTCTCGCCATGGGCCTCTTCGCTTCGCCAAACCGCGCTGGAATCATGAACAGCCTGCCTGTCAATGAACGAGGGGTCGGGGCAGGCATGGCAGCAACCTTCCAGAATTCAGCCATGGTCCTCTCGATCGGCGTCTTCTTCACCCTCATGATCTTCGGTCTCCAGGCATATCTCCCCCACGCGTTGCTCACCGGACTCGTCCATCAAAATGTTCCACTCCACATCGCACAGGGCATCTCGACATTGCCACCAGTGAGTCTGCTCTTCGCCGCATTTCTTGGTTATAACCCGATTGCCAAACTGATCGGGTCATCGGTGCTTGCCAAGCTTCCCGCGTCCAACGCCCGCTACCTTACAGGACGCTTCTACTTCCCCCACCTCATCTCTCGACCCTTCGGACATGGCCTCACTGAGGCGTTTGTCTTCGCAGCTGTCGCTTGTCTTGTTGCAGCCATCGCCTCCTGGCTTCGTGGTGGCAAGTACACCGCCAGCGATATCGACCCAACCTCTCCATCGGACGAGGAGTTCGAACGTGAGCTTGGCGAACTCGATTCGTCACCGCTGCCAGCAAAGGCGGACGCTCTCTCCGCTGCTTCAGGTTCCGATGAGACGGGTGGCTCGGTCCTCCCCACCGCAAGTCGAACCCAAAGACTCGAGCCCCATCTCCCCAAAGACTGATTCGCGGTCAGGGTTGCTCACCTTGGGCCCAGTATCAGTGCACCACTGGGTGCTCATGCGAGAGGGCACTGCATACGACGGGGCACTGCATACGAGGGGAGGTCACTAGGCTCGAGAGGGTGCAACCAGCGGTTCTCATCGTTGAGGACGATCCCTCTATCGCGGAGCTCCTGCGAGCCTACTTGGAGCGTGCCCACTTTATCCCGGTTATCGCTGCGACTGGAGAGCTAGCGCTCACCCTCTTTGACGCAGAAGTTCCCGCCGCGGTTATCCTCGACCTCAACCTTCCGGGAACTCTCGACGGCCTTGACGTCTGTCGTGCGCTCCGAGAGCACTCGGCCGTCCCCATCGTCATGCTTTCAGCCCGTGATCAGGAACTTGATCGGATATTTGGGCTAGAGATCGGTGCCGACGACTACGTCACGAAACCCTTCTCCCCTAGAGAACTCATCGCCAGGCTCAATGCGATCCTACGCCGCACCCAGGCGATTCCCCCTGCCACAGCGGTGGTCGAAGTTCTCGGCCCGATCACCTGGGATCAGCAACGCCGTACCACCACTCTGGAGGGCGTACAGATTCCCTTAACCAACCGAGAGTTCGATCTTTTAGGTTTTCTCATCACCCACCGCGGTATTGCCCTCTCGAGACGCCAGCTGCTCGATGGTGTCTGGGGACCCGAGTGGTACGGGGACGACCGTACTGTCGATGTTCACATCCGTCAGCTACGTCGTAAGTTTGGCGAATCATTGCCGATCGCCACGGTCTGGGGGGTCGGCTATCGCTTGGCCTAGGTCAACCAGTATCCGTGCGACGGTCCGCTTTGGTCTCCTCGCTACCGCCGTCGTGACCGTTCTGATCGGTGGACTCGGGACCCTGTTGATCAGCAGAGAAGTTGCAGTCCATCAGACTCAAGCGTTTCTGCTCCGTACCGCAAGCGCGCTCGCCATCCTGTTCGAGCGCGCCAATCATCGATTTGTCCACCCATTTCTTGCCACCGCGGGGGTCGGTCGACAACACCTCATCCCGCTGAACCGATTGCATCAACCGCTCGCAGCACTGCCGCACCCTCTCACGTCTACCACAATCAACTTCGCGTCGCTCGTCTCTGGTCACTACCAGTCGGGTGTCATCGGTAATGAGGTGTTTCTTGCCTATCCGGTGACCACTCCTCCCGCCTTAACCAACTCGCCCTTCACCATCACCTCGCACTCCTTTGCGCTGATCCTGACCCACCCACTACCATCCATCGAGGGACCCGCAATTTTTGTCGTTGGCGTGGTATTGATCACCGCGATCGTCGCCGTCCTAATCTCTGATCACTACACTGCCCATATCTCGCGTACCCTCGATCGCCTCGTGACACGCTCAAGCAGAATAGCTTCTGGCCACTTTGATGAGGATATCGCGATCGATCGACCGCGCGAAGCCGAACTTGCGAACCTCGATGACGCCATCTCTTCAATGATCACCTCGCTGAAGGCCGCCAACGAGGTTGAAACCACCTACATTCTCGCGATCTCACACGATTTGCGGACACCATTGACCTCAATTCGGGGCTTCGCGGAGGCGATTATCGACGAGGCAGTGGCGTCACCAGTGGAGGCGGCTCGGACCATCGAGCGCGAGGCCCAACGCATCGAACGGCTCATCAACGATCTCATCGCCCTCGCTCGCCTACGCGCGAGCAACTACACCCTAGAACCGCAACGCATCGACCTCAACACACTCCTGATCCACCTGGCCGAGGTGGTAGTGCCTCGCGCACAACGAAGCGCAATTGCGCTCACGAGCCACCCTACGCCTCACGCCGCTCTGGTCGATGTAGACCCAGAGCGTATGCTCCAGCTGCTAGGAAATCTTCTCGACAACGCCCTTAAGTATGCTCGCCATGAGGTTCACATCCGCCTCACACCCACCCCGTCCGCGATCGAGGTATCGATCACTGACGATGGCGCTGGCCTGCCGCTCGATCTGCGCGAAAAGCTCTTTCACAGCCAGCTAAACCCAACGCCTGGGAAAGACGGCACCGTTGGGAGTGGACTCGGTCTCCTCATCGTCGGACGCCTCGTGAGCCTCATGGGGCTTCGCATCCGGGTCGAATCGCCGATCAGCTCCGAAGGAGGGACCCAGTTTGTGATCCGCGTTCCCCGCGCAGCTACCGGGCCTCAACCGACCGGTACCCCGTCATACGAAGCCGGTCCAGCTCCAATACTCTCGCCCGAAAGCAGCTCTTGGTGACGTCGGTCCAACTCCTCTACCAGGTTTTGGTACGACGAGGAGATGGCCAGCCCTTCCTGATGGAGTCTACGATGCAATACGGCAACCGATGTCTTTGTGCCAAAGGCCCGCTCCAAATACGTCGCAACCGGGCAATCTCTCCAGTCAAGAACAGCATCGCTACCGTGCCAGTGGACTTCACGCCAGACATAAGCGATCGCGCCAAGGATCGAGCTCACTGGGGTACCAAGGATCGAGCGGTCCACACGCTCGCTGAATCGATTCACCCACGGCTCGATCTCGATCGCTGGCATCGGTCGAGCGATAGCATAGCCCTGGGCATAATCGGCCCCCAGAATCTCTGCGACCTCAAGAAGCTCAAGTCGTTCGACTCCCTCGAACACGACACTGCGCCCAGCCTCGTGACCAACCTGCACCATCCCATCGACGATGGCGAGGGTGGAGAGTGGTCGACTCCAGAGGCGCTGGATGATCGACCGATCGAGTTTGATCTGCACAAAGGGTAGATCGACGAGTCGGCCCAGGTTGGAGTAGCCCGCACCCAAGTCATCGATGGCGAACCCAATGCCTTCCCCGGCGAGCTCCCTAACCACTTGGGTCGCCTTCTCGGTAAGGTGATCACTCTCAAGTAACTCAAGCACGAGCCATGAAAGATCGCCGTCACAGGCTGCGCGAGCACTCTCCAACTCCTCTCGTAGATGGCGGTCCCCAAGCACATCAGCAGGTACATTGACAGAACACCCGAGCGTGACTCCACTCGCGCTCCAGTGCTGATGCCACCCTACGATGCGGGTGAGTGAGTCCTCGAAAAGTCGAATGAGTTCACGCGGTCCGAAGGCTGGCAGAAAATCGCTCGGCTGCGCAACCAGTTCGGTTCCAACATCGAGCCGGGCCAAGAGCTCTACACGCGTGACGTCGCCGGAGCTGATATCGAAGAGAGGCTGGAGATACTCCCGAAGTCCACCTTGATTGAGTGCCCTCCGATAGCGTTGCACCATTTCGCCCGTCAGGGTGTCGCTCCGAGCATGCAGACGGGTCCAGCCGACCTCAAGGGTGCGCTGTAGCCCTGGCAGAAACTCATCAGGTGTCTTGCCCTCGAACTGACTGGTGAATGCGCCATAGATCGTACACAAGCCAATGGCCTCGACCCCTACCATTACCGGGACAATCGCCAAAGAACGAAAACCGAGCCGTGTGACGATCGAGCGCCACGGGCGATACTGCTCCGCCACCAGTGCATTACGAACCCGAACTATCGTATTCATCTCCCAGGCATAGACCCCGTCACCAGGGCCTTCCCGTTGTGAGGGATCAAAAATAGCCTTGGCCTGACAATCCTCGCCGAGCCAATCCCTCAACGCTGGAGCAACATCACCACCGAGATAACGCAGATTTCCCTTCCCATCTGACTCCGAGAGACTAAAGACCACCCCACGTACCCCCGGCAACCGAACGACTCCATCCAACGTCGCGTCGAGGAACAGGTCCCAGTTAGCTGTCTCCTGCACGGGCGCCCCCATGGCCCCAACTAGGTATGTTCCACGCACCTCCGCCATCGCTTCGCGTTCACATTCAACAACCCACTCGAACCGACGCATGATCAGGTCCACCACGAGCCGACGCTCCCGACCAGCAATCCTTGGACCCACTCGGTCGTCCAAAATGGCCAATGTCACCATAGAGCTACTCAAGGAGAGTAACTCCTTTTGGGCACTCGCAATCTCGAGTTCGGCACCAGCTACCCCGAGTAGGTCCTGTAGCGAGGATGGCGTGGCCGAGGCCTCGAGTGCACCGCGAAGCAGTTGGCAGTGCAGTCGGACCCAATCAGTGTTCGCGATGTCAAGGGGAAGCGGAACTTCTGGATCAAGGCGCTCGCGCAGTCTCATCTCGATCACGTTCACGAGCGCATCGAAAACCTCGCCATAGCGTCCAAGTATGCGACCGCTCGCCGGCGACCACGGATCATAGTGGGACGCCTCCGAGACCTCAAGTTCAGATCGCGATAACCACCACCTGGTCTCGCCTTCATCCGCGGTCTTCACGTGATAGAGCGCTCGATCAGCCTCCCTCACAAGCTGATCGAGCATCTTCGCATCTCTTGGGTACTCAGCAATTCCCATGCTCGCCGATATGACAATCTCCAGATCGTCATCGACCACGAAGGGAATCCCCAGTGCCCGTCCAACGGCTTCAACACACTCAGGCAAACTGGCACTTGCAAGGCAGAAGATCAGGACAAACTCATCGCCACCAAAACGGCCAACACTATGTGCCGCCTCAAGAGCACCCCGTAGACGGTTCCCGATCCCCACCAGCAGTTCATCTCCCGCCGCATGGCCCCAAGTATCGTTGACGAGTTTGAAGTTGTCCACATCCAGGATGGCGAGAGCGAAGCCGGATTTCGACTCAGGATCACCGGCAATGATCGCCGCTGCCTTGGCCTCGATTGCTGCCCGCGAAAGTGTACCGGTCAGGGAGTCGTGTTCGAGTTGGTACTGAAGTGACTCCGTCGACTCGTGAGTATCAGTGGTATCGCGCAGCACAACGACCACATCTCGGGCCTCGCCGTTTCCCGCTCGCGCATCGGCCGTGGCAACCGTCAACGAAGCCCAGAACGCCGGTCGATCGGATAATCGCTGCATCGACGTCTCCCATGTCAGCCTTTGACCAACGTTCATCGCTGTTCCTCGAAGAAACCGTGATATCTCCTGGCCTACATCCTCGGCAACCAACGTGAGTAGCTGCACCAAAGTGATATCGTCTGTCCCTTCGCCCAGCAGCGAATGCCAGGAGCCATTCGCCCACTGCAGTGAACCATCCCCTCCAAAGATAGCCACACCGACATCGATGGTATCGACGGCGGCCGCCAGCTCATTGCGTTGAGCCATCACGTTTGCCCATTCGAGAGCGATATTGAGCACTTCGAGGTCGATCTTCTCCACCCAATCAACACCTGATCGGCTCGGGTTCACGATCAAAATCTCTCCACAGGTTGGCATTCCGTCACCGAAACTCCATGCATAGGCGCGTTGGTTGCCAGGTCCTCTCTGCACAGACCAAGATCCGGATCTCTTTGGGGGAGCGAGCTCACCTCCAACTTGAACCCATGATCGCATCTCGGCAGGGCTACTACCATCGCTGACGGTTCTTAGCTCGCCAACATGAGGCATCAACGTTGCAACGACCCGTTCAGCATCGGTGTATGCCCGCAGTGTCGCGCAGGCATCGACCAACAACTCACCAAATCCTTGTGTGCGAGCACCAGGTCCGACAGCCTCCGGCCCAACGCAGCTAATCTCGCGTTTTCATATCTCGCCACCCGCCTCGCCTTGGAAGCCAGTATCAACTCAATGCCGCCAACACCAATAGCCATCAGGAGAAGCCAAACCAACACAACTACCAGTATCGGCCGCGTCGCTGCCCGACTGATTGCACGACTCAAGGCGCCTGGGCTCATGCCAGCAACGATGGTGACACCGGGGATCGCAGGATGTGCCGTCGCGAGAGCGACATAGCCGGATGGCATAGCCCCAGTGTGCATACCGCTGACCGTGATCGCCACTGCTGGCAAGCTTCGCTGACGAAGGTAGACAGTCTGGGTATCAGCCTTCGCGAGTGGATTGCGCAACAAGAGTTCACCGATAACGGCTCCACAGCGTAGCCCATCGGCGTTGTACATCTGCAGTTCGACAAGCTGATGGAGGTAATCGCCCTGGGTGGTCAATCCATCGGTGGCAAGTCTGCTGGGCGAGATCGCAAACGCACCACCTGATGGCTGATGCAGTTTTCCATAAGACCAGAGGATATGGTGATGGTTGTTGATCAACGCCAACCTATCCAATCCCCGTGACGACTGAGCAAACCGAGTGAATATCGTACTCAATGCACCTGGGATCTCCGCGCGAGACGGTGATCGAAAGGCGACGTAACCGACAAAGCGAACATTGGCAACAAGCTCATCGAAAGTACGACTGAGCTGCGCCGAAGCATCATCTGTCACCCCCATGGCTACCGAGCTACTCCGTTCGCGCATCGTCTGTCTCGCCGAACCGTACAACCACGAACCCGCGATCACCACAGCGACCGATACCCGTATCAACACCAAGGAATAGGCCCACTTACGCTGGAGGCGGGGCGTCTTTGGATACAAAGCTCTCACAGTCTGACCATAACCGCAGATCCTTCGCCTCGGTGGCCTTCAGTCACTCTTCCGTGATGACGAACAGTCTCAGGGTGCTGGATCACAGCAACCAACGCTGGTTTCAAGACCGTCACTTCGTCCACGCGAACCGCCACCGTGTCCTATCGGCATCGCATCGACTTTCTTGACCTACTCACCATTTCGCAAAACTCTCACAATTCGACTCACGCGGGTTTGAACCTTGCCGATTGGTTCAGCAAGGCTAGCGTCACCAGAATCCGGATTCTGGCCAGAACCTTACTCTCCGCGGTCTTGACTTTCGGCGTATCTCACCGTAGGGTGACTGAAGAATGCGAAGCCCATACATTCGATATTGATAGTTGCGTTGGTGTCCCGTATCGTGAGTAGCTTCACCGCTTGTTCAGCCGCTTTACCTGAGCTTCTGGATCGTTATGAGTCTCGAAGTAGTTAGCACCCAGATCCTGGTAGCGTCCGCCATTGGTGAGGAGATGCCAGACGATGTTGAGG
This sequence comes from Actinomycetes bacterium, assembly GCA_021822605.1. GTDB lineage: Bacteria > Actinomycetota > Acidimicrobiia > Acidimicrobiales > Acidimicrobiaceae > Ferrimicrobium. The sequence goes on from JAKAQL010000005.1 coordinate 84,278, forward strand.
ATGGAGTTGGCGACCGCCACGGCTGCTTTGTTTGGACCTCGCCGACTGGCGATTCGCGAGTATTGAGTTGAGAAATAGGTTCCCTTCCGAGGGTACCGTGCGCCCGAGCAGCCTCTACCATCGTGCGTTTCAACCAAGGGCATCCATGTCTTGCTCCGCCTCACTTCTACCCGGACATCTCTATTCAAACAGGAGGATTCACTACCAAAGACTCTGGCGTCTCCTTGGACCGGACTCTCACCGGCTAGCTGCCGTGAGCCTGTCGCCAAGTTACACCATCTGACCTCCTTGGTTGTCGTAATGTATGTCCGAGCTGCTGGACGCACTATGTCGTTTGCACAACGTGAGCTTTCCTCCCGCCTCTAATCTGGTCGGATTTCCTAGCTGAGAGGCGAGTTAATTCTGGCGGACATTTTCAATGACATCGCCAAACCCTGCGCACCGCTAATTGACAACACAAGCACTAAAACATTGGCAACAACAGCTTGAATCCCACCCCAAAGAGTAACACGGTGTAGCCATACTTCACCCATTTTGGCTTAGCCTTTGTGGCCATCAAGCTACTGCCGATACCGCCAGCGATTATCACGGCCAACGAGAGCACAACCAGTAGAAGCAAAGAGGCATCCATATGACCCGCCCGGCCGGCAAATCCCGACGCACTGGAGACGGTGACGACAAATGCCGACGTGGCTACCGCTGTTTTTGTCGGGTAGCCCATCCACATCAGCAGAGGGCTGATGAGCGTTCCCCCTCCGAGACCGAGCATCGCCCCAGCGAACGCAGCGAACGCTACGACTGCCACACCGATCATTCGCCGTCCCCGACTGGGCGCAAAATTTTCTGGCTCCGCTCTGTGGGCTGTAAGCAGGGTGCGGCTCGCAGCGAAGAACATCATCCCCACCAGCAAGATAATCAGCAGACGGTCCGGCACCAGGTGCGCCACGATGCTGCCCAGGGGCGCGCCGATCAGCGCCGCCAATGCCATCACCCAGCCGCCCTTCCAGTCCACCAGCTTCTTCCGCCCGTAGATGACGAGCGCGATGCCGGTTGTCAATCCATTGAGTAGAATCCCTACCGGCTGTGCGACGGTTTTTAAAGGATAACCAAACCAGATGAGAATGGGAACATGGAGCATGCCGCCTCCCATGCCCAACATGGCAAAGAGTCCCGACACCGTAAAAATCAGGGCTGCTACTAAAAGAAGCATCGCAATTAGTGGTTTTCGCGAAACGCTATCGCGTCAAAGCAGATCTGACAGTATTCTTGCCCCATGAAATCTTTCGCGTAAGGAGTGACGACCATCTCCTTGCACCCAGCACACTCCACCGCATCAAAAGCTTCTCCTGGCTTGTCGACTGGGTATTGCTGAAACTCTCTGACATCGAACATTTCCTGCCACTCGCGGTGAACCACATCATCAATCAGCGGGTCGACTACTGCAGCGTCCAGCTTGAAAGGGGGTATACCTTCCTTGCGCAGCGTGAAAAACGGCATATCTAAGCAGAGCTTCATCCGTTCATATTTGGCCGTCACCCGCACTGCGCGCTGCGTCGCCGTATCAATCAGGGTCAGCGCAAATTTACCCAGCGGCTTTTTCGTAATATTGCCTTTGCCAAAGGTACAGCCCGTCCCAGATTGTACGCCATCAGCGAAACATCCGGAAAAATGATGGTCGCCAATTTCCACAATCGCCTGCAACTCCCCACCCCCGCGGGCTCGGGACACTCCTAAGATATCCATGGCCAAATGCCCGGCTCGCAAGCCTTGCGGCATGGAGATCGG
>JAKAQL010000036.1 GCA_021822605.1 Actinomycetes bacterium
CGATCTAGATTCGCGATGTAGCTGCCAGAACAGCTGCTCTGATCGGATCCCGCGGGGTGGCCCGCATCGATTTTCTTGCGAGCGATGCTGGGGAACTCTTTCTCAACGAAGTCAACACGATCCCAGGTTCGCTATCGCACTATCTCTTCATCGAACCGAAGGAGACGCTGGCAGAACAGCTGGCTAAGGATATTCGCGAGGCTCGAGAGCGACCCACCTACACACCCCTGACACAGGGGGCAGATGGGAGTGTTTTGCAGTCAGCGGCGACGATCGCGCAAAAACTAGCCTAGAGTGGCATTGATGACCGAACACGAGCCCATGACGCCAAGTCTCGGACAACTGTCGGGCCGCACGCAACGTATCATCGGCTCGATGGTTGACCCTGATGAGCGAGTAGTCGCCGTCATCCATCCACACTGGTGGTTGGTGCTCGGACCAGCGGCCACCTTTGTGGCGGCGAGCATCATCGCTATCCTCCTCACCACCTTTAACTACGCCTTGTTGAGCCTCGTTGGGCTGTTGGTTTTGGGGGTCGCCGTCATCAACATGCTCGTTCGAGGGTTGCAGTGGTACTTCGAGGTCCTAGTGATCACCGATAGGCGGGTTCGGTTTTCGCGAGGGGTGTTGTTGCGCAAGACCAGCGAGATTCCATTGCGTCACGTGAATGACATCACCACCCAGCAAGGGATCATCGGGAGAATTCTTCATTTCGGACGGCTCCACATCGACTCCGGCGATGCATTTGGCGATGAACTCATCACCTTCGTTCCGAATCCAACACGATTGCGCCAGCTCCTCGCCAGTCTGGAGGATGCGGAGCATCCAGGACCGAGTGTCGGCGGAGCCTCCGCAGTCGGCACCAACACGGATTCGCTCAGCCGGCTCGAGCGTCTGGCTATTCTGCGGGCGGGTGGGTTTTTGAACGATGCACAGTTCGAGCAGGCCAAGTTGTCGTTGTTACGTGACCTCGATGGAGAGCAAGGAAGACGCCCCTGATGTCTGATGATGTTGCCCGGAAAGCATTAGCACAGCGATGGTCTAGCCAGCTAGGTGAGTGGGCAATCCCCGAGGAGATACTTGCGCAAGCCCCTGAGTCGCCGTGGGCATTCGACCCCAACGCCTTCCGCCCCCTCAGGGAGGCGTCGCTCAACCAAACCCAGGTGGCCCTCATGAACCTGCTTAATCGGTCACCGTACCGTAGTGTCCTCGATGTCGGTGCTGGTGCCGGAGCGGCAGTTCTTCCGATTGGGTCCTCCATCCGCTCGCTGCTCGCTCTCGACCAGAACGCGATGATGCTTGAGGTGCTCGCACTTGAGAGCGAAGCGACCCCTGAAATGTTGGTCGAGACCCGTGTTGGCGACTTCTTCTCGCTTGAGCCAGAGCTTGGGCGTTTTGACGTCGTCACGTCGCAGAACGTCATCTACAATATCCCGGATCTCTTCGGCTTTCTTGAGGGACTGCTTGCCCATGCCGAGGTGGGGGTCGTGCTTGAGATGACCCTGCATCACCCGCACTATGGTCTCAATCTACTCTGGGAGGAGTTCCATCAGCTCCAGCGCCCAACCAACCCTACTGCAACCGACGTCATCGAGGCGCTCGAAATGCTTGGTGTTACCCCGAAAGTGGCGATTGGACCAGGATTGAGACGATCCTTTGACCCGGCTCAACAGATCATCTCCACGAGGAGAAGGCTGTGCTTGGGGTCCTCGGAGGATCGTGCTATCCAGTTGGCGATCCAGGCAGGTCACCTGCTCTCAAATCCGACGTTGACGCTCATCTGCGAGGTCGCCGATGAGTGAAGGGACCCAGGTGCGCCTGTGCTACGAACGCACTGGTCCCAGTGATCGCCCTGTCGTTGTCCTTATCCATGGACTTGGTGGTCAATTGACCGACTGGCCGGCACCGGCCATCGCGCGGTTTGTAGAGGCTGGTTATCAGGTGCTGACCTATGACCAACGTGATAGTGGACTTTCGACCCGGCTGACGAGCGTGGGTATTCCTGATCTTCTCTCGATCTATATGGGGCGGCACGAGCTGGCTCCCTATACGTTGGCGGATATGGCAGATGATCTGCTCGAGCTGCTCGATCATCTAGAGATCGAAGGGGTCCATCTCGTTGGGGTCTCCATGGGTGCGATGGTCGCCCAACAGTTCCTGATCGAGCAGCCCAAACGGGTGTTGTCGATGATCAGCATGCTCGGGACCACTGGACGAGCTGGTGTCGGGCAACCGAGCGAGATGGCCCTCGCCGCCCTTATGAACCCGAACGCTGAGGAGCCTCTTGAGCTGGTGGTCGGTCGGCCCCGGTCGATGTTGGAGCGCCAGACGATCCTCGATCGAATCGATCGAGCCGCTGCCCGGTTAGCGGAGGCCGGGATTCACGATCCTGGTGCGACCGTCCGTCAGTTGAGCGCCATCCTGGCCTCTCCTGATCGTTCAACCGTGCTCGCAACTCTCGAAGCATTGCCTTCGCTCGTCGTCCACGGTATCATCGACCCGCTGGTGAACGTGTCCGGTGGCGTCGACACCTTTCGGGTGTTGGCTGGCTCGCGACTCCTTCTTTTTGCTGATCTCGGCCATGACCTACCCGCCTGGTGCTGGGATAGGCTGGCGACAGAGATGCTGGCGACGATCGGCAAGGTGGGGGGGTAGAGTTTGGGACCACTACAGGGTATTCGAGTTGTCGAGATGGCAGGGATCGGCCCTGCCCCGTTCGCTGGCATGATCCTGGCTGATCTCGGTGCAACGGTGATCAGGATTGATCCGCCAAAACGGCCCGGTATCGGTGCCGATCTGATGGGCAGGGGTAAGCGAGCCATCGCTATCGATGCAAAGAAACCAGGCGCTGCTGAGTTGATCGCGAGGATCGTGGAGCGTTCGGCGATCCTGATTGAGGGGTTTCGCCCAGGAGTGATGGAGCGGTTGGGGTTAGGACCCTTGGAGTTGATGACGGTCAATCCACGCCTTATCTACGGACGTATGACTGGGTGGGGCCAGGAAGGGCCAAAGGCCGCTCGCTCCGGGCATGATATCAATTACATCTCCATGTCCGGGGTGTTAGGCTCCATCGGTGATCAGGTCCACGGGCCATCGATTCCCCTGAACTTGGTCGGCGATTTTGGTGGAGGTGGGATGCTGCTCGTGTCTGGCGTCCTGGCCGCGCTCATCGAGTCCCACCGTACCGGCCAGGGTCAGGTGGTGGACGCGGCGATGGTCGACGGTTCTCTGCTCCTCATGACGATGATTTACTCGATGTTCCAGGAGGGTGGCTGGTCATCTGGGCCAGGGGGCAACCTGCTCGATGGCGGGGCTCCGTTCTATCGGACCTACCTCACCAAGGATGACCGTTGGGTGGCGGTCGGGGCGCTTGAACCGCAGTTTTTCCATGATCTTGTGGAGCTACTCGGTCTAGGCGATCGATTCAACGTCAACAATCAATACGATCATCGCCGTTGGCCGGAGATGCGTATCGCCTTCGAGGAGAGGTTCCTCAGCCGTACCCGAGCGGAGTGGGAATCCCTGTTTTCACAGTCGGATGCCTGTGTGACACCGGTGTTGACGATGGCTGAAGCACTTGAACACCCATTTCACGAGGAGCGGAGCAGTTTTGTCAAGGTGGGTCAGCTGCGCCAGCCGGCTCCTGCGCCACGCTTTGGACATTATCGTTCAGAGGATCGGCAGCTGGGACGTGAGCTCGTCTATGACTCAGCCGGCATTTTAACCGAGATCGGTGTGGGCCAAGACGAAGTGGACACACTGTTGGCCCAAGAGCTCGTTATCGAGTAGGGCTGGGTGTTCTACCTGGGGAGGGAGGCGAGTGGGGCCCCGTTCTTCACCTCCGAGCGTTCCCACCTACTGGTCTTGGGGCCCCCGCGGTCCGGTAAGACCTCATCACTGGTGATACCCAACGCACGTCTCTTTCCCGGTTCCGTCGTCGTCACCTCGACCAAGAACGACATCCTTGACTCTATTCTGGCCCGTCGTCTCGAACTTGGTAGGGTTTGGATCTTTGACCCAAGCGGAGAGATGCCCTTGGTGGCGGGAGTTCAGCGGGCGAGTTGGTCCCCCGTTCTGGCTGCGACCAGTTTTGAGGAGGCAGTCCTTGTCGCCGAGGGCTTTGTCAGCGTGGCGCTCGGCTCTGGGAGCTCGTCGGATCGACACTGGATCGATCGTGCAAAGGCTCTTCTTGCTCCGCTGCTGCTGGCGGGTCATCTTCTCGGGGTGCCGGCGACAGTGGTCGCGGGGTGGGTCGATGGGCGTGAGTTTGGGGAGGCGACCGATACGCTGCAGTTCTCCGGCGAGGATCGTGCTCTTGGGGTCCTTCAGGGGATCTTAGGGACCGAGGCGAGGGAGCGATCAGCGATCATCTCCTCGACCTCGGGCGCGCTGGCCGCCTACCGTTTCCGGGACCAGGATCAGGGCGAGGAGTTCGTCCCCTCTGATTTTGTTGCCAGTCAGGACTTGCTGCTGATCGTCTCTCCGTCGTTGGTCCAGACCGTCGTTGCCCCCGTGGTAGTCGCCCTGATCGACGAGATCCGTCGTGCAGCCTATCGTGCTACCGTTATGGGTGGTCGCCCGAGGGTGGCCCTGCTGCTGGACGAGATGGCCAATATCGCTCCACTCCCGTCTCTTGGTTCCCTGCTCTCCGAGGGAGTGAGCCAGGGCGTACATCTTCTGGGTGCCCTACAGGATCTTTCCCAGGCGAGGCTTCGTTGGCCGCAACTCATGCGGGGGCTCTTGACACTCTTTGGTACCACTGCGGTGCTCGGAGGGATTGGGGACATCGAGACCCTCCGTATGTTGGAGGAACTTTTCGGCACCATCGACCGAGAGGAGGTCGGCTGGCAACGAGGAGGTTTTTTACGGCTCACAACGAGCACACACCGACGAGCACAGCCGTTGGTTAGCCGTGGTGAATTGCGTGACCTTGCACCTTTTGAGGCCGCCGTGCTGGATCTGCGAGGGCGTTCGGGGCGTGTGGAGTTGACTCCTGATTTTCGTAGGTAGAGCGCTCCGGCCTGGATCCAGGTGGAGCTGGCGCCTGCGCTGGTAGGATATGGCTCGCATGCCCACACTGCTCGCTGTACTCTTAACCAAGGTCAAACGCAGCCAGATCATCACACTGCTGGTCGCGTCAGTCTCCTGTCTGGTGATTGGTGCCATCGCGTTTGCTCTCACGCAGCATGTCAGCGTCGGCATCGGCCTCTACTGGGCGGTGACCACAGCAACGACCGTCGGCTATGGCGACGTGACTCCGCACAATACTGTCGGACGCGTGATCGCCATTCTGGTCATGATGACCACGATTCCTCTGTTCGGTGCCGCCTTCGCTTTCCTCGCTGCATCGCTCACCGCTACCCGGCTCGCTAAGCTCTTGCACATGCGAGAAGGACCCCCCAAAGGAAGTTTTGTAGCGATCTATGGAATGCACGATGCAGTACGTAAGATCGCCTCCGAGGTCGCTGCTACTGGAGAACGGGTGGTGGTGGTGGCAGAGAGCAATCTGGAAAGTCTGCCTGCGACGATCGAGACGATCAAGGGAGATCCAACCCTTGAGACGGTGCTACGCCGCTCGGAGCCAGAACGAGCCTCACGGCTTCTCATCGCCGTCGAGGACGAGAAGGATGCATTGCTCATCGCCGTGATGCTACGGCATCTCGCACCGGCGGTTCCGCTCATCGCTGTCGCTAACTCCTCGCGAATCGCCACCGCACTCACCGACTTAGGGGTGGAGACGACGGTGTCGGTCGAGGATCTGTTGGGGCATACCCTGGCCAAGAGCATCGAGACTCCTCATGCGGGCGATCTGCTTCTCGAGATGGTGCGCTCGCCTGACATGGTTTTTCGTGAGTATCCTGCTGACCCTGCGGTGATTGGCCGGTCGCTCAGCCAGGCTCGCTCCGTCGAGCAGGGACTCCTGCTCGGTGTGTTGAAACAGGGTCAGATCCACATGGGCGTCTCAACTGATCCAATCATCGAGGCTGGCGATACGGTCCTCGTCCTTCGCCGCCGAAACGAGGGGACCAAGCGTTAGTTTTCAGCCAGAATCGCCACCGATGGAATGACGAACATCGCTCCGGGTTGCCTTGCCCAGGCCTTCCATCCTCGGGCGATGAAAGCGAGCTCCTCGTGAGTGGAGAGGCCGAGACGAAGCGCTTCGCTCGCAAAGGTGGAGTGCAGCACGCGCCCGGCCCATAGATCTCCCCACCAACGACACAGCTCTGGGGTGGCATAGGTCCAGGTGATGGCGTGGGTGGTGTAGCGTGACAGTCCACAGGCGAGAGCAAGAGACGGAAGTTGGCGGCCGATGTTGGGATTGACATGATTGGCGGATGCGATGCCCTGATACAGCTGCATCCAGCGGTCGAGCTCTTGAACGTTGGGCCACCACATCATCCGGTCGTAGTCGGCGTCAGCGAAGGCGAGGTAGTGCCGACTTACTCGAGCCATCTCGCCGATGGCCCCCTCTGGATCACGAAGATGTTGGAGCACCTGGTGAGCATGGACAACGTCAAAGCTCCTGTTGGGGAAGGGGAGGGTATAGGCATCTCCAACGATGCCAGAGCAGTGCTGGATAGCACCAACTGCCTCCCTAACGATTGGCGCACTTCGGTCGAGAGCGACTACGCGGCCCCTGGGTAGTCGCTGAGCAAAATCGCGTGTGATGGTACCAGGTCCGCAACCAACATCGAGGAGGGTGTGGTTCTCCTGGAGTACGGGCAGAAGATAGCCAGCTGAGTTTTCGGCGCCTCGCCAACGATGTGATGCAAGCACGGACTCATCATGGCCATGAATATAGGTGTCTGTCATGAAGAACTCCTTTGCAGGTGATCGGGTGGTTTGCGGGTCGTCACATCTCCTGGACGAGCTAGTGATAGAAATGCGACCAGTTAGCCGTGGAAGGGTTGGTGAGGCCGGATGGACCAGCTCCGAAGAGCTTCAGGATATTGCCGGTCATCAGGCGAACAAGGTGGGTCGGACAGGAGGTGGCTCCTGACGAGCAGGGTTGCATGGCTGCAATCCAGTTGTTCGTGCCGCTCTCGAAGATGCCGGCGTTACTGGTGCGATTGGTGACGTAGGTCGTGTCGGCGTAGGTTTTCTGGCCATCGAAGCCGATGACAACCGGTGAGTGAGCAAGGATTTCGACGCCGGGCGGGTTCGGTCGGCTGGGATCGTATCCGTCGAAGTCGTACCGCAAGAGGCCTGGTATCGTCGCACCGTTGGTGAGACCAGTCCTTGCGAAGAGCCAGCTATGAGCATCGGTGACGACGAGCGGAAAGCTTACGTTGTTGTTGTAGCCAATGTAGGTATCACCGACTAACGACGAGGCGGGAAGATTGGCGGGTGGCTGACCCCACCAGTTCTGTGTGACGCGAGCGTTGTCCACTCCATACAGCGGATCAGCCTGTGGGTCGCGATAGTTCACGACCTCTAGGTTTGGGCCCAGGGGTGAGGCTTGGAGGCGGACTTTACGCAGGATCGGGCTTGCACCAAAGAAGACGAGGTTGACACCGCGAGCGCTGGCCGCCACCACGTTTGAACGCATTCTCGTTGACCACTCCTCGTCGTGCCCAAGGGAGAGCAACGTCTGGTGTTTGGTGAGGAGGTTGCCATGGACAGTGAGGGTGATGTTAGTCCAGTACGTGACGTTGAGCCCATGCTTTTCCATGTAGCGCACCAGCGGGTATTCGTTGGTCAAGAAGTTGGCCGCACCATTGCCGTATCCGTAAGGGCGGTCAAAGGAGAGGACGCGCGATCGGTTGGGGGGCGGGTAGCCCGGCTCGGGGGTGGCGCCCTGATAGAGATCGTATCCGCCGAAGGGGTTAAAGGCTTGCCAGGTGAAGACGGCGTTCATAACGACATAGGTCGCTGTGGAGTTGGGATCCCAGACCGTCATCGGGATGTAGCTTTGTTGTCCACCTGAACCCTCCAGTTTTAGGAGGTAGTCACCCTGGACAAACGCCTTCGTGATCGGGAAGGAGACGGAACGTTGCCAGTCGCACTGAACCATGTAGAGGGGGGCGCTGGCAGGACAGCTGGGTTGGACGACGCCGGAGAGCTCCTTTGAGGTCCAGACCAGTCGAGCGCCGAGTCCTTGGTAGTAGCCCATCCGAAAGGCTTGGATGCGGTAGGTAGGTGCGACTGTTGAGACGTAGACATTGACCGTTTGACCCATGCGCGCCTGCGGACGGTTGGTGTAGCCCATGATGGCATCAGGAGTTTGGGCACCAGTTATTTTCCAGGCGGCGGTTCCAGGCAGCTTGTTCTGTTCGATGACCCAACGGGCCTCGACTCCATCGGGGCCATCGAAGGTGGCTGGTAGTTCTCTGGTGGTCGACTTCTTGGTTGGCGCGACACTGGAGCGGTGGGTCGTCGAGTTGGTGCTTGTTAAAGCGATGGAAGTACCGGCGACGATGACAAGAAGGACGATGACGCCGACGAGGAGCCGCCGAACCCCTTGCTTTGTGGTGGTCCGTTGATGTTGTCCTGCCAACCTGTCTCCTCCTGTCCAACCGTCGATGCCAGTCTCTGTCGGGCGCGGTGTGCCAAGCGAGCAATATTCTGGCTCTAACTGGACGTCCACGGCGCGACAAGGCAAACACTAGGCCGCTAAGGGGGTTGTCCCTGTGGACTATTGCATGCCTGGTGGCCACTACCGATATCACGATACCTTACTGCTTAGAGGGATGTTTTGCTGACGCCGACGATGCGCCACTCATGCCTGGTGTTCAGCTAGCGTCGAGACGATAGGTTGACGACGGATGCTAGCCGTCAACCCAGTAGGACTGGGTGAACGTCTCAGGGGTTGTTCGCTGACGTGATCGATGACATCTATTGGCGGCTCTCCTACTCCGATGACCAGTGTTTGTCGCTGGGCCCCGCAACGACCGTCCCAACGGGAGTGAGGTGTTGATGAAGGAGAGAGATGCACTTCGACGGAGGCGTTGGGAGGATAGTCATCCCCGGAGAGCTGGGCCGCGGGTGGAGGTAAGCGGAGCTGTCCTCACCAGAAGGATACTCGTGGTAGGTGCAGCTGAAGGGCTAGCGGTTAGGCGCTTCAGGGTCCGGGATGACTGCTTTAGCACGGGCAAGCTTTGAGAGCGCAGAGAGGTAGCCGGTCGGGTCGCTGTAGTCTGCTCGAGAGGGGGAGGCGGTCGGTGCGAGCACGGCCTCCTTGGTCGAGTGGACTGATTCCCTCGTGGACTGCGCACTCTCGTCACGGACACGCCGATGCGATCCTGTGGCCTTGCGATGGGCGATGACGAGGAAGGCAGCGACGATCACGACGAGTACGACCACTGCATAACCTGCGTCGGAGACGGTGTGAACCATATGTTGCCAGGCTGATCCAACGGAGTAGCCGAGTAGCGTGAGCCCACCATCCCAGACCAGCGATCCAAGCAGGGTGAGGACGCCAAAGGCGAGGGGTGGCACCTCGGCGAGACCAGCCGCGAGCGCTACGAAGTTACGGACTACTGGAAGGAGGCGGCTAGCAAAGACGCCCCAGCGAGGATGGCGTTCATACCAAGCTTGCAGCCGATCGAGCTGTTGGTGGTCGACGCGGATATATTTGCCATAGCGAAGCACGAGCGCACGTCCACCGGTGATACCAAAGGCCCAGGCGATGTAGGCGCCGATGAGTTCTCCCATGGCTCCAACAGCGACAACCTCAACGATGTTGAAGTGGCCGGTGTACGCGAGAAAACCAGCAAAGCCGAAGGTCAACTCTGATGAGGTGGGGACGCAGGCTGACTGAGCAATTGAGAGGAGAAAGATTGCCAGGTAGCCCCATGTCGAGATGAGGTGCTCCATAGTGAACTTAACACTAGCATCTTCGCGGGCTGATCGCTGTCGATCTGTGATCCAATTGTGCTGTATCGCGATGGTCGCATACGTTGATACCGCCAGAGCCGATGCTCCCCATGATCTGCGAGTTGAGCCCTGCCCCACCCATGTCGCAGGCTTGAGCCAGCGCGGGTTGACCACCCGGCCCAGCGGTGCGGTTGTTGGTCCCTTGGCCGATAGGCTGACAGCGGTAGGTTTGTGCCCATCGGTGTGGTCAACTGAGCGAGGACGGGGAGTTTCTTTCATGGCACGCGTTGCAGTGAGTGCAGGACAACTATCGGGTAGGCGTATCGGAGTCCATGACGGGTATCTGGAGGCGCTGGCTCGCCTTGGGTCCTATGGAATCCTGGTGCCAGGGCAGATCGGCGACCTTGAGGAGTCGGATATGAAGGCGGCTGCCAAGGAGTTGATCGCCTCCACGGATGCGCTGATGCTGACCGGTGGCGGCGACGTCGATCCCGCTCTCTATGGTCAGACGGTTAACTCTGACAGGGTCTATGGCATTGAGGTCAATCGGGACAGGATTGAGCGAACCTTACTTGACGAAGCGCTGCGTCAGGGCCACAAGATACTCGCGATCTGTCGAGGTATACAGGTGGTCAACGTCTACTTTGGGGGGACGCTGATGCAAGATCTCGAGACGAGTGGCAAAAGCAAGCACTCCCTCACCGAACACGAGTACGAGTACTCCCACGGCATCACTATCTCCGAGGATTCGCAGCTCGCTCGGCTGCTTCCAGGAATCGATCAGGCGAACTCACTCCACCACCAGGCGGTCGATGAACCCGGGGGAGATCTGGTGGTCACTGCGGTGTCAGAGGATGGCGTCGTTGAGGCGATGGAGCGCCCCGGCCTCGTCGCCGTACAGTGGCATCCAGAGCGGTTGATCGACTTCGATCCAGCACAGATGAACCTGTTTCGGTGGTTGGTGAGCTGACGTTTCCGTTGCCGCGGGGGGACTGGGAGAAGCAAGGAACCTGCTAGGCTGGCACAAGCCTGTTCGATTGTCGAACGGCGCCTGCCCATTCGGGCATAAAGGATGTGGAGTTTCTACGCACGTGGGAGTTCCGCGTGTATGTAGAGGAGACTTCATTGTCGAATATATTCGATACCCTGGGCGTTGACGCCCAAATTCAAGAGCGCTTGGCGGCGATTGGAATTACCGAACCCACGGCGGTTCAATCTCAGGCAATTCCTGCTTCGCTCGCTGGCCACGATCTGATCGCTCAAGCACCAACGGGGTCTGGAAAGACTTTTGCCTTTGGTGTCCCTCTGATCTCCCTCCTTGAGGGGGTTCGGGGTCGCGCCACTGGACCGCTCGGTCTCATCCTGGTTCCGACCCGTGAGCTGGCTCAGCAGGTGCAGAAGGCACTCGTGAGCCTAGCACCAAGGAATTTCTGGGTGATGGCAGTCTATGGAGGCACGCCGTACGGCAAGCAGATCCAGCAACTCAAGCGTGGAGTCGATGTCCTCGTTGCCACCCCTGGACGACTGATGGATCTGGTAGATCGACGTGCAGTCTCGTTGGACGCCGTGACTCATGTGGTACTGGACGAGGTCGACCGCATGGCAGATATGGGGTTTGGGCCCGCGGTTGCTGAGATTCTTGGCTCCTTGACCTCTCGTCGACAGACAGCCTTTTTCTCGGCCACCCTCGACGGGCCGGTCCGATCATTGGTCCAGCGCTACCTCACCGATCCTACCTTTATCACGATCGAGGCTGATGAACCGAAACTCGAGCATCGCTTCGTGCCCGCCGGTCGCTACGAGAAGGCGGGTCTGGTCTCGGACTACGCACTGGGTCATGGTCCGACCATTGTTTTCTGTAATACTCGCGACCAAGTCGATCGTCTCGACGATGAGCTAGCTGATCTAGGGATGGATGCCTCGGCGGTGCATGGGGGTCTCTCCCAGCGCCAGCGAGACGCGGCGTTGCGTCGTTTCCTGACCAAGCGAACACAGGTGTTGATCGCAACGGATGTGGCGGCCCGTGGTATTCACGTTGACGAGGTGGCGCTGGTGCTCCACTATGATCTCCCCAATAACTTCACCGACTACCTCCATCGCTCCGGACGTACCGGACGGGCTGGGAACACCGGTGTGGTCATCTCGCTCGTCTCTGATCGGGATCGCTCAAAGGCGCGTTCGATTGAGCAGCAGTTGCAGACAGGTGTACCGGGTAATGACGGTGGATCGTATGGTGGAGGTCGTGGTGGCGGCGCTAGGCGCCCACGACGACCGGCACAGTATTCGCGGAGGTCTCGCTAACCTCCGCACGAGAGAAGAAAGGTCAGCGATGACACTCGAGGCGGTTTTCTTTGATGTCGATGGAACGATAGCGGAGACGGAGCGCGGGGGTCATCGCGTAGCCTACAATGCCGCGTTTCAGGAGTTGGGCTATCCGGTTCACTGGGATCCCGAGCTCTACGGTAAGCTTCTTGACGTGATGGGAGGCAAGGAGCGCATCCGATTTTATTGGAGTCAACACCCTGAGTTGCCCGCCCTGAGCGACGCTCAGGTTGAGCAGATCCATGACGTCAAGGCTGCTCACTTCCGTGAACTGGTCAATGAGGGGCGGCTTGAACTCCGCATCGGCGTGAAGCGCCTGCTTGACGAGCTTGCCTCTCGACGGGTTCCGATCTCTATCGCATCGACGATTACGTTTGAGGGCCTTGATGCGTTGCTGCGCAAGGGCCTTGGTGACGATTGGCAAGATCGTTTTCAGTATCTCGGTATTGGCGATGTCGTTCCCGTCAAGAAGCCCGATCCCGGCATCTACCTCTGGTTGCTTGAGCGACACGGTGTTGATGCTCGCGATGTTGTGACCCTCGAGGATACCCGCGCTGGGCTGTTGGCCAGTGTTGGCGCCGGCATTCCTACCCTGATCACCCCTAGCGATTACACCAAAGACCAGGACTTTTCTGAGGCGGCCTGCGTAGCATCCAGCCTTGGCGATCCTGGTGCCCCGGCACACTGGCGCCTTTCCTCTGGCGCTGAAGGTAGCGGACTTATCGACGTTGGATTCCTGGAGAAGCTTGTCTCCGGATAGAATGGCGACGTATGCATTGGGCGCTTGTCCTTCCCGTCTTCTTTGCAAGCGCAGTTGAGGCTGTTGAGGCGCTGACGATCGTCCTCGCGGTTGGTTTCACCCACGGGTGGCGTATCGCGCTCCGTGGCGCAACCTTAGCGATCCTGATCCTGATCCTGGTTGTTGTCATCTTGGGGACGGCGATGGTTCACTATGTGCCGCTCGCGCTCTTGCGCGCTGTGGTCGGCTTTGTCCTGTTGATCTTTGGCCTTCAGTGGCTTCGAAAGGCGATTTTACGCTCGATCGGAGCTAAGGCGATGCATGACGAAGCAGCGATATACCAGCGGGAGGTGGCGCGACTCAAGGATGAGGCGAGTCGGCAAGGCTTTGTGATCGCGTTCAAGGGTGTCTTGCTTGAGGGGTTGGAGGTGGCGGTGATCGTCATATCACTGGGGTCAAGTGCCCATGCACTTGGTCAAGCCTCGCTCGCGGCATTGGCGGCGGTGATTGTCGTCATGGCTCTTGGTGTCGTGCTGGCTCGTGCGCTGACCGAGGTTCCGGAGAACAAGCTCAAGATGATGGTCGGTGTGATGCTGACCAGTTTTGGGATGTTTTGGATGGCAGAGGGGCTAGGCCTACGTTGGCCCGGAGGAGACGTCTTTTTGGTGCCAATGGTGGCTTGGTTTGCACTGACTGCCTTGGTCTTGGTGACGTTCGGGCGACGAAGGGCCGCTTCTGATGCTTGAGGTAGGTTGTGAGCGATGCGAGTAATGGTAGCTCCTTTCCTGTTTCTCTGGAGGTTCATCGTTGGAGATCAACCATGGCTGGCGCTCGGTGTTGTGTTGGTCGGCCTCTTGGTGGTAGCGATACGCCATGATGGCAGCGCCTGGCTGCTGCTCCCGATTGTGATCTCGATTATCCTCGCTCTCTCGCTCTGGGGCGACATTGGGCTTGGACGGTTCAACCTGTGGCAATTTGGGAGGAAGAGTCGTTAAGCGTGCAACAATTCTCCCGCAACGGGTCGCTGGGCGAACGACGGTTGACGTCGTCGAGGAGGTCACGAGAGCGACGGGTCGCAATCGATTGACGTTGGCCGCCGCCGGGCTGGCCTTCCATGGGTTTCTCGCCATCTTCCCGGCGATCATCGCAGCGGTTGGCTTGGCACGTCTCGTTGGTCTCACCCCTGCTACGCTGGCTGCGGTCGTTCACGACCTGTCGGTTTTGCTTCCACGATCCGTCGCTGCGATCTTGGCGTCAGCACTCAAGAGCAGCGGATCACGGCGTGCAGATCTGATCGCGGTGGTAGCCGGTTTGGCCGTAGCGGTCTGGTCTTCCATTGAGGCCATCTCCGCCCTGCAGCAGGCATTGGACGTCGCCTTCGATGTAGCGAGGCCGCATGGCTTTGTGCTCCGTCGCCTTCGGGCGATTCCTTTGCTCGGGGTGACCATTGTGCTTGCGGGGTTGGCGGTTGTACTGCTTGTGTTTGGGCCCGCCATCGAGAAGATGGTCGCAGTCCATCTGCCAATGGCCTTGCACGGCATCCTCGATGTTGGTGCGTGGGTGGTTCGTATCATCGGCGCCCTGATCGCGATCACCCTGTTGCTCTCCATTTACTATGGGGCTGCCCAGGGTAGGTCTTGGAGAAGGTGGAGAGTCCTCTCATTGGGGAGTGCGATCGCCACTGTGGGTTGGGTGCTTGCCTCTTTGGGTTACAGCCTCTATCTCACCCACTCAGCAGGTGAGTCGACGACCTATGGGTCTCTGGCAGGTGTAGCGGTGCTTCTGTTGTGGCTCTATCTCACCTTTGTGATGGTGCTGATGGGTGCCGAGATTGACCACGCCATCGCGATCTCCCCCGACGTGGTGCCGCACCATGAGGGTAGCTGAGTCATCTCGCCCGCAGGCCCTGGTTGGTACGGATGCGGGCGATGATGAGGGCGGGGAGCCAGCCCTCCAAAAAGGCAAGGATCAGGGCAATGGCGACGAGCAAGAGTCCAAGGGTCGCCGGCAGACCGGCAAGCAAAGCGACGACGCGTGCCGCGGACACAAGGTGGGCGCTCACTGCACTCTGTGCGAACCCAGCGATCCAACCAAGGACGACCGAGCAGCCCGCGAGGCTTGGCCGGATCCACAACGCCAAGCCCGCGCCGACGATGTAGCCGATCCACCAGAGACCCAAGCTGTTCGCGCCGAAGGCTATCGCCGCACCGATGAGCACCAGTAGAATCGATTGCTGTGTCTTCGTCATCTGACTGGCTCCAGTCTCCAGGTGGCGATGCTCGGTTGAGGGCCCAGGCCGAAGGGCAGGTAGTGCCCATCAAACCAGTCGGGTATCTGATTTTCGTACCAGCTCGACAAAGGATTTTCGGACTGGCCCCCTGGGTAAATTGCAGCTCCGCGATCTCCAAACGCCACCACCATCCGCCAGCTTGGGCCAGCCTCTGAGAGCAGGTCTCCATCGGCAGCATCCACAGTCCAGGCATCTCCCGAGGATCCTCTGGGTCCATAGCCAAGCCCAGCTACGCCGCTCAAGGAAGGAAACTCGCGGAAATGGAGCCGATCCCAGTGCCATGTCGTCTCAGTGCTTCCGAATTTGTGGGAGAGGCTTTGGATGGCTTGTGTCAGTGCGTCTCGAGCAACGGTGCCTGCATTGCGATGGACATGGCTCGCCGGCGGTGTGAAAAAGGAATTCGTTGGATCGTCGATGTTGAGGTACTGCAGGTCCTCGACGAGCGGAGCGTTGAGTTGGTTGACCACCAGCGAGCTGCCAGACGGCTCTGGAACGTGGTAGTAGGCGAACCAGGGTTCAAACGTATCGTGGATGTCATCGCCGAGGAAGGTCCACCAGATACTCGCTGCCGTCGAGGATGTAGTCATAGAACCGTTCCAGTGGCTCAGGGTGGTGACCGCTTGCGCGACGGCGGCTGGTGGATGAACTCCATTGAACTGGCGCACCAGCCAGGGTACGAGTTGGGTAGCGAGATAGTCGGTCACGGAGTTCTGCAGCTGTTCAACCTCGGTTGGTGTCAACGTGCGTCGATGGGCCAGGAAGGAGTGGATCTCATCAGCACGATAGCCGTTTGAGAAAAAGTTGAATGAGGTTCCAAGGTAGTAGGGGTAGTCTGCGCCGACAGGTCGTTGGTTCGCACTGAAAACAAAGCCGGATTTTGGATCGTAGCTCTGTGGGATCTCGCTGTAAGGGATCGATCCAATAATGCGCGTTCCGTCGTCGCCGTTCATCACCAGCCATGGATCACGGGCGCTCAGAACAGGGTAGTAGCCAGCAGAGATGAGACCGATGTTGCCGTGCCGATCGCCAAAAACGAAGTTCTGCGATGGTGCGCGCCAGATCGAGAGCGCGGCTTTGAACTGTCGCCAGTTGGTGGCATGCAGGATGTCGACCAGCGATTCGAAATCCTTTGAGACAGCGGCCCCCATCCAGTCGACTGCAACGTTGACGCCATGGATCGTAATGATTGGGCCGTTAGCCGTTGTCCGTACGACGAGATGGCGGCTAGCGCCTCCCTTCACGTCGACCGTGTAGTCATAGTTGTGAAACGGCACCCAAGTTCCGTGTAACAGATAGTCACCCGGGTGTGCCTTACTGGTGGTCTCTTGGTAGAAGAAGGTGGATTGATTCTGGACATCGGTTTCACTCCATGCAATCGAGTGGTTTCTCCCGATCAAGATGATGGGGAGGCCGGGGACGGTGACGCCTGCGAAGCTAATGCCAGGGGCATGCGCGTTGACCCAGTACCACACCGCAGGAAGCGTCTGGTTGAGATGAGGGTCGCCGGCCACAATGGCGTTGCCTGTTGCCGATTTATCGCCTGCGATTGCCCAGTTGTTCGAGTTTGAGAAGGAGTGAATCGCCCCAGGGGGGAGCTTGGTGCTCATCTGGGCGAGCGACTGGAGTGAAGCTAGCAGTGGTGCACTCACCTTGGTGGGTGGGTCAGTGGGAGTTATGTGGTGAAAATCGTAGGGTCCGGGATCATATGGTTCCTGGGAGTTCTTCGCGATCACTGGGAAAAGATCCATCGTGTGCTGAAAGCCAAGATGCCCCACCATTATCGAGTAGTCGACTGGATTTTGTGAGTAGTCGAGGGTTTGTGTCAGATACCCTTGGACCAGCATCGAATCGATGGGAGTCCAAGGAGCCGGGGTGTAGTCGAGTAGGCGAAACTCGACGGGGAGTTGAT
Source organism: Actinomycetes bacterium (assembly GCA_021822605.1). Classification (GTDB taxonomy): domain Bacteria; phylum Actinomycetota; class Acidimicrobiia; order Acidimicrobiales; family Acidimicrobiaceae; genus Ferrimicrobium. The sequence goes on from JAKAQL010000036.1 coordinate 17,077, forward strand.
GATGGCTGATATCGTAGGCGCGCGCTGCATTGACGCCGTTGGAAAAGATCTCGAGGATATGTTGGTCCGCTGGTGGTAGTGCTTGGAAGTTAGCCTTGGCGGTTCGAATGAGCCCCAAACGAAGCTCGAAGAGATCAGAGGTGAGGTAGCTCGGTCCGAGAACCGCAGCGAGTTGTCCTCCGGCCTCCCGCCGAATGAGATCCATCTCAAAGAGGCGATTTCGTGCTTCGAGATAGCCCATGGCGTACCAGAGAGCACTCTGGCTGTTTGCGTGAAGATCAGGGATGCCCTGGGCTGAGTAGGAGATGGTAACGGCGCTAGTAATCCCGGTCAGGTGTATGGTAGTCGATGTTGGCAGGGCGGCCCTATCGCCAAGATTGAAGGCACCGGTGGTCGGGTCAAGGGTTGAGCCGAGAGGAGGGACGGTGGCGATTCCTCGTGTCTGGATGATGGCTAGGGCGATGAGCGCGATAACAAGACCGAGAGTCCCTAGGAGCGAGCGGCGAGCCATGAATGCCTTTCTTCTGTGGCTTGCCAAATCATAGCAGACATCCGATTGTTGGTGCGGTCACTGCCCCTGGGACTTGTAGGGCACAACATACTCTCCCTGATTGGTGGCGGAGGGGGCACACTGCGCCCGCAGGGCGATGACGAGGCGAGACTCAGGCAGTTGGTTACTCTCGGCGAGCGTCCCAGCCAATGGTTGCCAGTAGGAGTCGGTTGATGCTGCGAGGTTCGCAGGAGATACGGCCTCGGCGAGTAAGAGCTCCGCCCTGGCGAGCTCCGCACGGGCCTTTGCACTATCAGCGGTTTGTGCGGAGTCATAGATTTGAATCGATTTGTGAACGAGTGTACAGGCCTGATCAGCCTCCGCGGTGGCGCTAGCTCCGCAGGAAGATAATAACACGCTCGCGAGAACCAGAGAGCCAAGCAGTACAGTTCCTTTGGAGTTGTGCACATGACTCTTGCCGATGGACAATCGTCTTGTGAGGGTCCATAGTGTTGTACGTAACCTGTTCACGACTCCAGGCTATCGGTAGTGGATGGAGTTTGGTAGGATTCGGTGATGGACACTCTCTTTGCTCCCGAATCAGCCGTTTGGCGACTGCACAGCGATTTCTCAGGGCTCGTTGGCGGCTTGCGCGCCTTGGCGGTGCAGTCGCTGGAGCCACGAGCGCTTGCAGGGGTGCGTCAATTCTCACGATTTGGTAAGCGCCCTGATGAGCGACTGCGCGAGACGATTGACTTCATTGATACGATCACCTACGGAGACATGGAGGAGGTGAGATCCGCAATCGCGGTAGTGCGTCGCCTCCATGAGCCAGTCAATGGAGTTGACCCCGCCTCCGGTCTGGCCTTTTCGGCAAATGACCCGTTTCTGCTGGCGTGGGTTCACAACGCTATGGTTGAATCCATCTGTTTTGCCTACGAAAGGTTCCATCCAGGGGTGGATCGTGCGCTCTATGACCGTTATGTCGAAGAGATGACGCGTTTCGCTGATTTGATAGGCTGTGACATGGCTGAGGTGCCCGATCGCTATGGAGACCTCAGTCATTGGGTTTGGCGGCAGCCGAGCCTGGTCGTCAATGAAGCGACGTTGGAGGCGTTCAACGTGTTGGAGCGGCTTCGTCCTGAGGGCTTTGTGGGGCAAGTATATCCTTTCGTGATGAGATGGCTCTATGCATCCCTGCCCTCATGGGTGGCTCTCCAGCTCGATCGTCCGGTCTCAACTGTCGAGGAGTCATTAGTCTGGGTGGGTCTGAAAATGGGAGGCGAGTTGTCGATGAGTGTGACACCTCCATCCCCTCGCAGGATCCGAGCCCAATCCCGGTACGCTCAGGAGAATGCCGACGCGACTCGATGAGCTTTCGCTACTCTTCACCGATCTAGACGGTACACTCCTTACGACTGCTGAGACGGTCGGTCCAGGCGTAGCTGACCGAATACGGGGTGCTCGTACTCGTGGGGTCTCCGTGGTACCTGCGACCGCGCGTGGCGTACAAGGTATGCTCCAGGCCGCACGGTTAGCTGACCTTGGTCCTCTTGCGGTCTGTCACAACGGAGCCGTCGGTTATCACCTTGAAGAGCGGTCGCTCCTGTGGGTGAGAGAGCTTTCTCACGAGTTTGTTCGAACTACGGTCGAGGGGCTAAGAAGACAGGATGATGGCTTCTTTTTTGCAGCCTCGTCTCCGACTGAGTTTCGTCCCCAGCGAGCGTTTTTGAAGGATCTCACCATCAACGGCATCGAGTGGGACTTGCCGGAGCTCTTCGAGCTTGATTCAGTGGTCAAAGTGGTCGTTCGGCATCGTGACCACCCTGCTGCAGCACTAATTGATATTCTTTCTCGGGAGGTCACCGGGGTGCAACTCATTAGTGGATCAACCGACTGGGTCGAGATTGTTCCAAAGGGCGTCAGCAAAGGCCTCGGTGTCGGGCTCGCCGCCGAGCTGCTAGGAGTGGAACTTGAGGATGCGGTCGCAGTCGGCGATCATCTCAACGATTTGCCGATGCTCATGAGTGTTGGCCATCCGGTTGCCGTAGCGAATGCACATCCTGCGGTTTTGGCTTTTGTGGGCGATGTGGTGCCATCGAATGACCGCGGAGGAGTTGGCGATCTTGTCAGTAAGATGGGACTCGGGACCAACACCGAAAAGTATCGATAGTGCATCCCGGTAGACGGTGAGTTCATAACCTGGATCCCCCGGTCCCGTTCATGAACCAGTGTTGAGCGGCGATCCTGTGTAGCTGATGTGAATGGAGCAGCCACGCCTTCTGCGGATGCCGCCCTTGGTACAATGGTGCTGATAGTTTCTTATGCAATCGAAAAGGTTGGGATTCTCGTTGTTGCAGCGCGTTTTTGACACAGTCTTCACGGAAACCGTTCCTGCCGAAGAGCTTTCTTCGTCTCGGCGCGTGCGTGCGGTTGCCAGGCTGCTCGCCCTCCTCGGCTCGGTGCTTTTCATTGGTTTGGCGATAGAAGGGGTAACCGTTGTCTTCATCGGACAGCTGATCGCGGTCCATGTTGTCCTCGGGCTGATACTGCTTCCGATCATGGCTTACAAGATCATCGTGGCCACCTATCGCTTTGCGATGTACTACCTTGGTGCATCCGACTTCAAGCATGCGGGACCACCTGAAATGCTCCTCCGTGTGATTGGTCCGCTACTGGTGATTACCACCGTCGTCTTGATGGCGAGTGGCATCATATTGGTCTATGCACGACCCAACACACCAACGGCTGCATTTTGGCTCAACATTCACCGGGATGATTTCGTAGCGTGGTTCGCGTTGATGGTTTTTCATGTGCTCGCCTATGTGCGTCGGGCGATGGGGACGTCAAGCTATGACCTCCGCTATAGTCGTTACCACTCTCTGATTGGACGCCAAGGGCGTCTGATAAGTATCGTGCTTGCATTAGTGATTGGTGGACTGTTGGCTTGGGCGATCTTTCCAGCCGTCGCCCATTGGTCTAGCTTTTTTGCAGTGCACGCAACTCGCTGACCATAGAAGCTGTGGAGGTGTCGCTAGGATAGTGGTCTTGGAGTGGAAACCGGATCAGCTACTAAACCTTGGTTTGGAGGTAACGGAGGCGTGCCTCTCGACTGTCAGTAGTGCCACCGATTGGTCTGCGACAGGACAGCTAAAAGGGCAGCATGTTGGTGACGTTGTGGCTGATGAGGCGGGCCTACGACTGCTGGTGGATGCGGGAGTTAACGTATTTTCGGAGGAGTCAGGTCTGCTGGACCAGGACTCTCCGATCACAGCCGTACTGGATCCGATCGATGGATCAACGAATGCAGCGCGTGGGTTGCCGTACTGGACTAGCGCGATCTGTCTATTGCTGAACGGTAGTCCTGTGGCCGGGATCGTAAGACTGTCTGGTTCTCAGGGTGTTTTCGCAGCTATCAATGGCGGGGGTGCCACTTTCAATGGGCACAGAGTTGCCCCGTCCTCAACTGAGTCGTTGAGGCAGTCCGTGATCTTTGTTAACGGTTACCCGCGACAACACCTAGGTTGGGCGCAGATGCGTTCCCTCGGTTCCGCGGCGCTCGAAATTTCGTTGCTGGCGAGGGGAAGCGGCGATGGCTTTATCGATTGCTCAGACGGACTCGCTGTTTGGGATTACTTAGCGGCGGCTCTAATTTTGACGGAAGCGGGTGGTGTAGTTCACATCCAGGGGGCAGAGTTGATGTCGCCATCGCTGGATCGGGAGCGCCACAAGGTTGTGGCTGCAGGTAACCCGACAGTTTTAGCCGCTCTTCGAGGCCAGCCTGACGATCATGTCTAACATGGGTAGACTGTAGGAACCGCAAGGGCGCTTAGCTCAGTTGGTTAGAGCGGCTGGCTTACAACCAGCAGGTCAGGGGTTCGAGTCCCTTAGCGCCCACCAGGTCAGGGCAGGTTTATCGAAGACTAGCCGGACCCACACCACCGAAAAACCCAACAAGGGGTCGAAGTTGGAGGATTTGATGGCAGGAAGTATGCGCCTCGTAACTCGGGCAGACACCTGAGAGCTCCGAGTTTTTATTGGACGCAATAGCCTCGGAACGATCAAACATCGCTGCCGTTGTTTCCGCGGCACTAGGCAATAGGCTGAGCGTGAACCCCATGGTTGGCGAGTGATCGATCAAGATGATAAGCCCGCACCGTTCATCAACGATGCACCAGCTACAGTGGTGGTCAGACCTCGAATAGACCGACCTCACCGTGAAGATCCGACCCAATGCGCTCGCTTGCCTCCACTAGGACTTCTTCGCTACGGGGCTCCCATTGGCGAGAAAGTGCATCGCTAGTGGCTTCCAGGTCTCACCGTCGTTGATTGAGATGTACCTTCTGGAGATGACGGTAGGGGCGCGCTCGTTGATAGGGGGAATGTGGACGAGCGTGACCTGCAGTTGGTCGTTGGGGTTCACGGTTATCGACTCTGCACCACCGTCGCTTGTTGGGGCAATTGGAAGTGAGACCAAGCTGTGAGCGCCGTTAGTCGTGATGCGCACGAATTGCGGAGGTGACGGTGGAGGGTTGATAACAAATTGATTCGGCACCGTGGCCAGCCAGACCGAGTTGCCTTGGACGGTCACGTACTTCGGGAGTAGTCCTGAATGAACGCTTACCTGTGTGGTGGTAACGGAACCGAAGGCTGTCCAGGTCGCCCCCTGGTTTGTACTCGCATACGCGGTAACATCGAGGTAGTTGCTGGTACAGTTACCATTTGGTACCTTTGCCGTCACGAGGACGGTAGCACCCGATGAGAGTTGGCCGGCAATGCTCGGATACACTATGTCCTGGCACCCATGACTGGGTATATCGTCCAGGGATTCACCCGGAAAATGCACTTGTGACCATGAGGCGCCGTTGTTCGTGCTCAACCAGAGCTGATCGTAGCCCTGTCCTCCACCAAGGACCCAGAGGTCTGATCCGACCAGCGTGACGGGACCTCCTTGGGGGGCATTGCTAGGGCTAGCGTTGAGGAACGGATTGGTCCAGGTCTCACCATCATTGTTGGTCTGGAACCACTCGCCACCAGTCGAATTAGCACCCGGCGCTAACGTATCGACCATCATTCCGATGACCGAACCGTGGGCGACAACGAAGTGGACATTGGTGGGATCTCCGTATGCATTGACTTGCTCCACGCTCCAGGTCACCCCGCCGTTATGGGATAGGTCAAGATCTAACGGTTGGCCGGGGGGAAGCTGTTGTGGATTGTAGTCATAAGTGATCACCGTCGATCCCGACACCACTGCGGATACGAGTTGGGTACCTTTTGGTAGCGGTGGATTGACTTCGTGGTAGGTGACCCCGTTGGTTGCGAGGTAGAGAGTATCCGAGCCGCTGACCACCCAGTCCGTGCCCGAGGCCGCATCAGGGACCGTTGAGGCTGAGGTGGGCGAGGAGGTCCCAGTCGAGCTTAGCGAGGTAGTCGTCCTGGAACTAGCGGCGGGGTGTCCGTTGACGAGAGGATGGCTCTTTGAGGCCGGAGTAAGTCGAGGGTGGTGGCTGTCATTCACGGAGAGCGCAATGACCCCTGCGATCACCAGAACCCCAACGGCACCGGTGAGGAGAGCCTTCTGTTTGCTAAAGTGTGCCATCATTGCTTCTTTCAGAGGATCACGATCAATAGACAGGTGCGTCTCCGTAGTCCAACACAATCCCGGCCTTCGAACAAGTGTAGCTATCTTTCGTAGTGCACTGATTGTTATCCTAGTCCCATGATGGAATCCGGGAGAGATCGGACGGATCGGGCTTGTTGCCGTAGTCCGCATCCCATGTGAATGCCGGGGTCGGGGCACCGGTCAAGTTCGCGATATACGAACTAGCGCTCGATCCATACACTGCTGGCAGTTGGCGCGGCAATGTCGCATCCCAACCCCGGACGAAGGCTTCTTCAGTTGCATCGCAAGCCAGGGACTTCGACGTGTGTTAGCGGACATCCAAAACTGCACGCTGGCGGACACCAAAACTGCATAGCACGGGAGGGGACCTAGGAGCTCAGGTACAGGCGGGTGACCACTTTAGCCGACGAAGTTACAGCAGGCAGCGACTCGGAGAGTGTGACTACTCTTTAGGCTCAACGAGCCTTTCGCCATCTGCTAATTGAGCGACGAGGGCCAGAGTGGGTTGAGGATCCGTATCAGGTCCCGGGTAGGGCAGCTGGCTGTACACAGCCATAAGATGGACGGGCCGTGATCGTCTGCAACACTCAGCATTGCAAAATCTCCATCCTTGGTGACACTGGCTGAACCTTGGTCGCGACTGAGTGCCCATATTTCTTGATCCCTAGCTTCTAGCACGCCCAAGTCGATCAGGTGCTGCGCGTCATAACCATGAGACTTGATCCAGCGCGCATGTGCGGGCGGGAGCTGTGCATCTACGACAAATAGCATTATGGAACGAAAAGCACTGGGTGATCGAGCTGCACTGCAGCATAATGGAGAGCAGCTTTGATGTCGTCTAGTTCCAGATAAGGGTACTCCGCGAGAATCTCCTCATTAGAAGCTCCAGATGCCAGTATCTCCAGGATGTCTTGCACGCGGATCCGCATGCCACGAATGCATGGACGGCCACCACACTGGGACGCGGAAGGTCTCAACAGAAATTGTACGAGGTACTTTCTCGTCCAATACCCAAAACGTTGGCTTCCGGCCACCTAAGGACCCTCTTTCATCTCCTCCTCAGTTGGTCGGTTGATCCAGACTTCAGCGTTGAGAGTGGGTGGGGTTGGAACCTTTCTCACAAAGCGCTCGGGGTGGGCTTCATAGGCGTCGCGTAACACCTCGGCTCGTCTTTCGGTGATCACCTCCCCATAGCCTTCATGCACATCAGCGGGTGTCATGAGCCCAAGGCCCCTGTGATGGTGTTCGTATTGGTACCAGGTGAAGAATGCTTGGAAGAAGCTCCTCGCCTCCTCGAGGCTGCCAAAGCGTTCCGGGAAGTCACCTCGATACTTGAGCGTCTTGAACTGGGCCTCGGAGAAGGGGTTATCATTGGAGGTATGGGGACGGGAGTGACTCTTTCTCACCCCAAGGTTGGCGAGGAACTCTGCCACACTGTGAGAGGCCATAGCGGCTCCGTTATCAGCATGGATCGTCAACTGGTTGGGATCGACTCCCTCTCTCGTTATCGCCTCACCCATGAGCTCTTTTGCCAATTCGCTACTCTCGTGATCCTCGATCCTCCAACCAACGATTGATCTCGAGTAGATGTCTAGGATCACATAGAGCTGGTAGTAGTTCCCCTTCGTGGGACCTCTGAGCTTGGAAATGTCCCACGACCACACCTGTCCTGGTCCCGTCGCTAAGAGCTCTGGCTTTACCCTAGCGGGGTGGGTTGCTTGGCGTCTCCTCTCCCGAGTCTCACCAGCCTCGGCTAGGATCCGATAGATCGTGGGTACTGAGGCCAGATAGATCCCCTCATCAAGGAGGGTGGCATAGATCTCCCGGACCGATA
>JAKAQL010000037.1 GCA_021822605.1 Actinomycetes bacterium
GCCAGAGACGGCACGTCACTTTCGGGACTCCTACCTACCGCTTGGGATCGACGCGAGTCATGTCATCTGGATTGCAACGGCCAATAGTCTCGATCGACTCAGTAGGTCCTTGCTCAGTCGCTTTCTTGTCTTTTCGATCAAAGCTCCGACCCCAGAGCAGTCACGATTCATCACTGACTCAATCGTTGGTGACCTCTTGGCCCACTATCCGGGAGTCGGTTGCGATGAGGGGGTGATCGATCAACTCACTTCGTTTACCCCGAGAGAACAACGCCGCCTCTTCGAGGCCATGATTGCAAGGGCTGCGTTCTATGAGGCTGACCGTATCGTCATCGATGATTTCAATGATGTGTGTGAGCGTCTCAGCCTCAGACATTCGGTGCGCGGTGGGCTTGGGTTTGGCAGTTAGGGATTCGGGTAGATTCCGTTGGTCTCGATGTGCTCCGTTGGTTTCGATGAACCCGTGCAGAGGCGCTGGGGAGAGGGAGGCCGAGATGGGTTGTGGGAGGTTCTCTAGCAGGGTGACGCCTGGATCCAGAGTTGTGGACGGGGTCTGTTGTACGAGGGAGTTGGCGAGCATCACTCGATGAGTGATCGGAGGCATGTGCCAGCAAGAAGTGATGCAATGATGTTCTCAACCATCACGGTGGAGGGTAACCGACGAGCGAGCCTAGGTCGTTGCCAAGAGTCTGATAGGGCGAGAGTCCGTCGGAGCTCCGAACGGGCACCTTCCAATCCACCAGCAACATAGACCTTGCTCTCCTTGGCGCGGGGTAGCGATGAGGGCTTGCTCTGTGGCATCAGAACACTAATGTCCCGATGGACTTGTCCTGGAGAGTAAGTTCTTAGCGCTGAACCTGGGTCAGAAGAAGGCCGCTGACACCGAGATCTGGGCGCAGCATAGAAGCTTGGGACATGGGATCCAAGCGAGAGTCACGGACCGGTTGTTGTCGAATGCTGATTCGTTGGTGCAGAGTTCCTGCCATGGAATGGACCACGACATTGCTAAAGGCCCGTGATAGCGCAACTCCGCCCGAGGGTGTGGCATCTGACGATACGGTCTTTCGTACCACGTAGGTAAAGCTCAAGCTATCTCTCGCATTACTTGATGCTGCTAAGAACCAGGCTTCTGGGTGTTTGTCAGTGGTCCCCGACCCATCACCAGGTTCACTGCTCAAGGGTTCCTTCGTAGCTACCTCAGGGGTTCAGTGAACAAGGAGGTTCCTCGGTCTCAGGTACCCATAGCTTTTGAGGGCAACCTCGACTCGTGAGGTTACTCACCGTGAGACTCGTAGTGCTTGGAGACGACTTGACCAGTGCCCTACCGGGAGTTGAACGCAGCTGTCGCCAATGTTGAGTACTTTGAGCTAGCGCTGCGCTAGGTTTTGGGAGTCGCTGGGCCGGAAATAGGCAGCTGAGAGGTCAGTGCGTCGTTGGGTACACATCTGGACCAAGAGCGCCGACGAGATCTTCGCTTCTATGCAGAAATATCTGGCTCCTATTGTTTCTCAGCAAACTTCTGAGGAGGGACACTAGGGGGTGGCAAACTTCAGCGAGAATGGGTGGCAGAGTTAGCGAGAATACACAGCCGAGCAATGGGGTCTGGAAGTGCAGTAACTGCTTTGGGCTTGCCAGCATGGAGCCTAAGTGCGAGGAATGTCACCGGTGCAGGGATTAGAGTGTTTGCGGGAAGAATTGCACTCGCAGTCGCGTGTTCTACACCAACTGGAGGACTACCCTATGCAAGTAAGTGGGACTAAGGGTATTGCAACTGCCACCGTAGCGATCAGGCCTTAACCTATTACAGAGGCATCGCACGATGATGTTTATCATAGAACGGTATAAGCGTTTCCCATGCGATGTGGGATGGATATATTTGATCATTTGTCATGATACTTTGGTCAAGTTGTTTCCACTGTTCCGGAGTCAAGTGATCAATTTCTACTATGTCAATTGCGATCCTGTTGGCAGCTATGTAGGAACGGGCTTTAGAAAGTGCACGGATTAGTCCACTCGTAATGAGGTTGGTGTGCTCAGGAGATTTAGCCACCCAAAATGCAATCGACTTGGCAGCTTCCTCAGCCGATGAGCGTGACACACTGGGCCACTGTAAGGAGGCCGGGAAACCTTGTGGATCCGAGCCGATTCTGAGAAAGTACATTGGCAGATTACGTCCATACGCCCATCCTACTTCCTGATTGCACCACGGACTATTATTAAAATCTGTATGGACAAGGCCGACAAAAAATTCGCAGCTTTGGAGTGCAGCTTCGATTTGTCCTTGCCATGCCACCGCTACAGTCATTGTTTCGTGGGCAACAAAGCCATGGATACCCCAATGGCGTAGTTGTACTGAGATCTCTGCAACGTATTTCTTGTGGTGAGCTGAGTGGGAAAGGAAGACTCTAATAAGATCTGGCTCCCAGAGACTTGGTGATTGCAGAGGCGGATTTGGCTTCGTTTGGGATGCCAAGCCAAGAAAGTCCGCAAGTTCTAACAGGCCTTCGCTACTGATCTGACGTAAGGAATTCGTGACGCTATCCCAATAGTAACTTGGATTCTCCTCAAATGCCCCGTCAGCCCCGTATTCTGTCAGGACAAGGTTGATCTTGTCGTTAGTCCATTGCGGGTCTGCCTTGAATGCGTCCAGGACTCCGCTGAGCAACTTGACTCGCTTTAACCTACTTAGCTCCACCATGCTAGACAGACTAGTAGGTGGCTAGAAGTTGTATAGGAGGCTCTTTGCGCTGGAGCTAGTTTGCATGTGAGGTGACTGAATCCGATCTGGTATCGCCCGTCCTGCGAACGGCCAAACGATTTACCCCGGGTTTCCTAGAGGACTGGTTCAAAAACTGAGATTCGTTTCCCTGGAGCGGAAACACCCAGTCGATACCTCGATTACAAGATCGAACTCGGGTTGCGAATTCTCGCCCATAACCCACCGCCAATGAGTCCTCAAACCCCTGGCTTTGGAACCCGAGTGTTGTACCGTTCTCCCGCACAGTCCTGATGACGCTGTCATCAAAGCCTTCATCGTCGACAGCTTCGATCTCGAGATAGACCCTCACCCGACCCCCCCCGAGAGATAGAGCCAGTCAGATGCGAGATCACCTCATTGTAGATTCTCGAGGCATCCGTTGCCCGCAGCGGATCAAGTTCAGCTCTCGCATGATAGCGCTTGGGCCGCTGCGGTGCTCGTGGTATCACGACAGACTCAGGAGCCAACTCTTGCTCGTGTAGAGCGCTGATGCCTTGGTCACCCGCCCGTTGACGATCGGCTTCGAGTTGGTCAACGATCAGGTCTGGACGAACCAGCATTCCTGGATCACCCTCAACGAGCGAGATCCCCTCCCCAGCCTTGAGACCAATGTAGCGCTCATGAATCTCGTCGTAGGATTCGGCATAGGCAAAGGAGTCTTCACGCCACATGAGCTGGTTGACGCCGCTCTCAATACAGCGAAGGAGGACTGTTGGACCCATGACCCGTGGCAAGTAGAGATAGCTCGCGAAGTATTCAATGAGCTGGCTTACGGTGATTGATCCCTCTGGCCAGAGTGGAATCTCATCGAGCTTTGCTCGCAAGATGCTGTGGCCAAGGACTGGGATGATTACATCCTCTCGGCGAAGCCTTCCCTCTGCCTTGTCAAGGAGGTTCTCACTGGTTGCCACGCTGAGGGAGAGTTCGCGCATGACGAGGGGGCTAGTTGGATCAGGCTGGACCGGGAAGATCAACTTCGCAAAGGTCTCGTTGATCTGGGCATTGACACGGTCACTTGCATTGCCCATTTGTCTCTCACACTGGCGAACCCGATTCGGGCTCAAATCAAGGTCATCCTTGTCTTTGATCACCGACTCCCAGGCTAGGTATCGTGCGACGTTGTCAAGGAGATCATTTAAGCGGTTCTCATCTGGAGCCAAAAAGATGAGGGTATTGCGGTAGCGCCTTGGGACAGATCCTCCCCGAGAGGCCAGGACTTCGTTGGCAAAGGCAATGGCCGGGCTTGGCTCGCCGTTGGGTTTCTTCCAAGGGTGTTCGGGTCCGATGATGACCAAACGAGTGGTTGGCTCATCAGCCACATCAGCTGGGTCGCTCGGGAAGGAGTGGGCCCTCAGTTGGGCCGAGGAGTGTTGCAAGACTCGTCGCATGCGCTTGGCAAGCTCTGCATGTAGTGCGTCTAGGTCTTGACGGATGCGCTCAGATCGTTCAGCGGCTAACTGGGTGACCGTAGGCTGCACATCAAGCCAGTAGCGCCCTTGGTCCTCATTGAGATAGGTCGAGCGCTCAACGAGTCGACGCAAAGCATCATCAACAAAGCGTGGGGACTCACCGGGCATCACGCAACCAAGCCGTGCGGCCCCCTCGTCGATACCGCGGCTCGCCTGGTTCCCAACGGGTGCTGTATCAAGGAAGAGAGTACGCATGACCCGACGAGCGGCCTGATACCTGCCAAGGCCCGGCACCTCGTTGTCGAGCTGCAGTGATGTTGCCCGTTCAGAGTCGACATCACGGTCAAAACACATCTCTCCTGTACAGGCTGGGTGGAATAGAAAAGATAATGAGCGCGGTGGGTGAAGAGGTGCATCAACCTGTCTCTATGCCAGCGGTATAGGCTTCGATGCCAGAGGTGAATGCCGCCTCCAGGAACGTAGATCGCATCGCGAGCATGTCTCTGGTGGCTTCACCGTCATCGTCTCTCCTAGAGGCCCAACTGGCAAGCAATCGCGTCGGATCAACGTGCGGCAGTAGTGCTACGATGACGGTACGTCCACTTCTTGGTGCAGACACCGAAGTCGGCTAAATCAGTCGCTTAACGTTAGACAAAGGAGGACAATGAATAGGATGGGGCTGGCGCTAGTGGCAACTTGTGCATTGGTGCTGGCGTCTTGTGGATCATCGAGTGCAACCTCCAAAGCGGGCAGTGGCACAGAGTTGGCAAGATCATGGGTTACCCCGAATGCGTCGGAAGGCGCTGCGATTCTCACCTGGACAATTACCGGCAACAGCGTCTCAGGCTCCCTAAGCGACACGTACCTGTCATCTTCGGGAGACTCTGTACACAACTCATCGGCTTCTTTTAGTGGTACGGTGTCAGGAGGGTCGGTGAACCTCGACTTCAGTGGCAATAACGTCTCTGGTACGGTCACGCCTTCTCGGGTGTCCATATCCTTCCAGCAGTCCAACGGGCAGTTCTCTAACCTCGTCCTCGTACCAGGTACAGTGGGGGAATACAACCGTGAAGTAACCGAGGTTAACAGTACCGCAAACTCAAACGAACAGGCATTCCAAGCTGCACAGCAGGCTCAACAACAAGCTCAGGCTGCTGCTGCTCAGGCCAGTTCAAACAGGCAGGCCATTCGGAACGCTGTCAGTACGGTAACCGGAGATCTCTCGCAGTTGACGAGCGATGAGTCTCAACTGGCGACCGATGTCAGCAACACCCAACCGGCGGTGGTCAGCGAACAGAACGCCCTTGCCAGGACCAAAGCGCGTTTGGTCACGACCGAAGAGCTAGCCAAGCAGTACGGCACCGGCAGTGGGAACGGGGTCTGCTCTGAAGCGGAAGACAATGTTGCTGGCGATGCTCAAGATAACGTAGAGGGAGATGCTACCGACAATGTAGAGGGAGATGCTACCGACAACGTACTTCCCGATGTAGCGTCAGTGCAGTCGGACATTACACAGTTACAGAGCGACTTCAGCACGCTCCAATCGGCGGAGGCGAACATGCCTGAGTACGTACCAAACGGTACGCCCACGCAGGGCCAAGTCCAATCGGCTATCTCTACCGCCAATGGTGACATCAACAACGCGGTATCCACGACGAACGGCTACATAGCTCAGGCGAACGCTTATGTCACGACCGCCTACGGCTACGTCGCCACCGCTTACCAGGTAGGTAACTGCGGTTCACCGCCATCACTGCCAACCCCTGTGCCACCGATCTCGGCCTCTGAAGCTGCGAACTCGAACTAGTAGGAGAATTCACAATGACGGACGAAACCGACGAGCTGCGAAAGGCCAAGCAAGACAGGAAGACGCTGAATGCCGACTGCAGGCAGCTAGAAGCTGAGATTGCTGATCTTACGAAGTGACGTAAAGACCACTTTGAACGCTCCTGGATTTTTGAAGAGCGCATATGAGATTCATACGGTCGGGGCACGGTCCCGGCCATGATGACCGGATCTGTCGACCACCACCGCATTGCCCGATAGGTGCCAATACCGGATGTACAGAGCGTTCTCCGAGGCGGCCCGGTATATCGCTTGCCGACCCACCCCCAGTCGGCGTTATCCGGGTGATCTCAGCTCACTGTCATTCCTGCCGATGAGTGGCGTAACCGCCGCCCGGCGTGGCATAAGCCTGAATTTACCCTTGCTGCCGGGCCTGCTGATGTGACCCGTTGAGCTGGATGAAGAGGATCAGCGGGTCTGTCGGTGTAGCCAAGAGCGTGCTTGCTCTGAAACTTCACCTGTGGTATGACCACGGTCTGACCCGGCATTATGGCGCCATGCATGTGGCTGAGGTCGTGCACCATTACGACACACAGTCTGGTCCATCGGAGTCGAGAATCTACCCGCTTCGTCGCTCCTCTCGTGAGGCGGGGAAGGTTCGCCACGAGACGCTGGCCAATCTCTCGGCGCTCCCCCCACCGGCGATCGATCCGCTGCGTGCTGTGCTCTCGGGCAAGACGCTGCTCGTCGACGGTGGGGGTCTCGAGCCGGTGCGTTCCCTTCCTAACGGTCATCTCGCCTCCCTCTCTGCCCAGGCACGGGCGCTCGGGCTTCCCGACCTGCTCGGTCCGGCCTGCAAGGAGCGCGAGATCGCTTTCGCGCTGGTGCTCGCTCAAGCGCTGCGTCCGGTTTCCAAGCGTGCCACGGTGTCGTGGTGCTCGGACACAACCCTCGTCTCGGACGTCGGTCTCGACGACGTCGGGACCTACGAGGCCTACGCAGCGATGGGCTGGCTGCTCACTCGCCAAGACGCGATCGGGGCCACGCTCGCTAAGCGCCACCTCTCGGAGATGGCTAGCCCGTCCCGTCGCGCCTACTTCGACCTCTCGTCTTCGTGGATGAGGGGACGGTGTTGGGTGCACTGTCGCGTCTATCCAACGCCAGACGAGCATTTCTGAACCGTCGGTTCGGCGATGGACGGTTCACCAAGTTACATGGAAGTTCTAGAGTCTATGGTAGATTGGTTGAGGCAGCTTGAGTCGTTGCGGTCATACGTTGGTCTTATGAGAACAAGGCACGCGCAATCACCGAGCCTCTGTAGGGTGTTGGCCCACCAGGACATCTAGACGCAATCAATCTCCCTCCCAAGCAACTCCTCCGAAGCCCACTCAGTCCAGCTGGGGTCTAAAGAGAAGAGGTCCCGCCAGGCAGTCACCTGGGTTACCTGATCACTCCTGGCCGGCACGACGAAAACCTTTGACGCCCGAGAGCCACAGAGTGTGAATAGGTGCGCTTCAGACGCCGCGATCGATATGGTAGAAACGACGTCCCCGGTGCGTGCAGTGGAGGTGGAGTTGTGGGCAGAGTTGTGGGCAGAGTCGAGGTCAGGGCGCGTCAGCAGAACCACCCCAGCAACCGCGGGCGACGCCTTCAGGAATTGGTGCACCTTCAGGTAAATATCCGCTGCAACTTCCTCAAATGACCTACCCACATAATTACCTGTCATCCATCCATTTGGTCCAAATGATCCGTCGTCAAGTTCCATACAAATCCATCCATTATCTTGCGAAACCTGGGCTGCCTTCTCATGGAGGGCGTCTCCGATTCGCGTCCATGGATCGAATGGTTGCTTACGATCTTGTTGCACCTCTAGCGCTTTAGTCCCAATGCTGAGCTTTCGACATTCCACTCGCATTGCGCGCTCACCTTCCACTTTCACGATCAAATCAGGCTTCCAAGTTCCGTGCTCAGCTGGCTCCTCCACCGAGACCGTGCTGCTGCGTCGAAATTCGAGGCGGGCGAGCCTGATCTGGACCCCAGCTTGGGAGATCGAGCTAGGGTTATTCCTGAGCTGCTTAAGTAAAGACTCCATCCCCTTCTGACCACGCAAAAGGTCGAAGGACAGTGCGAGATCTAGCAAATCCCAGCGCCTCGGATTCCAAAATTGAGCCAGCTGGGCCGTCAGCCAGTATCCTTTCTCGCGCTTCTTATAGTCCGCTAGCCAATCCTGCCCGAGATGCGTACAAAGTGACTCCGCGATATAGTCTGCGAACCCTGCGAGCTCGCCACCTTGTGCGAGGAGGGCACGCAAATCGTTCCAGTCGTCTACTGGTAGTAGCGACAATGCTGGAACATCCACAGTAGTAGGTTAATCTCTGGTAGATTATTTCACTTCTATGTGGTTCCATCGTTGAACTATCGCGTGCCTGACCGTTGCGGAAGGCCCGAGTTTCGGTGAGTATACGCCTATTCATAACAGCCCGGAGAGTGTCTGCGGGAACCCCACCGTGGGCATCTGCTCGTTCGGATTAGAGGGTGAGGAATCGAATTGTGCGACACCTCGGAGTTGGATGACCCCTGATCCCTGGTACCCTTGAGTTGGATGGCGCAAGAACCTCTTGAAGTCGGAGCATTAGTACAGGTCCGTGGGCAAAAGTGGGTGGTGTCGGACCTCGATACCACCGAGCTGCCACAGGACGAGCTATCGAGCAATCGACTTCCTGGCCATACCGTTGCTTCGCTGATGTCAGTTTCGGAAGATGATCTTGGCGAACAACTGAGGGTGGTCTGGGACATCGAACCCGGACGGTCGATTCTGCCTGCCGGTGCGCTGCCCAATGTCCCCCAACCAGAGCGATGGGACTCGCCGGATCAACTCGGGGCGTTGCTTGATGCCCTTCGATGGGGAAGTGTCGCATCAGCAGATACGCGAACCCTACAGGCGCCGTTTCGATCTGGTATCCAGATCAAGGAGTATCAACTGGAGCCAGCCGCCAAAGCATTGGCGATGCCACGGGTCTCATTGCTGGTTGCCGACGATGTGGGCCTGGGAAAGACCATTGAGGCCGGGTTGGTGATCCAGGAGATGCTTCTCCGGCATCGAGCTCGCCGGATTATCATCGTCTGCCCCGCATCACTCACCCGCAAGTGGCACGAAGAACTGAGAGACAAGTTCGGGCTGGACTTCACGGTGCTCGACTCGGCTGCCCTGAAAGTCCTCCGTAGAACACATGGCTTGTTGGCGAACCCATTTAACGTCTATTCCCGCACGATTATCAGTCTCAGTTGGCTGCGGAGCCCCAGAGTTCAGCGTCTTATGGACGAAGTACTCAACAATACCACCCGCCAGCGGGGTTTCTTTGACATGCTGGTCGTCGACGAGGCTCACCACTGTGCCCCACCAGCTCCTGCGAAGGGCAATCGGGGTTATGCCGTTGATAGCCAACAGACAGCCGCGGTACGACGAGTCAGTGACCACACCCAGCATCGAATTTTTCTCTCCGCGACACCACATAACGGTTATCCTGAGTCGTGGGAAGCCTTGCTGGCCATGGTAGATCCGCAACGTTTCGTTCGTGGAGTCACGCCAGATCCAAAACTCCTCCAAGAGGTGCTTGTTCGTCGGCTGAAAGACGATGTTGTGAGCGCTGAGGGGACACGCGAATTCGCAGAACGCTTGCCCGTAACAGCAATCGAAGTCGAATACAGCGATGCGGAACGAGAAGGCTATCGCCTGCTCACCGAATATACCTCGCGGCTCGTGTCGAGTTCAGGTGCCAAACACAACGAGTTCGTGGCCATACTCCTCAAGAAACGGTTCTTCTCGTCTCCGACGGCTTTTCAGAAGACCTTGGAATGTCATGCGCAAACGGTGCAGAATGGTTCCTCCGCCACGGACAGGTCTCAGCCTGAAATTCCCTTCGACTACGACTCTGAAGATGAACCCGATGACAGCCCAGGCTCGAGCGCCGAAAGCATCGCCTTGAAGGCTTCAGCAACGGTGTTGGACTCCGCCGAACGAGATCTCCTGGCACAGCTGATGAGATGGGCGAACGTGCACGCGAGTCCCGCCGATTCGAAGGCAGAGCGACTGATTTCGGAGCTCAACGAGATTTGTCGGCCAGGCGGGACGTGGAGCGACGAGCGCGTCGTTGTGTTCACCGAGTATCGAGACACTCAACAGTGGCTCTTCGATATTCTGCAGGCTCGTGGATTGGGCGATAATCACCTGAAGATGTTGTATGGTGGCATGGCCGAACACGAACGGGAGCAAGTGAAGGCAGCCTTTCAGGCCTCACCAGAGCGCGACGAGCTGCGCATCCTTCTTGCTACCGATGCTGCAAGCGAGGGTATTGATCTTCAGGCCCATTGTTGCAGAATCATCAACTATGACATTCCCTTTAATCCAAATCGTCTTGAACAACGGATTGGTCGGATTGATCGATTTGGGCAGACTCGACCAGTTCATGTTTCACACTTCGTCGGCGCAGGCTGGAGAGATCCCTCCACCAACTCCTATGATGCAGACCTAGAGTTTCTGAGTAGAGTTGCCGAGAAAGTGGCTAGGACGCGTGCCGATCTGGGTCCCGTGAATGCAATCCTTGCTCAAGCCGTTGAAGCCGTCATGCTTGGCCAAGAGCCCCGTCAAGATCCATTTAGTAGCGAGCCAAAGGGAACGCAGCTGCTTCAGGCGGAACGAGGTCTTCGTGAACAGATAGCACGATTGCGAGCACAGCTCGACCAAAGTATTCATGAACTGCATGTGGCACCCAAGAATATCCGCCGACTCGTCGACACAGCCCTTGGATTAGCTAGCCAGCCCGACCTTATCGACAATGGCGATGGGACCTTTGCAATCCCCGAACTGAGCCGAGGATGGGAGCGCACAGTGACAGGCATCGAAGACCCCCTCGATCCGTCGATCCGGCGCCCGATTACTTTCGACCCCAAGCTGGCTAACGCAGACGTCGTACATGCTCACCTTGAGTGGGGGCTCGTCAGCCAGGCACAGCGTCTGTTGCGAAGTGCAATCTGGGGAGAACAGACCACACTCAGTCGCGTCACCGGCATCCAAGCGCCGCTTCCTGCCGAGATCCGACCTGGAGAGTTTCTTGTCGTGGTGGTAACTCGGTTCGTCCTCGTCGGTGCCGATGGAGCGCGTCTCCATGAGGAGATCATTCTGGCAGCGCGAGCGATTCCAGAAGTTGGCCGCTCGAGAAGGCTAGAGTTAGAGAGTCGCCGCTATGGGGAACTTCGTGACATTGTGGAGGGGGCTCTTGATCCGGGTTCTTGCATCGATGCTCCCATTGATACAAAGGAGCGGTTCTTTGTCCAGTGGGCTGAGCTGAGCCCACTGCTAAGTGACGACGTGAGTGCGAGAGGGAAGGCACATCTTGAGAGCCTGAGCAAACTACTGGAGATTCGCCAACGCGAGGAGTTAGATCAGGTGGATCGAATTGCCCAACACATGCATACCGCGCTCACCACGATGCTTGAAGCGAAACCCTCCCCCCTTCAACTTCGATTCGATGAGCTCGACGAACCAGAACGTGTGCAATACGAACGCGATCGCCAGGTTTGGCGCGAAAGACTTGATAGCCTCGAGATCGAGCGTCTCGCGGAGCGCGACCGTATCGAGCGTCGCTACCGTGATGTGAAGGATCTCACCTTCCCAGCCGCAGTCGTACTCGTTGCCAATGCGAGCGAACATGGTTAGTGGACGGGTAAGTTCGGCCGACTGGCTCAATCTGATCCAAATATCGGGACCCTTTCTTACCACGCCAGTCATCGAGAGGTATTGGCCGAGCGGGATGCCAGCGGTTGACCGTCAAAGGCGTAACGATCTCGGTTTTGCACTGAACCAGATGTTGCAAACTGGCGGAGCCACTAGGGCGGACTTCATCGACCTAGTCTTGCGCGAGCTGCTAGGTTGGACCAGTGCCTTACGCATGGACCAGGAGATACCTGTCAATCTCAGCGAGACTGTTCCAGAGTATGGAGTTCTCTTGCGTGCTAGCTTCGCCTTTTTTACGGAGAACGATGAGGGCGACAGCTCTGGGGTAGACCTCTCGTATTTTACGCCCCAGAGTGACTCGGCTGAAGGCGAATCGCCTACTGATTCTGATGTCAACGAAGACCCTGAAGTCGCTGATGAGGACTCCGTTGGCCCCTGGCGGTTGCTCGGCCTTCGTATCCCATGGGGACAGCACCCTCTCGTCCGAACGATCGAGAACACCTGGTCGGCTAGTCCGGTGGAGCGCCTGGCCGTTCTTCTTCGAACACGTGATATCCCGCTTGGCCTCGTTACCGACGGTCGCTGGTGGGCCGTCGTCTGGGCACCTCAGGGGAGGGCGATGGGGTCAGCAGTCTGGGATGCAAGCCTTTGGATTGAAGAGCCTGAAACTCTTCGGGGCTTCGTTGCGCTGTTGGGTCGTCATCGTTTTCTCGGCGTCAGGACAGCAGAGCAACTTCCGGCTCTGTTGGAAGAGAGCTCGCAAGCCCAAGAGGAGATCACAGACCAACTTGGCCGCCAGGTTCGCCAGGCAGCCCTCATGCTTGTAGGGCGCCTCGATGTGCTCAGTCGAGACAGCGAAGATCCTTTTCTCGATGATGTATCTGACGACGATCTCTACGCTGGGGTCGTCACCGTACTGATGCGGATACTCTTCCTGTTCTTCGCCGAGGAGCGCCGTTTGTTGCCAAGCGACAATGAACTCTATGATCGTTCCTATTCCATCAGCCGACTCGTCGAAGCGTTGGAACATCGAGAGTCACTCTTTGGCCAACAGACTCTCCGCTACCGCACCGGAGCTTGGCACCGGATCCTCGCAATCTCCCGGGCGCTCCATGTTGGGGTGGCCCATGAGGACCTTCGACTCATCGCCTATGGAGGCACTCTCTTTGACCCTGATCGGTTCCCTTGGCTCGAGGATATCGGAGGGGCACCACCCCCCATCGATGACGCGACGATCCTTGCCATGCTCCGAGCCGTCCAGTACGTCACAGTGAACGGTGTGCGGCGACAATTGAGTTTTCGATCGCTCGACGTCGAGCAGATTGGCTACGTCTACGAAGGACTCCTCGAACTTGAGGTGCAAACTCTTGACGAGCCGGTTCTTATGCTCCATCAAGCAGCCAGAAACGCTCTCTATTCAGTGCCTTTGAACGAAGTCCTTGCGGTCCTTGACCGCGACAGAGTCGATGATGAGCGTCTGTTCAGTTGGGTGGTGACTCGCTATCTTGGCGCGAGGTCGGTTACGGAAACACAGATCGCCAGAGCGAAGAGGATTCTTGACGATCACTCTCGTGTTAACCCGGCAACACACTCCTCCTTGGCCGACCAATTCGGGACTGACATAGCGAGTCGCCTCAGCCCTCTCGTCGGACTACTCAAGCTCGACGACCGAGGCGCGGCTGTTGTCTTGCCAAAGGGCGCAAGACAAGTAGTTCCATCCTATCGCCGGGCGTCCACCGGAGCCCACTATACCCCTCGCTCGCTCGCTGAAGAGGTCGTCTCTCACGCATTGGAGCCATTAGTTTATCGACCAGGACCACTCGAAACGCTTGACTCCTCGCAGTGGGTTCTTCGTCCCTCGTCTGAGATTCTCAAGCTTCGGGTGGCAGATATCGCGATGGGCAGTGGAGCCTTTCTGGTGGCAACCTGTCGATATCTGGCGGATCGTCTCGTAGAAGCCCGAGCACAAGAAGGTGTTCTCGAGGCACTTGGCCAACCCCAAGGAGCACAAGCCATCGCTGACACAGAGATCCCTGCCATCGTGCTGCGAGCACGCCAGGAGGTTGCGGAACACTGCATCTATGGGGTTGATATCAACCCGCTGGCGACAGAGATGGCCAAGCTCTCTCTGTGGCTCTTGACCATGGATCAAGAGCGACCCTTTGGTTTCCTCGATGACAGAATCGTCTGTGGGGACTCACTCCTTGGACTGTCCTCGATGTATCAGCTTGAGCATTTGACCCTTGGCTCACCCGATCCATACTCGACCACAGAATTGAGACTGCCACTTTTTGACAACAACTGGCAAGATCGGCTTGAGCTTGCAGCGGATAAGCGCCGCCAGATTGCCGCAACCCCAGTCTTGAAGGTGCGCGATGTCGAGCATAAGTTGCACTTAATCGACGAGGCGAGGTCCTATGTCGAAGAGGCGTCCCTCGTCGCAGATGCCCTCGTTGGGGCTGGCCTGCATGCCGCCGTAGCGGCGAACACCGCAGCCAAGCGAGAGGCGATGCTTGAGCCTTTGCGTCGAAGCGCTCCCGGCGTAGGCTGGAGCGTCGAGCGCCTTGCCCCCTACACCGCCTACCTAAACAAGGGATTACCTCCGAACAAGGAGCCACGACAACCCCTGCACTGGCCGCTTGCCTTCCCGGAGATCTTTGCCGACTCGGGTGATCCGGGATTTGATGCCGTTGTCGGTAATCCGCCGTTTCTTGGCGGCAAGAAAATATCCGGAGCACTGGGCGATGACTACCTCGCTTGGCTGGTTGCATGGGAAGGCAACGGCATCAAAGGAAGTGCAGATCTTGCCGCACGTTTTGTTTTGCGCGCCGAGGCCCTGCTGAATTCACGGGGGCAACTCGCCTTCGTGAGTACCAATTCCCTCATTGAAGGTGGCACTTTGCGGGCCGGTCTCTTACAGCTCGAGCGGCGCGGATGGAAGATGAGGCGCGCAACGAGTGAGCATCCGTGGCCGAGCAAGAGTGCAAACCTTAGCATCATCGAGGTCTGGCTCACGAGAGCGCCGATGAAATCTGAGCCAGTTCTTGATGACGAACCGGTTCCGCGGCTCACCATCGACCTCCAACCCTATCTGAGCGAATCTGGCCGACCCGAACGCCTCGATGAGAATGATGGCCTGGCATTTCAGGGTTCCAACATTCTTGGGCTCGGCTTTACGATGAGCGAAGAGGAGGCACAAGCAATGATTCGCCTCGATCCGCGCAACAAGGAGGTCCTCTTCCCATTTGTGATAGGTAAGGACCTGAACCAACGTCCGGACTCCTCAGCCAGTCGGTGGATCATCAATTTCCGTGAGTGGGATCAGATGCGAGCTCAGCAATATTCCGAACCCTGGGCGAAGGTGACTAGGGACGTTAAACCAGACAGGATGCGAAAGGATGCGGTCCGCTATCCCAGAATGGTGTATGAATGGTGGAAGTTCTGGCAATACCGCCAAGGGCTCGAAGGGGCCATTGCCTCCCTCGATCACGTACTCGCGATCTCCAGGGTGGGTAGTGTTCTGTTACCAGTAAGGTTACCAACCGGACAAGTCTTCTCGGAGGCGTGCGTCGTCTTCGCCTTTGACGACTTCGCATCCCTCGCGCTGCTCTCCTCAAACGCGCATCAGTCTTGGGTCATCCGCTACACCTCAACGATGCGAACCGACATTCGGTACGCGCCAACAGACGTATTTCTCACCTTTCCAAGGCCCTCGCTCACTGGGGACCTCGAACTCCTCGGGCAGATGCTCGATGAGGAACGCCGCAAACTGATGCTTAAGAGATCATCCGGCCTGACCAGTCTCTATAACCTCGTGCATGATCCAACGATCCATGACCCGGCGATTGAGAACCTGAGAGAGATTCATCGCGACATCGATCTGGCTGTCTTGGCCGCTTACGGATGGAGTGACCTCGATCCAGAGATTGGCCATCATAGGACAAAAATCGGCATTCGTTGGACCTTCTCTCTGAAGACACGCAACGAAGTCTTGGATCGGCTCTTGCGCGAAAATCATCGCAGGGCAAGACGATAGAGACGCCCTGGTGAACCCACCCGCCTACTCCGAATGATCAAGACAGTCGAGAAGCAAAGCTCGATCCAGATCCCAGTGTTGAGCATGGCCGACGTCGCGTCCCTCGGGAGATGGCACGAGAGGAAGCGCGAATTGTGAGAAAGGATGCAGCTCGTCCGGTCCTCGTTACCGCTCGGAAAGCTATCACAATCTGCCTTGGTCGAGAGTCCATTCGACGGGATCCAAACAATCACGAGTGACGACATGGGTCCCGCTGTTTGGCCCTGCCGAGCGATACTTACATCGTGAGCGGATTCGCGAGCCCTCTTGCGAGCCGCTAATCTCAACCTATGAATACAAGCGAGATCTCTCCCTCGTTGGAACCCCAGGCAACAACCTCGACCGGACAACAGGTGAGAGCCGAACTGGAGAACCTTCTCGAACGTGATCTCGTTGGCCCTTGGGATGGACCCGAAGAGGAATTACGTGCCGGGACAAAGCCAAGCGATCGGTATTTACTTGGAGTGCTTGACCCCCTCCGCCTAAGGGCCTCCCTGTTGGCAGAGTCCACGCAGCGAGAACCAAACGAGCCCGCCATGGACGCACCCGAAATGCTCGAGCCAGAAGATGCTACCGAATTGCTAGAGCCTGGCGAACTCGCAACAGGCGGCGAGGAGGAAGTCCCTGAGAGGGCACCGGCGGTCTCGCTTGGTGAGCGAGCAATCGCCGCCTCATCCATCGGCCTGGTCTGCACGGTGGCGATGGAGGTACAGGAGCTCTACGTTACCGCGTCATGGGGGCGATACGAGCGCCATGAATCAACTACTCAAGTCACTGCGACAGGCAACGCACAGCGCGTCTGGCACCGAGTCCGAGCGGGTGGTACCATCATGGTGCCCTTGCTCCCAGCCAATACAACAAGGCAATCAAGTGCGGGTCAAGTGACCATGAAGTCCTCTGGCCTGGAGGACTCAAGGATCATTGATGGTACTCAGGACGGAGTTATCCTGCGCTGGAAGGTTCGCGAGCACGGAGAGCGTCAGCTCGTAGAACTCGCGATCGTGAACGAACAATCCTGGGCTCGGGAGCTTCCTGATCAATACCGCTTGTTCCAAGTGGAGTTGACGGTCACTAGTCCGACCAATGAGGCGATCTTCCTGGGCCACAATGATCCGGATCTGCCGTCAGAACACGACGAAACCGATTCTGAGCTTCGCCATCTTGCGCTGCTCCATCGTTCTGAGCGTCTGTATGCAACCGGTCGCCATTGTGCCGTGGATGCTGACGTGCGCCAGGGGGAGCGTCGTGCCTGGCGCCTTCGAACTACCTGCTTTCCGTCCGCCGAGGTGCCCGCAGTCGATGCGGGAGAGTCCACAGAAGCAGAAGGGTTGGTGACCGACATGAAGATACTAGGGGATCCGACCTGCGACGGCCAAAAGATGTACCAGGCACTCATTCCGCTCGTAACGAACTATCGCCTCTGGCTTGATCGCCAAGAGGAGCGCATCGTTCAGGACCCAGAAATTCGTCACTTTGAAGAGGTAGCGGTGAGTGCGGTCGATCGAGCCCGCGATATCGCATCACGCCTCCTTCGAGCCATCGAGCTACTCCGAGATGACGAAATGGCACTGGATGCGTTTCGCTTTGCGAACCAAGCTATGGCGCTCCAGCGCCTGCGGAGTGAATTGGTTAAGCGACGGATCCAAGACTCGACACTCGCGGTCAGTGAGGTCTTTCAAGAACTTGACGTACCTTCGAATCGAAGCTGGCGTCCTTTCCAGCTGGCCTTTGTGTTGCTATGTCTAGCGGGTCTCACCGATCCCCTACATCCGGATGCAAAGCGTGGACCTCTGGGAGATTCCGAGGCCCAACTGCTCTTCTTCCCAACCGGTGGTGGAAAGACCGAAGCTTATCTGGGTCTCGTGGCCTACACCATCGCTATCCGACGGCTCCAGGGTACAGTAGGCACTGGGACTGAGGCGCGCGACGGAAGTGACGGTGTAGCGGTCCTGATGCGTTATACACTGCGTCTCTTGACCGCTCAGCAGTTTCAACGAGCCACGACCTTGATCTGTGCCTGCGAGCTTCTTCGGCGCAGTCATCTTGCACAGGGCGATGCCCGTTTTGGCGAGACGCCAGTTCGTGTCGGCCTCTGGGTCGGATCTGCTGTTACCCCGAATACTTTCGAAGAGGCGTGCGACCAGCGTGAAAGAATGACGTCAGATGCTGAAGGTCAATCCGGGGGTCTTGTTCAATTTGGTCACTGTCCCTGGTGTGGAGCACCTATTCAGGGATCTCGGGACACCGAGGTCGACCGGTTGAGTCGGCGATTCTATAGCTTCTGTGGGGACCCAGATGGGCGATGCGAATTTGGTCGACGCTCAGAAGAAGGGCTTCCAATCCTGGTCGTAGATGAGGAGATCTATCGGCTCACTCCCGCGCTCATCATTGGTACGGTTGACAAGTTCGCGCAGTTGCCATGGAAAGCAGCGACGGCGAGCCTGTTCGGTAACGTCTATTCGCGCTGTGAGCGCCACGGTTATCGGTTTCCCGATCAGGATTGGTGTGGAGATGGCGGGCACCGACGTCGCAACGCACAGCCTGGAGTGCAGCCAGTTGAGGTGATGCGGCTTCGGCCCCCAGATCTCATCATCCAAGACGAGCTCCATCTCATCAGTGATGCCCTTGGTTCGATGGTGGGACTGTATGAGACCTTGATCGACCGACTCTGCACTCGTAATGTCAAGGGCCAGGTAATACGTCCTATGCTGGTGGCCTCGACTGCTACGGTCAGGCGGGCCCGTGAGCAGGTACAGCAAGTCTTTGCACGTGAGCTTGCCATCTTTCCGCCCCCAGTTCTTGATGCCGGAGATACGTTTTTCTCACGCAGAGTTCCTCCGTCGACCAATCGACCAGGTCGCCGCTATCGGGGCATCATGGCACCAGGGGAACGCCTCACTGCCATCGAGATTCGCATCATGACCGCATTGCTTGAGTACGGACAATACCTCTTTGACCGCCATGGCGATGCCGCAGATCCCTACATGACCGTTGTCGATTACTTCTCAAGCACCCGCGAACTAGCTGGGATGCGTCGTCTGTGCGAGGACGATGTCTCGGATCGCCTGACACGCCAGGACGCGGTCGTGCGACGTTCACGACCAAGCTTGGCAGAGCTCACCAGCCGAATACGCAGCGATCGAATTACGCAGTCACTGGCTGACCTCGAACGGTCATTTGATGTGCGCAATGACACGACTGATGCCCGACAAGCATGGGGAAAACGGCAACGTGAGAGCAACGACGACGATAAGGCTGCGGCCCAAGCTGGAGAGTCTCGCCCCCTGGACATCCTCCTCGCCACCTCCATGCTCCAGGTGGGTGTGGATGTTCAACGGCTCGGTGTCATGATAGTAACGGGGCAACCAAAAAACATGGCCGAATATATTCAGGCAAGTTCACGGGTGGGACGCTCGGCGCGTGGACCCGGTCTCGTCCTCACCCTCTACCAATGGTCAAGGCCTCGTGATCTTGCCTACTTCGAGCAGTTCAGCTATGAACATCTCACTTTTGGCCGTCGGGTCGAAGGGCTCACGACCACTCCGTTTAGTGATCGAGCGCTCGATCGCGGACTAACGGCCATCACGGTGGGCGCAATACGCCACCAAGATCGATCTTCACTCCCGAATCTTGGAGCACAGTCTGTCGCTCTTGACCAGACAAGTGTCGGTCCCTTGGTTGAGAGCTTCCGTGATCGAGCGGAGTACTCGACAGCATCTCAGACCGTGGGGTCCACCGTTCGAGACCAAACGCAAAGTCGCCTCGAGAAGTGGGACCGCAGACGCCAACAGCTCCTCAGTGGTCAGCTCGGCTATCAAGCTGAGCGAGGAGCAGCGATGTCCGGGCTTCTGCGCTCCCCTGATCAAATCCCGTGGGATGAGTGGAGCGCTCCGATGAGCCTACGCGACGTGGAACCAGAGATTCTGCTCCAACTGCGAAAGGACGATAGCTCCTGGGAAAGTGCTCCACCTTGGGTCTACCGACAACAGCACTCAGAAGACTCCGCCACCGACGCAGATGAAGCGACACAAGCGTGACACCAATGAACCCAAGTACTCAAGAACCCACCAGGATTGGTGAAATTCGCCCAAGCCAGTTGACCACCACGAGCGGGGTCGGTGCAATTGTCGACCTTCCCGGAATGAGTGTCATCGTACGCGGGCTTGAGGTCTGGACTCCGGGCATCGAGATCCACGAACCGCGTCTTTTAACGCAAGTGCGTCATATTTTGCCTGATCAGAACATCACGCAATTGCGTGCAGCACCCTATGACCCGCAGGCCTCCAGGGACTCCACGACCCGGGTTGGTGTTCCAACCACCACGTTTCCTCGCTGGCTGCGATGTCCAGCCTGTCGGCAACTACTCCCAATCGATGGTGCCCAACAGCTGAAACTAATACATCGATGGGGCCGCCGACCGGACCTAGCCAAGTGGATCCATGTCAACTGCCCGAAACAGAGCAACGGAGAGACAAAGCGCAGGCCATGCATCCCAGCTCGGTTCGTGGTTGCGTGCACGCGAGGGCACATCGACGAGTTTCCCTATGTTGACTTTGTCCACCAGAGATCTACCGCTACGTGCCCGGGTCCACAACTCAGACTCAGTGACGCTGGTAGCGTTCTTGGCCCTCGTGTGACCATCACGTGCATCGCATGCGATACCAAACGCAATATCGCCGAAGCATCGGGGACTCGTGGCGCCGATGTGCTTCCCTCTTGTCGAGGGCGTCACCCGCATCTCCAAGCCTTTGAGAGATGCGAAAAACCCTTGAAGCTCATGGTCCTTGGCGCTTCCAATCTCTGGTTCAACGATACGTTGACCGCACTGCACTTACCGTCGGAGACCCAGGAGCGCGTGGTTGCGGAGCTGGTGGAGCAGCACTGGGAAATCCTTGGCAGCGGGATAGAACCATCGGTGCGCAGAAATGTGATCGAGGGCATGCCAGCTCTGCATGGGTTGCAAGAGGTGACTGATGAACAACTTGATCGTGCGATCGAGGTGGAGCGCAGGCGTCGAGAAAATCCCTCTCTCCAAGGTGAACAGGTGACCACGGATCTTCTCGGAGCTGAATGGAAAATGTTGAGCCAACCCACGACCGAGCTCCGAGACGATGATTTTCTAGCCATAGAGACAGAGGCACCTGAGGAGTATCGAAACCTTGTGGCGGGTGTGGTCAAGGTCCATCGACTACGAGAAGTCACGGCAAGTGTTGGCTTCACTCGAGTTGACGCCCCTTACAACCTTGAGCAAGGAAATGTCAAAAGAGCACCTCTGTCACGGGCGCGAGTTGGTTGGGTTCCAGCGGTCGAACGCCGCGGTGAAGGCATCTTTCTTCAGCTCAACGAGGAACTTATTGCTCAATGGTGTGCCCAAGTCGAGCACCACGAACATATCGAACGGTTACGTGCAGCCTATGATCAGTGGAGGCTTTATCGGGGTCTCTCACTTCAGTCAGATTTCCCGATTCCACGCTTTCTCTTGATCCACACTCTAAGCCATCTCCTTCTGCGCCGAGTGGCGTTAGAGTGTGGCTACTCAGCAACGAGCATTCGCGAGCGCCTCTACGTCGGGACAGCCGAGAAACCCACTGCTGGATTTCTACTATCGACCGCCGCGAGCGACACAGAGGGTACGCTCGGCGGCTTGGTGGCACTTGGTGATCGGCAGTTTCTCGGCAGGCTGCTCGAACAAGTACGTGAGGATGCTCGAAGCTGTTCCTCTGATCCTCATTGCGCAGAACATCTGCCAGAGCCCCCGAGCGATCAGCTGCACGGAGCAGCATGCCACGCTTGCTTGTTTGCGTCGGAGACTAGTTGTGAGTACGGCAACCGTTGGCTTCATCGTGGCGTCCTGGCCGACCTTGGATCCGCACTCTCAGTCAAATGGTGAAATGAGGGTTCCCAGCGAGGTGCTCGCTCGCGACGTGCTTCGACAATTCGGAATAGGTTGATCCGCCTCTTCGGAGAGCTGCTTGCAAACCAGAATTGTTTACCTTGCTTTGTCCCTCGAGGACACATCTCAACTCTGAGGTATCGCCGTGCTGAACGTTCTTGAATTGTTTCACCGAAGATTCATATAACCCAAGACCTGGAGTTTTGCACAACTGAACCCTGGACCCAGGAGAAGGAGCCGCAGAACTCGAGGTAGAGATCACACCGGCAAGGTGACATAGGGCCAAGGCATGACCCAAGCGAGTTCTGATTGCGCGAGCGAAGCGTAGGGGTTGGTCGTGAGCGCCTACGAAATCGTCGTCTGCTCAAATGTGTTAGGGCCAGCGGCTTTAGGGTCGTCGCGGCAGCTATGTACGTGGCGTGTCAACCGCCGCCCGCATCTGGGAGCGGAGCTCTCCAAGCCGCTTGGCTACAACCTGCTCAGCTGGAGGGTTGTCGTGATCTACCCAATCGAGCACTTCCCTCGTCGGGAAGAGAAACATCCAAAGGGGCCAAGTCCTCGTCCATCTGTGCCGGGCAAAGTAGACACCGACAGCACGTAGTTGGAATTGATCGGGGTAATCCAGAAGGCAATAGCCGACTAGCTGGGTGAGCGCAGAACGCAGGGCCTTTGGATCCAAGGTCTTGGTTGTCTTGAGCTCAATGATCTCATTGCCGACGATCATGTCTGCATCTGCCCCGCCAATTCCAGCGCTCCCCGCAAACGTTGGGTTTGGCCAGTGCGCGAGTGCCTGTTGCTGTATGAGTTGTCTGCGTGGACCAAAGTTGACAAGGGCTGGCGCATGCAGTGCGGCGACGTCCGTGACGACGGATTCGGGAGCGCCATCAAGCAAGTCAGGACGCAGGGGCGAGAGATGCTGGTACCTTCCTCCAGACCGAACGATCGACTCCAGCTGTGCCAGGACGACGCAGTGGCGGATGAGTTGGCGATCTTCGTCTCGTGTAAGATCGCATTGATCGGGACCCAGATTCTCAACGAGGGTATCGGTTGCTTCCAGGAAGTCCGTGATGGTTGACCTAAGAGTCTGATCCCCGGTCCCGAGAACGTTAAGACTGGCCGCCGCAACGGTATTGAATGAACTGAATGGGGACATGTCGTACCGGAGTCGATAATCAAAGGCGGTACCGACTGTACTGGGGTTCGCCCGGGGCACTGGGACAAGACTGGGCTCGCGGGGCAATGCGTCAAAGTCAAGAAGTGCTTTGGCCCGTTGTTCATGACTCGATCCTCGTTTTGCATCACTGACGAGGGCAATGGCTTCCAACAGGAAGCGACGAACTGGCGAGTCTTGACGATCAAGTTCTGAGGTAAGGGACAACTGACCACTTCTCCTACTAACCCTATCGATCACAGTAGTGCCAGGAGAGACGAGTGGAGCTGGCGATGCCCGAATCAGGCGAACCTGGCGCGTGTGGAACCCCTACTTGTTGTCACCAGATCGACCCGCGACGTTCATCGGGATCTCCAACGATCCAGTGCCTGAGTCCACGTTGAGCGGACGATGGCTTCTTATCAGTGTTTGTCAAGGCCCCAAATCACCCCGGTCGTGAGGACTCGGGTCGTTACTCATCTGAAGAAATCGCCAAGCGTTGCGCCGACGCCCTTCAATCAAGCGCGAAGGGGGTTCAGGTTCCTCAATCCTCGCAAGCTCATGTTCACAACCCGCAACATCTCAGGTTCCGAACTCCTCGGGCATAGATCGGTGGCTTCTTTTTTGCTCGTGGCGCTGTGGGTAATATGAGCCATTATCTACTTCGGGAAGGAGAAAGATAATGGCAGACATTGTGGGACTTCTGAGGAACCTGGACCGGCAGCTTGCATGGCTTGCCGAGCTCTCCCCTGGTGAGTTCAAGGGCGGTGCTTTGGGCCTTATGGATGAGTTCGAGTTGGGCAGCGGTGATCTCGCCGACAAGGTGTATCGGTGGTTGTTAGACCGACTTGATTGCGATGACGAGTATGGCTTTCTCGAGGGGATTGAGTTCGTCATCTATTCCTTGGGTATGGCGTGTGGGGATGAGCTCGTTAGCACAATCGTGGGCGAGTTGCGTACCGCGCTCAAATCCGAAGAGTACTCGTGGTTTCCAGATCGAATGACCCGTAACCTGAGAAGCTACTCGGGCAGGGCCAGTGAGCCACCAAACCACTCGGCGATATCTTGGAGGGACATCGAAGGAATCCATGCAAGCTCCGTCGTCGAGGAGTTTGGGGGTCATGACGGGCAAGTATTTGATGACGAATGCCATGAGTTCGAAGACGCACCCCCAGAAGGTACGGTCGGCCTCTCGGCTGACGAGGGCCAGACCCACAGGAACCAGGCTTACGGGAATCAGGCTTACGGGAACCAAGGGATTTACTACCAATCGCTGCTTACCTTCGGTGGCGAAGACGACGATCGAGGCGATGATGCACTGCCCCGCGATGATTCGTGATTCTCCGCTCATCTTTGCTCGATGCTCCCTCGACCATCAGCAGGAATGCGAGAGTCTACGAACCAAATTCGTCCTGTTGGGCAGACCTAGCATTGCAGAACAGTTTGGGCCCTTGCACACGGAAATCACCCGGGGCTCTTGGGCGCGAGTGAATACCATGACCGCCGCGCACGATGCGAAGCTTGTCAAGTTCGTGGCAAGACAAGGATTACGAC
>JAKAQL010000107.1 GCA_021822605.1 Actinomycetes bacterium
CCAACTCCCCCTCAGACACGAGGGGGAGTTGGTGTTTTCTCTACCCAACGCTCGGTGCTCTACATCCCAATCCCCGCGAAGGAGAGACCTGCAAGGACCAGAATGATGAGGCCAGCCAAGGTATAGAGCAGCCGCTGTGATAGGTGTTGGGTGTAGCGAGTGAGCGCCACGGCGGTAGTGATGGAGATGCCCATTCCTAGAGTCGCAGCGAGCCCCACCCAGATGGGTGCACCGGTAGCCAAGGAGAAGCCAGCCGTCGTGGCTTGGGTGACGTCGCCGAGTTCGGCAAGGAAGAAGATAACAAAGATTTTGAGCCAGCTGCTTGTGCGCTGGTCATCCTGTGATTCCTCCGCCTCCCCATGGAGTGCTCTCCACAGCAGGAGGAGGCCGATCCCGGTGAGGACGATTCCGGTGACGATGTGGATGATGGAACCCTTAAGGATCAGCCTGATGGAGTTGGCGATGAAGGCGACGATGAAGGCCTCTAGACCAACGGCGGTGATGGCAGCAGAGACGGTTGTGGCTGCCCCATTACGTCTGCTCAAGAGTACAGCCGCAACCATGGATTTGTCGGTGAGTTCTGCAGCGAGAGTGATCACGAGGATGAGAAGGAACTCGGCGATGGTCATCGTCGTCGCTCTGCTCTGTGCAGTCCCGGCCCGATATGGTGTGAGATGATATTTGGCTGACGACTGAATAGTTCAAGGTGGTCACTGTCCGGGTGCGTGCATGGTAAGCCCTGTCTGTCTGGATTGAGGGACTGGACCTCTGGCTGAGCGGACACGGCGGTCCTGCCTATGGCGGTGGCGCGGGCCTGACACTGACATACTGGCTGCGGTCGCCGGGGCGCAACACAGGAGCCATGCAAAGAGACATGGAGCGGGCGCCCTTTGGTGAACCAGCCATCGGGTATGGTCGTCGGTGCTGACAGGGGGGCGAGGTGGAGTGAGCGGATGCTGTCGCAGGGGGTGACGGGAATACAGTGAGCGCAGGGGTTACCCGTCGCTGCGTGGATGCCCCTCGTAGCTGAGGCTCGCATCATGATGGCTTCGGGAACCTTCACCGGATAGCGTCTCGTTCGCATCTGGTAGACGTGTGGGGAGTCATCCTTCGTTCTCCATCGCTTGGTGCGGAGACGACCCACCGCGAGGTGCGGCAGCTGGGATGCGTAAGGGTGTCATTGGAACCAGTTCACTATCGGACCCGTCCTGTCGTGCGTTGGAGTGCCGTGGGCGAGGGGGGACTTGAACCCCCACGAGGTTAACCTCACAGGAACCTGAATCCTGCGCGTCTACCAATTCCGCCACTCGCCCAGCGCACTCATCATAACCTGGAAAATGCTAATCTGCTATACTCCTTGACTTATCAGGAGTAAAAGAAGGCGACTTTCATCGATTCCTGGTTATAGTGCTAATGGAGTGGGTCTCGAATCGTTCGAACGTAAGATCGCGGCCGTGGTGGAGTCAATCTTTGCCAAGGGCAGTCCGCGAGGCATTGAACCAGCTGAGCTGGGTCGTAGACTCGTGCGCGAAATCGAAAGGTCTAGTCGAGTTGGCGTACGCTCTAGCATCGCACCTAATATTCTCACCATCGGACTTTCAGCCGAAGATCTGCAAGAGTTGAGGCCGTTGCGAAGCCGCGTCGAGAGCGAGTTGAGAGTCCTAGCCGAGGAGACGGTCGAGGGTGGAGATTACGAACTACTCGGACCGATCAACCTGCAGCTTATTGAGGATCCAGAGCTCAAGTCAGGGACGTTCTACATCGATTGTGATTTCCGTGAAGAGCAAGGCTTTGCTGACCGTTGCGAGCTCGTTCTCCAAGACGGTTCGCAGATAAAGCTCGGCACAGGAACTCATATGGTTGGAAGGCTGGCTGGGTCTGCGATCTTTGTTGACGACGCTAGGGTTTCCAGGCGACACGCGGAGATTGTGGTCCAAGAGGGTCATGTAACGATCTTCGATGTGGGATCAACCAACGGTACCTTTGTCAACGGAACGAAAATTTCGCGACCGACTGAACTCAACTCGGGGGATGTCGTGACGGTGGGGACGACGGATCTCACGGTACGTAAGGGTTAATCGATGCCGCTTCTCCTGTTAAGCGCGCTGAAGTACGTGCTCATCGTGCTCATCTGGCTGTTTTTTCTCTTCGCGATGCGTGCGGTTTGGCGCGAGACGAGAAGACAGGTGCGGACTACGGTGGCGACGAACCTCGTGGCTGTTCCAATGAACGAACCATCGCCGAAGGTTGTCCCTGTTGGCACGCACCCGATCAAGAGCCAAGGAAAGGTCCTCGCATTGGAGGGTCCTTACGCAGGGAAGACCTTCACGTTCGAGACACCGGCTCTTCTTGGTCGTGACGCCGGTTGCTCGATCGTGCTCGCCGAAGATGCGTTCGTTTCGCAGCGTCATGCGGAGATCTATCTTGAACGACGTCACGTCATTGTGATGGACCTTGGCTCCAAGAATGGTACCTTTGTCAACGGTGATCCAGTCGAAGCGCCGATGCGGATTACGAAAGGCGATGTGATCCAACTTGGCAAGACAGCATTGAAGGTGGTGGCCAAGTGAAGGTCATCTATGCCGCGGCGACGGACCCGGGCCGGATTCGCGCCCAAAACCAGGATCGACTGTATGCGGATGGGTCTATCTTTGTCGTCGCTGACGGCATGGGTGGCCATGCTGGTGGTAACGTTGCGGCCGAAGTGGCCGTTAGTGAGACTGTGGCAGCACTCAAGGCCGGGCATGAACCCGAGGAGGCAATACAGACCGCCAATCGTTCCATACTTGAGCGGGCTGCCATCGATGTTGCCTTAGAAGGTATGGGTACGACTCTGACGATGGCACTCATGGATATCGATGATGCTCGTGTTGACATCTTCAATGTTGGCGATTCGCGAGCCTATCTTCTGCGGTCGGGGGAGTTGGTCCAGTTGACCAACGACCATACCTACGTGCAGGAGTTAGTCGACGCCGGTTCTATCACTCACGAACAGGCAACCACACATCGGGCTAGACACGTGCTGACTCGGGTTGTCGGCGTTGCTTTGGATGTGGAACCCGATCATTTTCGGGTTCCATTGCAGTCCGGTGATGTCCTTCTGCTGTGTTCGGATGGTCTCATCAACGAGGTGACCAACGCAGAGATCGCTCAAGTTTTAGGTAGTAGATTGCCCCAAGACGCGGTTGACGCGCTGGTTCGAATGGCGAACGATCATGGAGGGAGTGACAACATCACGGTTGTTGTCGCACGGTTGGCAGATGCCAACCGCGAGCCAGTTATGTTGGCTGAGGAGGGCCAACGGTTGTTAGAGGCGCCGAAGGTGGTGCCCAAGACGGAGCGTTCCCTCAAGACGAATCGGCTTCCTTTACCTTTACCTACCAACATGACCGAGCGTTCTGCTATCTCGCGTCCGTTGATTCGGGCAGCCCTCTTCGCGCTTCTTCTCGTCTGTTTTGCTGGAGTCGTGGTACTCGCGATCGATATCTATGTCCAACACTCCTACTTTGTTGCAACCTTTGGCGATCGAGTAGCTATCTATCAAGGCAGGCCTGGCGGAGTATTATGGTTCAATCCTCATGTCGTTGACTTGACCAATATTCGACTTGGTCAACTCGCCGAGGGTGTCCGCTCCCAGATCGAGCACGGGATCACCGAGGGTTCGCTGACACAAGCCAAGCAGTTTGTTCATAATGCAACCGAACAGTTCCGTTCGGTAACTTTCGCATTTGGGGATATCGGGTGAGACGACGCATCACCTTTGTCGGCGCACTGTTCTTAGTGATTTTTGCGCTTCTCTTCCTCCAGTTGAACGATCTTCAGATCGTCAAGGCGAACAGTCTTGCTGACGCGCCTGGCAACTATTCGGCGATTATCAAGGCCTTTTCAACGCCGCGGGGTGCGATTCTGACCGCCAACGGTCAGGTGATGGCGATGTCGGTGCCGTCGAAGTCGCAGTACAAGTATCAACGTGTCTACCCGCACGGTTCGCTCTATGCCGATGTGACTGGTTACTACTCGCTGATCTATGGGACCTCTGGACTTGAGGATGAGTACAATCAATATCTCCAAGGCAAGCTAGCGACGCCTAGCTCGCTCTCTCAGTTGCTCACAACGAGCTACTCGACCGATTCGGTAGTGACTACCCTGCAATCGCAGCTGCAGCAGACGGCGTACCAAGCTCTTGGCTCCCTCAAGGGGGCGGTGGTCGCGCTTGACCCCAAGACCGGAGCGGTCCTTGCGATGGCGTCGAATCCCACTTACAACCCGGCACCCCTCGCGTCAGCGAGCGGAACGACTGAAGAGGACGCATGGAAGAGTGATCTGGCGAATCCAGAGCAGCCCCTTTTGAATCGCGCGATATCACGGGCGTATCCTCCTGGTTCGACGTTCAAGATCGTAACCACATCCGCGATCTTTGACCATGACCCCAAACTGGCACGCGTCAACTTCCCACCGGTCGCAACGATCGCCTTGCCCGAGACGACTCATCGCCTCCATAACTACGCCTACGAGGTCTGCGGGGGAGAGCTTCCCGTGCTTCTCGCTGTCTCATGCGACACCGGCTTTGCGCAGATCGGCCTGCGACTTGGGGCGTCGAACCTCCATGCAGAGGCCGAAAATTTTGGCTTTAACCAGGTGCCGCCGATCGATCTTCCAGGTGCCGCCGCATCTACCTTTCCCCCGGTGTCCTTCTTCTCTCAAAACCTCCCCCAGCTCGCATTCTCCGCGATTGGGCAGGGAGATGATCAGGCGACCGCGTTACAGATGGCGCTTGTCGGCTCCGCTATCGCCGACGATGGTTCTATCATGGTTCCACATTTGCTCTCCCGCATCATCTCAAGCCAGGATGCCACCGTTGAGTCCTATCAACCTAAAGTGTGGAAGGTCGCGACCTCCCCCTCCACCGCGGCAAAGGTCACCCAACTCATGGTGGGGGTTGTCAAGGACGGTACCGCGACCGGAATTGCTTTGCCAGGTATCGAGATTGCGGCAAAGACCGGAACGGCACAGACTACTCTTACGCGACACTCCAACATCTTGGGCCAGTCTGACAACTGGATGGTCGCGTTTGCCCCCGCTCAGGATCCGAAGATAGCGGTCGCGGTGGTGGTACCGAAGCAGGCAGGGCTGTCAGCGAACCCTACGGGGGCGCAATACGCCGGGCCAATTGTAAAGGCGATGATTGCAGCAGCACTAGGAGTCAAGCTTTGAAAGTTAGGCGAAATGACTGAAGACCCCCAAGTCCAGACGTTTGGA
>JAKAQL010000108.1 GCA_021822605.1 Actinomycetes bacterium
CCTATGAGTGGAGCCCACAGCATCGATACTGCTCCAACGAGGCGACAGGCCTGGCGATCGACTCTGGGATCTCTCTCGCTATCGTCGCATCGCAGTACCTGTCCAGTACGGACCGAGAGGCCAGAAAAACTTTCCTGGATCTTGAGTCGAATGCCTACGTGAGGTGAGAGGGTGCCGCTACATGCTGCGTAGACCAAGTCATCACTATCCATCAATTCTAATGATGCGCCTTCCGCAGACGGGACTAGCACTAGGGCTTGTGCGACAATACGATCAAGGAGAAGGAGCTGGTCATTGGCGCGACTAACCATTGGGCTGACGCCAATCAGGTCCGGCTCGCTCCTTGTTGCCTCGGGCAGAAGTGTCGTTTTTGTTTTTTTAACTACCATGAGAACGTCTCGCTAGCCATTTGAGGAAGTTACTCTACGGTATTAGTAATCGACTGCTAACTCAGGATTCTTGAGCAAAGCATCATTGGGGCTAGGGTGCCGAGCAGGGAGTGTCCACCCTCCTGGGACTCTTGGCACCCCGTCGGGTGGTGCAACCACAGGTATCTTGCGTTATGGATTGCCTAATTCGCTAGAGATTTCGACGCGATTCCTCCTCGGTATCTCCACCTGAAAGCAGCAATCGAACCTTAGGGCTAGTCCTCGAAAACTGAAGATAGTGCTCCCAAGCGGAATACGGAGCCCGCCAGCCAAGCTCAATGCCCTGGCCGCAAGAGGCGGAGGATGTGCCACTAGTTCGCCATTGGACGGCCCCTCGTACTTGTGGAAGGCCCCTCGTACCTGGTCTAATCCGTTTGTGGTATTCTTCCGGTTTGGCTAGCGGAGTGAATAGGCTAAGGCGGTCCTGCCACTGTGCCATGATTAGACAAAGACTCGCGGACGAGATGGTGGCCGAGTTATTTAGTGGAATTGCAGTTCTGTGTCGCAAGCAATGAGTTGGCGTCGCTGTAGCCGCGCTGATCGGCGTGGCCGTCCAGGTTTCCTATGCCATCACGTCAACGAGCACCACTCTATCTGGGTGTTTCATGCGTGAGTAGCGAAGAACGGTGGTGATGGCTGCCATTCGTTCCTTGAGGAGTGCCATGAGTTCCTGTCCCTCTTCTTCAAGTTGTCTTGCTTGTTGTTCAAGCCCTCGTGGTAGACGGGTGGAAGGAGCACTGGCTCCGAACATGGCCGTCGTTATTTTGCCGGACTCAAGGGACTCGCGCACGTTATTGAGATGCGCCTGGTAGGCCCCAAGGTAG
This sequence comes from Actinomycetes bacterium, assembly GCA_021822605.1. Classification (GTDB taxonomy): domain Bacteria; phylum Actinomycetota; class Acidimicrobiia; order Acidimicrobiales; family Acidimicrobiaceae; genus Ferrimicrobium. Next base: position 1,253 of record JAKAQL010000108.1, read on the forward strand.
GCCATCCATTCACTGTTGGGGTTGGCCTGGGCCATTGTTACCTATTTCCACCATCCGAGCAGCCTGTCTCCATGCGTCTATCAAGGGCCGATAACCTCTGTAGCGACCTCAAAGGAGCTGCGATCCTTGTGTAAGTTGGAGTGAACGAGAGCGTTGATGACGAATTCATAGAGCGTTCGCACATCTGCGGCACCTTCCCAGATATCGAGTTGGAGACTGTCGCGAAGCAGTGCCATGGACTTGCTCACCAAATGGGACACTGAACCCCGCTTACCTATGCAGCCTGTAGCGTAGCGGCTTGTTCGAACTGAATCGGCGATAAATAGTCGATGCTCGAGTGAAGCCGCTTTCGGTTGTACCACTCAGATCCTGATCAGAGCTTGCGGAACTTGGGCCCTCTCGTGTGCTAAAATCGGTTCGGTAGACCACCTCTTTTTTGAGTGACGCCCACAAAGATTCCGCCATAGCGTTGGAACACGCAGTCAACTACACCCGTAAGCGCGTCTGAGCATGAAACTGTGCGGGTGACGCATCCGTTTCACCCATGGTTTGACCGTGAGTTTGTCTTTGTCAGGCGTGCACATGCCTGGAACCAGGACCGAGTGTTCTTCTTTGGGCACGATGGCTCGATGCAGTCGTTGCCCACGTCATGGACTGACTTCGCGGAACCAGATGCATTCGTGTCGAGATCGGCTGGACGTAGTGCTTTCCGGGTGCACGACCTCCTCAACCTCGCTGAGATCATCGAAGGGATGCAAGGGAAGCATGTGTAAGGGTAACTTTGCCGTTAATGTAAGGCCAATTACGCCACATTGGAAACATGGCGCAGGGCCATGTCACAATAGCGGCAGGTTAATAGATACGACACTTGACAGGCGGTAGTAGAGAGGGCATAATAGGCCTTACATTACTCCCGAGCAAGTGAAAGGAAGGAAACCGATGGCAAACCCTAGACAGGATGCGAAGGTGGAGGCATTAAAGGCGGAGCGTTGCTTCAATCTCGGTCACGAGGCGGTACACGATCCGGCCTTTGCGTCTTCCCAGTTCTTAGATCCGAGAGACCTCATGCAGGTGAAGTACGAGATGGTACGCAGAGTACGGATCGACGGAGATAGCGTCAGCCATGCTGTGACAGAGTATGGCTTTTCTCGTCCATCCTTCTATGAAGCTGCACACGCACTCGATAGCCACGGTCTGGCTGGCCTGATGCCGGTTCGTCCGGGACCACGCAGGGCTCACAAGATGTCGGCCGAGGTGGTGTCCTTTGTGCAACAGCTCTTGGAAGAGAGTCCAGACCTTAGAGCCGCTAACCTTGTTGCCCCTATCGAACAGCACTTCGGAGTCAGGGTCCACCCTCGATCGATAGAACGGGCACTGGCGCGTTTGCGCCAGCCCAAAAGCGGAGAGCCGCGATGAGGGGAGTGTCCACAACGAAGGTCTCGAGTGCTATGAGGCGCTTCGTAGCTATGCGCTCGATGGCGGGTCAGTTGGTTCGCCACTTGGTTTGGGGGTGTTCCTTGGTCGAGGGATGGCAGTATGGCTACGGACGACTCGGAGTATCCCAGCTCTCCAAAGCCATCAACGCAAGCCACCACCCCCAAGCCATGCGCCGAGCGCAGAGCTGGTGGGTGTGCTTGCGCAGATGGCCCTCGCCGTTGTTGGGTGAGCACCGATGAACGCCGAGGCAGTCACCAAAGTCCGCGAATCGCATCTCCAGCGTGGGGCCTATCTCTACATACGCCAGTCAACCCTTCACCAGGTACTCAACAATACGGAGTCAGGCATTCGCCAATATGACCTTGGTCAACGAGCAGTCGCACTGGGGTGGAGACATGACCAGGTCATAGTGGTCGATGTTGACCAGGGCCACTCTGGTGCCTCAGCAGCTGACCGCGAGGGCTTCCAACGCCTGGTCGCCGATGTGTCAATGGGCCGTGCGGGGATCGTTCTTGGTTTGGAGTGCAGTCGCTTGGCCCGTAATAATGCCGATTGGCACCGTCTCTTGGAGATCTGTGCCCTGAGTGACACCCTCATCTGTGACGAGGATGGTCTCTATGACCCATCGGAGTTCAATGACCGGATGCTTCTAGGACTCAAGGGCACGCTATCTGAAGCTGAGTTACACTTCATTCGGGCAAGGCTACGTGGAGGTCAACTCTCCAAGGCCCGGCGTGGTGAGCTTCGGCGTAGCGTTACCGGTCGGACTGGTCTATGACCCCACTGGCAAGGTCGTGCTCGATCCTGACACCGGAGTACAGCAAGCGCTCCGTCACCTCTTTGCAACATTCGCTCGCCTGGGGTCAGCCCGTGCTGTCGTTGGGGCTTTTCGAGCCGAGGGTCTCAAATTCCCCGGCCGGATTCGCTCCGGTGCACACAAAGGTGAACTGTCATGGACGCCACTGAGCCACGATCGGGTACTGCGTGTTTTGCACAACCCGCGCTATGCGGGGGCGTTCGCCTATGGGCGTCAGCGACAACGACTCAACTCGAACGGTCGCCTCCGTACCGAGATGGTTCCTCGTGAGCAGTGGACTGCGCTGATTCCTGGTGCTCACGAGGGCTACATGAGTTGGGAGACCTTCGAGCTCAACCAGGCGCTGCTTGCTGCCAATGCACAAGCACAGGGTTCTGAACCCAGCGCCGGGCCCGCCAGGGAAGGTAACGCCTTACTCCAGGGACTAGCCGTCTGTGGGCGCTGTGGATGTCGGATGACCGTCGGTTACCATCTCCGCCTTGGTGTTGAGATCCCCGAGTATCGCTGTATGCGAGCCTATATCCAAGACGGTACTCCAGCATGCAATCGAGTCCCAGGAGCTGGTATCGATGCCGCCATTGGCGAACTCATTCTTGCTATGGTTACTCCGCTGACCCTTGAGGTTGCCCTCAGTGTGCAGGCCGAACTCGAAGCAAGAGCCGATGAGGCTGACGCCCTACGCAAGACTCACGTCGAGCGAGCTCGCCACCTTGCGGAAAGTGCCCGTCGGCGCTATCTCGCCGTTGACCCGGACAACCGTCGTGTAGCTGGTGCCCTTGAAGCCGATTGGAATGAAGCCCTTCGTCAGCTGCACAGCGCCGAAGATGGCTATGCCAACGACATGAGCGTCGCTCAAGTGGCATTGAGTGAGGAGAACAAGGCGCGTATCCGAACCCTTGCTACTAACTTTCCCGCCCTGTGGTCTAATCCGGCCACTCCTCAACGCGAACGCAAACGCATGGTTCGTCTGTTGATCGAAGATGTCACCATCAATCGGAGCGACCGCATTGACCTGCATGTCCGTTTCAAGGGCGGACAGACCACCAGTCTGTCGATCCCACTTCCGCTCAACGGCTGCAAAGGCCCATCAAACCGATGCCAAGACTATCGCGGAACTTGATCGGCTCCTAGAGACGCACACCGACGCCGAGGCTGCAAAGGCTCTCAATGGCACGGGTCATCACACCGGTACTGGCATCGCCTTCACCCCAACGATCGTCAGGGATCTCCGACGATCTAACGGGCTCACCAGCCACCTGGAGCGGCTCAGGGCTCAAGGTCTCCTGACCGCCAACGAGCTAGCCGAACAAGTCGGGGTACACCCCCTTACCATTAAGACTTGGCAGCGCTCCGGTGTCATCTCGTCGTACAAAGCTAATGACAGAAATATGCAACTCTTTGACCCGCCTGTACCGGGAGACCCGCGCTATCTTAAAAAGCAAGGAAGTCCGCTTGGAAAGCGACTTCACACCTGAACATGGATAAGGAGTGCATTATGAA
>JAKAQL010000038.1 GCA_021822605.1 Actinomycetes bacterium
TACGCATCTACTAGAAGGTAGGCGCGTGGCGGATAAGTTTTACTGCGCAAACGGGGATGTTCTCCAGGCTGACTTCAACGCTGCTCGGAACCTGCGACATAGATACTTCGACCGTGAGATTAATCTCTATACCCCTTACGGGGAAGTTCGACGTATCCTGCTAGCACGTTCCTCCGGCGCAACTGAGCGTCAAGGGGCATGAGTTGCAAGAGGCCGAAATCTCTTATCAACCATGTGCGGATAAGCCCAACGGCTTTGAGCAGTGATGCTCAGGTTACTGGGAGCAGATGTCATATCCGGTCGGTATGGTCTCGAGCCTTCCGTTGTTCTTGTGCGGCTGAGCGGCGAAAGCCGGAACTGATGTCACGACGATGAGCGCGGCGACCGCGCAGAACTGGCCCACGAGCCCGATTGCAGACTGTCGACCGATACGAGTTGCATTGCCCACACCAGACTCCACTCCCCTTGCGTCTCTATGATAACACCTGGAGGGGCGACTCCTGGATTCTCTGCGAGTGAGTTTGGCTCTTAGCGGCTGCTTGAGTTGTGTGCCGGCGATATCACAAAGGAGCTCGCTCGTTGCCAGCTGAATGCGCCTCTTCCAAACCAGGCTGGGCAGCTCTACGGTCGGAGATAGGAACTCTTCGTGAATCATATGTCGTGATCTGAGTATTGATTGGTGGCGCGCCTTCCTCACACTCGGGAACCTTCCATCTGGATGGCCCCTCGATCATTGCGGAGAGCTCGGCATCTACGTACCCCTCCTTGGGGCAGCTAGATCCTTTCTCATCCTCACGCACGTTGAGAGGAGGAGGTAGTGATGGGATCGTACTCCTGCAGGTTGACTACGAGCAACTGATGCGATGCGTGACGAGGGGCCTTCCAGTATGCCTTGTGGTGGTCACGCTCTTCAGAGGCCATGTCCCAGAGATTCTTGATGCTGCACTAAGGCTTTACCGAACTTGGATTCCAGTTCTGTACAACCTCGAGTTCCAACAGCGGCCTCAAGCGAGCAGGGAGTACTGGAGCGAGCATCCCGTACGGCTCCTCGTTGTAGAGATGGTGAAGTGCGTGCGCATGCTTGAGGTACTCTAGGTAACGAACCTTGGGGATCGCTCCAAGCCTCTGATGAATGTAGAAGTCGTGTACAAAACTGTAGGCACCACCGTACAACGTGATGCCGACAGCGATCGGCAGTAATACCGGGTGCGAGGTGGCGAACCAGAAAAGAATGATGGTAGGCACAGCAAACCCAATCGGGAAGAGGTCGTTGGCCTCGAAGGTCGTCTCTCTGGGGCGATGGTGTGATGCGTGCAGCACCCATGCGACGCCATGCATGATCGCGCGATGGGCAAGATAGGCCACTGGCTCCATCACGATGAAGGTGGCGATGAGAATCGCAGCAAACGTCATAGGCTCTCCCTGTAGTCCACTCGATTCTAACACCGCAGGCGCGCTAATTATTCTCAGGCCTCAGCAAAGGTATCGAGTTGGTAAACGAGCGGACCGTTTCGCCCGGCTCACCGCGTTGGTATAGTTGCTCAGCGGCGATGGCTGATCGGTTTGAGCCGCAACCAGATGGTGATGGTCAGCAGCGTGAGGGCAAAGCCGTAGGCGAAGTCCTCGATCGGGATTGAAAATGGAAAGCGAATGCCGGAGAAGTCGTGAGGGTTGTAGATGACGATCGGGCTTGATAGCTTGGTCAGCCAACCATCGACGGGTATTTGGAAGAGTGCGACGATGAGCCAAGTGATCCAGAAGTTCAGGGTCTTGATGGCTCCCGACTTTGTGATCGCAAGATCGATCAGCACGGTGATGATCACCGCGGTGAGCGCCTCGATGGTATAGAGACCCATCAATCCCTCCGTCGTCTGAAGCGGGTGATGATCTGGTGGCGATGCTGAACCGTCTCGAAGGTCAGCAGGGCACAGATGGGAATCACGATAAAGAAGGCGAGCTCCTCGATCGGCAATACACCAGCGATTTTGATTCCGGTGGTATAGCGCCGAGCGTAGGTCCATAATCCCTGTTTGATTGAGAGGGCGTCGAAGAGCGAAAACAGGAGAGCAACCTCCGCGACTGTGATGACAAGTCTGAGCGGCTGGCGCCATACACGCGCTCCGAGGATCTCAAGGGGTAGAGTCACCACAAGGCAGAGGGCCATCAGGATCAGGTACTGGAGATGTGCCATGAAGATCCTAGCCTAACTGCCTTGGCGCTGTTGGTGACCACGATGCCTAGGCTCGCGGTCCAGGGTGGACCAAACGCTTGGAAGCTCGCCAGAGCATAGAAGGGCTGTGGAATCCTGAAGCTAGACCCGTGGTTGTCCATGCTAGACGTGCATTGAGATAGTATTGAGGTAGTTCTTTGCAGCGTCGCAGAACGGTTGGAGTCGGTACAACATATGGAATTACAGAACGTTAAGGGTCCGAGCGATCTCGCGGAGTTGAGCAACGTCGAGCTTGAGGAGCTGGCTCAACAGATTCGGCGGAGGATCGTAGATACGGTCTCGAAAAATGGCGGCCATCTTGGTTCTAACCTTGGTTCGGTTGAGATCACACTCGCCCTTCACCGCAGTTTCGATTCGCCGCGTGATGTGTTGCTCTTCGATACTGGACACCAAGCGTACCCGCACAAGCTCCTCACGGGCCGCAACGCCGACTTCGATTCGCTACGGCGCCGTGGAGGTCTCTCAGGCTACCCTAACCGGTCAGAGTCAGAGCATGATTGGATCGAGAACTCGCATGCCTCCACCGCGTTGAGCTACGCCTACGGGATGGCAGCAGCGTTCCAGATGGCCGCTGATGATCCTTCGGCGTTGCCGCTCCGAAGAGTCGTCGCGGTCGTTGGAGATGGCGCCTTGACGGGAGGTATGGCCTACGAGGCGCTCAACAATATAGGCCATCGGCGCCTGCCAATCATCATTATCTGGAACGATAACGGGCGCTCGTATGCTCCTACCATCTCGCGGCTCTCATCGTCGCTCACGAAACTACGACTCAACCCGTCCTACATCCAGGCGCGGAATCGTATCAAGCGGGTCATTACGGATCTTCCTAAAGTGGGTAATCGAGCAGTGAGCTCGCTTGCGAATATGACATCGGCGCTGCGGGAGGCGATCGAACCCCGCGTTTTCTTTGAGGCGCTGGGTGTTCGCTATACCGGACCGATAGATGGTCATGACATCTCTGAACTCGAGTATGCCCTTGCCGGAGCCAAGGAGTGGAACGGGCCCATCGTAGTTCATGTGCTGACGCAAAAGGGTAAAGGTTATGCCCCTGCGGAAGAGGATGAGTTGCAGTGCTTGCATGACCTCAAGGTGCCGCAGGTGTTTGCTGACATCGAGGGTGATCCTCCTGTCTCCTACACCGAAACGTTCTCAAAAGAGCTTGTTCAGATCGGCAAGGAGAACCCTTCGGTGGTGGTGCTTACCGCCGCCATGGGGGGGCCTACTGGACTGCTCCCCTTTGAGGAGTCGTTCCCGAACCGGTTTTTTGATGTGGGTATCGCTGAACAACACGCGGTGACCGCGGCGGCCGGTATGGCTATGGCTGGACTTCACCCAGTCGTCGCCATCTACTCCACGTTCATGTCGAGAGCCTTTGATCAAGTAAACCTCGATGTTGGTCTTCATGGATTGGGGGTCACTTTCGTGATGGATCGTGCTGGGGTGACCGGCGATGATGGACCGAGCCACCACGGTGTCTTTGATCTGGTTCAGATGCTGACGGTAGCCAATCTTACCGTCTTTGTGCCCTCTTCGGTTGAGGAGCTCAGGGTGCAGCTGCGCACAGCCATTGCACTGGAGGGTCCATCATCCTTGCGATTTTCGAAGTCGCTCGCGCCCCGTTTAGTACGGGGGGGTGTTGGCGAGGGTCTTCATTCGAGAGTCGTCCGAGAAGGGTCTGGTGCCGAAGTAATCCTTGGCATCGGCAAAATGTTGGTGCCCGCCTTGTTGGCAGCCGATCTTCTTGAGGCCGATGGATACGATGTCGCGGTGATCGACCCGAGAGTGATCCGACCCTGTCCTGAGGAGTTGGTCGCGCGACTTGCGACTACTCATCGTGTGATCACCGTCGAGGATGGCCTCATCCACGGAGGCGCTGGCGAGTACATCGCACAGCTCGTGCACAAGATCAACCCTGAGGTGGCGTTTTGCAACCTTGGCATCCCCACTGAGTATCTTCCTCATGGGAATGTTGACGCGCTCCTCACGGAGCTTGGCCTTGATGGACTGGGTATCGCAGGCGCTAGTCGAGCCTTCCTTGCTCAAACAGAGGATCCGGTGCGCCGCGTCGAGCGCTAGCCGGTGGTGTCGTCGCATGGACCTCGAGGGCGATGTGCTCAGGAACGAACGTTCCGTGGGCCAACCATTGTTTTGCTCCGGCAGTGCCGACGAGCACGGGCATTCTCGAATGAGTAGGCGCCACGACCTCATCCGCTGGCTGTGTGACGATGACAAAGGAGTCACTTGACGCATCGAAAAGTGCGGTAGCGAGAAGTAACGGAGCGGTTGCCGTTGATGCGGCCCGAGCACGAAAGAGGGTGGGTCCCCGAGGTCCAGACTCGTAGAAACCACTGAGTGGGACGATAGCTCGGCCGAGGTCGAGCAGGCGCCGGAATGTGGGGCGTTCTGACAGAGTCTCAGATCGGGCGTTCAGAAGCAAGGGTCGCCCCGGGCGCTGGAGGCCGAATGTAGCGCGGATAGCCTCAGACTGAGTCACAACGAGAGCATGGTCTGTCGGTCGGATTGTAGGCGCGGTACCGGCGTTTGAACGGGTGGTCGCTATCCCGAGGGCAAACAGGAGTTCATAGCTTTGCGTTGGACCAATCTGCTGCTCGAAGCGTCCACACATTCCACGATCCTCGCTACCTAGCCTGAGTCAATGCTACTCGCAGACCACCCCAAGGGTGAGACTGAAGTTGCTGGAAGGCTGGTCTGTCAGTCGATACATGGATTGATCCATCACCGGTCGCGTCTCGTCAGTTCTGGTTTCTTGCACAGGGCAATATCTCCTTCGCGGGCTGGGTCTTTGTGGCGATGGGTAGCGATGGGATCGAGGCGGTCAAGTTCTCGATAACCCGCCGGCGACGTAGTGTACTATGGATGGTTGAGAGCGACCGCGATTCGCTGCCTGCCTCACAGAAACTCGATGCCCGCGCCATGCTTTTTCTCACCGGGGGATGGGAGTTTCACCTGTTCAAGAGCGGTGTTATGCATGATAGGACTGACGGATTGCAGCTAGTCGTAGACTGGTGCCACTATGAGTTTTTTTGAGGATCTGACGGTCCAGATCCAACACTACGTCTGGCAACGCAGGGTGGAGTCTTGGGAGCATGAGGCCTCCCCCAATCTGGATACGGTCATTGAAGCTGTCGTTGGCCAAGCCGCTCCACAAACCTCGATGGTAGCTCTTGACCTCGGTTGTGGGTCCGGTCAAGTCACTCTCCGACTCGCTCCTTGCGTTGCCAAGATTACCGGAGTCGATATCTCGGAACGGATGGTTGAACGCCTGTTGGCGCGTGCAAAGGATGAGGGCTATCGCAATATCAGTGGGCGTGTCTCCGCGCTGGAACATCTGGATGTGCCGGCTGGCTCCTTCGATTTGATCGTGTCGAACTACGTCTTCCATCACCTCAACGATGATGGCAAGGCGCGGGTCGTGAACCTCTGTTATGGTTGGCTGAAGCCTGGAGGACGTCTTGTCGTTGGCGACATGATGTTTGGCCGCGGTGGAACAGCTGAGGACCGACAGTTGATCATGACCAAGGTGAAGCTCCTCGCCGCCAAGGGAGTTGGTGGTTACTGGCGGATCGCGAAGAATGCTCTGCGTTACTTGTTGAGGGTGCAGGAGAAGCCGATCGCCAAGGAGCGTTGGGTAGAGCTCTTTCGCGGTGCTGGGTTTGTCGAAGTACAGGTGCAGAGCGTCGTGAGCGAAGCCGGCGTGGTCGTGGGCATCAAGCCTGCCGAGGCAGGAGACTAGGTGTGGCACGACTAGGGTGGTGGCCGTAATGTTTGCAGGGTAATCGAATTACAGGCCTTCCTGGCATTGGAGCTTTGGAGAGGAGGTATTGGTGCGATCAGAACCCCCAAGTACCACTCCTCATCTGTTTGCGGATCGCAGCTAGCGAATCGCTTTTCTCTCTTTCCAAAGTCGCATCTCCCGTAGCAGAAGGAGGTCTCTGTTGTGCAAAACCTCGATCCAAGGCTGGATAACGACGAGTCGGCTATTCGTGGTGGCCTCGGTAAAATTACCTTTAGCGAACTTCGGTCATCGCCCTCGTTAAAACGCAAGTTACTCGCCCTACTAGCGGTCATTGGTCCCGGCATCATCGTCATGGTTGGCGATAATGATGCAGGCGGGATCACCACCTATGCGCAGGCGGGCCAAGCCTATGGCTACTCACTGCTTTGGCTCATGCCTGTACTAGTGATTGTGCTTGCCGTCTCTCAGGAGATGGTGGTCCGATTGGGGGCGGTAACGGGTGTGGGTCATGGAAAGCTGCTCAAGGAGCGCTTTGGAAGGTTCTGGGCAGCCTTCTCAGTCGTTGATCTGTTCGTTCTGAACCTGCTCACCCTCATCACGGAGTTCATTGGGGTACGGTATGCGCTTGGTTACTTCGGAGTCCCCCCGGCGATTGCCGTGACCGCGATGGGCGTTGTGTTGGTGGCGGCGGTTGCAAGCGGTCGATTCGAACGATGGGAACGCTTCATGCTCGTACTCGTTTTGGTCAGTCTCCTTGTGATACCGTTGGTACTCCTCACACCCTGGCACGCGGGAGGTGTCGCGACCGGGTTGCTTCTGCCTGGGGTCAAGGGTGGCATCACCTCGACGGCGACGATCTTCATCATCGGGATTGTCGGGACGACGATCGCCCCTTGGCAGCTCTTTTTTCAACAGTCGAATATCGTTGACAAGAGAATCACCCCTCGTTGGATCAAGTATGAGCGTGCGGACACCTTTCTTGGCTCCATTGTGACGAACGTGGCCGGTGCCTTTGTGATGATCGCCGCAGCTGCGGTTTTTGTCGGGTTCAAGGTGGGAGCCTTTCAGAACGCAGGCCTGCTAGCTGAGGGATTTGCCAAGTATGCCGGTTCGATCGCTGGTGTGATCTTTGCGGTCATCCTGCTCGAGGCCTCGCTGATCGGGGCGGCTACCGTCACGCTCTCAACCTCATATGCGCTCGGAGACTTGTTCGGCGTCGACCAATCGCTGAACACCCCGGTGCGAGAGGCAAAGGGATTCTACGCCTCCTACGTGCTGCTTGTCGCTATCTCTGCTGGGGTTGTGCTCATCCCTTCGCTGCCGTTGGGTCTGGTTAACCTTGCCGTCCAGGTGTTGGCAGGGGTACTGTTGCCCAGCGCATTGCTGTTTCTCCTCCTGCTGTGCAATGACAAAGGCATCATGGGTCCTTGGGTTAACCCTCCCTGGCTCAACGTGCTAGCGACCTTCATCGTCTCGTTGCTACTCCAGCTGTCGCTGATTTTGACTATCGTCACTGTTTTTCCGACGATTTCGGTGACGGGGCTGCTGGTGGGGACCTTTATTCCAGTCGTGGCGGTGACGGTAGGAGTAGGATTTTACCAGTTCAGAGTGCGCGAACAGGAAGAGGTAGACAGAGCAGCGCGTCTCAGTTGGTCGATGCCCGCTGCTGCCTTGCTGCACCGCCCTGTGCAGTCACGTGGTCGGAGTGCGATTCTTCTCTTTGTCCGGATCTATCTCATCATCGCGGTTGTCCTGATGGTCATCAGCTTCGTCCGTCTCGGCTCGTAGCACGCCCGACGTGACTCAGGTATCTCCAGTGGATGGCGGTCTGGGTCAACTTGCTGTGTGACGAGATGGGAGCGTTGTTCGACGGCAAAAGTGCGAAGCGCCTGCTTTGGGCCCAAAGTCGGCCGAGGCGGCGAGCCTATGAGCGCGCTCCTCTAGCCATGCGCTTGCTGTGTCATCTTGCTGTGTCATCTTGTTGGGCCGTAGGTGGAGTTGTCGAGGCGTTGATGAGCTACTCACTGAGCGCTTCCTGGCGTCGACGCCAACCTGGCGCGATCGTGCGTGGAAGTACATCGTCGACGGTGACTGAGCCGAGCAGGAATCCACCATCATCGACCACCGCCAGCGCAGCAAGGTTGTAATCGGCCATGAGTACCGCTATCTCGCTGAGGTCTGAGTCGGGTCGCACGACAGGGAGTTCGGTCTCAGCGTGTTTGCCAAGCGCGTCCTCTGGGTCAGCGCTGATAAGAGCGGAGATTGGAATTTGGCCAACGAGATGACCAGAACCGTCGGTGATGAAGATCGACCACAGATTGTGAGGAAGCGACTCTCGACTTCTCAGTGCGTCACAAGCCTGAGCGATCGTGGTACCTGGGTTGAGCGTGATGACATCGGTAGTCATGAGACCACCGGCCGACTCCGGATGATAGTTGAGGAGCTGAGTGATCGACTCACGCGCAGGGTGGGGCACTGCCGCGAGTACGCCCTCGCGCCGGCCCTGGTCGAGGCTTAAGAGGAGGTCGACCGCGTCGTCAGGCTCCATCTCGCTGAGTAACTCTCCAACCTCGGCGTCTGTTCGATGTCGAATGGCCTCGCGTTGCCTCGCTGGCACAAGCTCCTCGACTACGTCGGCCTCAAACTCCGGATCTTGCTGCAAGGCGCCGAGAATCTCCTGACCTTCGACATCAGATGCCTCCTCGAGAAGGTCTGCGAGCTGAGCCGGGTGTAGTTTGCGGATACTGCGGAGCTCGAGGCGCTTGCGTGCACTGGGGACATGACCAACGAGGGGAACAAGGTCAAGCCAATCGACCAAGGAATGATCTCTAGCTGACCGTTTTGCCTTTAACCATCGACTCCGGTGTGCCGTGGCTACATCGATGGAGATCGCCCTCCACTCGGATCCTCGGCGCGCGAATCCAACGTCCTTTGCGGTGACTAATCGCGGGCGGAGCTTGGATTTCGTCCAGATGAGATGATGGTTGAGCAGGTCACGCTCGATGAGAATCTCCTGCGGACGTCGCTCGAAGGTAGAGAACTCGGAGAGAGCCTGACCAGTCGATATCGACTCATCGGAGAGCTGCTCAAGTTTATCGCTGGAGATGAAAATTGAAACATCGTTGACCGAAACGAGGAAACCGGTGAGAACCGGGTACCTCGACTCTTCGAGTCGTAGAACCGCATCCTCCACCTTGCCGATCTCTGATCCCTGTACGAAAACAGGGTTGCGGACAACCTCAGTAAACCATAGGAGTTGATCCATCAGATGGATAAGTGTAGCACTTGGGACTGCGTTTACGGTAGATTTCTTGACTGGTCGAAGGCGCTAGCGCCCGGTAAGCTGTCGTCCATGAGACAGTGGAGCGATCAACAACTGCCGCGTTCGTAGTTGTCCAGGTGCGACGGATGCAGGTAATGGCTAACCGCTGCGGTATCAGTGGGTACACACCGCGCTTGAGGGCAAGCGCCGGAACGCATAGGCGTTTGGGACGAGAAAACACGTCATCTCTGACGTGGCCCTCCCTTAGGCCGAGTCCTTTTCGGGCGCCCGACTCCCAGTCCATGGCAGATGTCAACGTGGCTGGGCGGCCCAGCCGGTCACATCGGAACCTCCCGAGGATCGGTCAGAGAGAACCGCTCATGCGGCGGGTGAAAGCCTCAACTGGCGAATGTTGCAACGAGAGCTCCGCTCACAGTAGGTGGCGGGAAGGAATTACTCACGGCAAAGGCGTCATGAGAGCAGAGTCGCTGGACGCCATCGTCAAAGTTCTGAATGACCGGATCGACTGCCGGGTTCGACTCCTTCGGCCTTGCTCCGACGCAATCGAATACCGAGCCAGTGCTGGCGAGTGCGAAATCGTTGGCAACGCCAATGCCACACACTTCTCCGACAACGCGATGGTCGTGGGTGTTCCTGCGGGCGTCTACCCCTGCCGTTCGTATGACCTAGCCAAGGGCATGGGATCTCTTCAACACCAAACACATCTAGCTCCGGACCCAGTGACGAGCGCCTGATGACTGACGGCCGACAGGATTACTCGCCAGAGGTAGTGAAGTCATTGGGCGTGGCACTGGAGTGTATCCGCCCTGACCTTCGAGGTGGAGGTGGTGGACGTGCAAGGCTCGCTGGACCGTTGATCCATGCCAAACCGGAGGTCATGAGTCTGGCTCCTTCCCGCCGCCTGTTTGTGGGCGCAAGGCCGCACGCGCAGACGCTCGGAGAGATGAGAGAAGATACCTTCCGTTCTCACAAGCCAACGATGAAGAGGGCCTCACAGACGTTCGCGGGCGGTGCAACCTGCCGTGAACCGATCGGTCAAGTGAGGACCCAGCAGGGCGAGCTAGCCTCCGGTCTCCACAAGGGCCCTAACAGGTTCGACTCGCCACAGAAGAGGGGTCAAGAGGGGAAAACTGACCGAACCAAGTGCGCCAGTCATGGATCCAAGAGGGGTGGGGCGAGAGAGACCCTTTCCTATCAACGCCCCTGTGTTTATCATGGACCCCGTCTCTACAAATGGTTCAGTGCAGTGATCCTCTCCTCGCTGGAAGGCGATGCGAACAGTTCTAGGGCAGTGGTGTTAGGGCACATCACCTCTCCCACTGTGGCGCGGTCCACTTGCAGTGGATGCAACAGGGGCATAGGCTTGCCGTCCGAGAAGGTCCCAGTCGGAGCTCTCGAATCGAGGATGGCGCAGGGGCCAACATCTTATCCCTTTGGAAACGGTGGTTATCGGGTGGACGGAGATGTGATAACCGGACAGCTTGCGAGTAAGCGAGTTGACGATCAGTTTCGCCGCCTCCGTGTGGGTGCGCTTCAAGGCGACCCGGCACCACGTGACAACTACGCAGCCATGCGCATGGCTGCGGAAATCTATCGATTCATTCCTCACGAGGATTGGTTTCGCCCATGGTCGCCACTTCCGGGGGGGCAACCAATCGTCATGGTCCACGACAAGATCAACCGTGTGCGGGTCGCCCAAGAACGCTATCGAGAGTTGGGTGTGCCTCTAGCAACGACGGGACGGCCCTTGTAGCCCATGCGGAAAGAACTGAGGATCGCTTTTACTCTCTACCGAGGGAACCCGCACTCTGGAGGCCAGGGGGTCTATACCGCCTTTCTTACCAGGGAGCTCGCAGCCTTGGGACACCATGTTGAGGTCTTTTCGGGCCCCCCGTATCCGGAGCTCGATCCTCGTGTCGTGCTGCGGAGGCTGCCTGGTCTCGACCTGTTGCGTGAGCCGGATCCTTTTCGATTTCCGAGACTCTCCGAGTATCACAGCATCGGGGATCTGCTCGAAGTCGGATTGATGAGCACCGGGGCTTTCCCTGATCCAAAGGGCTTTGGATGGCGTTTGCGTCGCCATATCGATGAGTTGCGCACCGACTTTGATGTTGTGCACGATAATCAATCGCTTAACTGGACACTCGCGAGGTTGGCTCGGTCGGGTATGCCAGTGCTGGCGTCGATTCATCACCCCATCACCGTCGATCGACGGCTCGCTCTCGAGGCCGCAACGTCGGTGAAAGCAAGAGTGGGTCTTCATCGTTTCTATAGTTTCATTCCGATGCAGGTCTCGGTTGCACGGGAGCTGCCACGCATCCTGACTGTCTCGACATCTTCGGCTGGCGATCTCGCAAGAGAACTGGGCATCGACCGACGCCGAGTCGCAGTGGTCCCGATTGGAGTCGATACCGACCTCTATGCCCCTCAACCCGATATCGCTCGGGAGAGAGGCCTGGTCTGTACCACCGCGAGCGCTGACGTTCCCCTCAAGGGCCTCCGTTATCTGATCGAGGCGATCAGCCTTCTGCCCGACACCAGGTTGATCATCATGGGACCACATCAGAACTCGACCGAACTCCCCCTCTTGATCGCTCGTTTTGGACTGCAGGAGCGGGTCACGGTGACCGGAGCCCTCTCACGTGAGGAGATGGTGTCGATCTACGCGCGTGCGAGTGTAGCCGTCGTGCCCTCGCTGTACGAGGGCTTCTCGTTGCCTGCCGTCGAGGCAATGTCGTGTGCTGTCCCCCTCGTTGCCTCGCGTGGCGGTGCGTTGCCTGAGGTGGTCGGAGATGCAGGGGCGATGACGACGCCAGGGTCAGTGCGTTCTCTTGCTGAGGCGATCGAGGCGGTGCTGGCCTCCGGTCCGGTCGCACTGGAGCGCGGTCTCTACGCCAGAGAGCGTGCCATTGCCAGATTCTCATGGCGTAGTACAGCTTTGGCTACGCAAGGCTACTATCGGGAACTGTTGGGGTCAAGCGAATGATCAGTTTTCGTTGGGAGGCACTTGGTGATGTTGGTGGTGCGAAAGTTCTTGACCTTGGTGCTGGAAGTGGTCGTCATCTCCGAGCCTTGGATGCCCGTGGAGCATGGGTCGTGGCAGGAGATCTCCAGCTCGAAGTCCATGAGGCGTCTGGCGGAGTCGTGCAGCTCGATGCTCATCATCTTCCGTTCCGCACCGCGAGTTTTGATCTTGTGGTGATATCGGAGGTGCTTGAGCACGTGCCAGAACCGGTTCAGGTATTGCGTGAGTGTGCGCGAATCGTCGGTCGAGGCGGGCGAGTCGTGCTTTCAGTGCCGCGCTGGGGCCCTGAGGTTATGAACTGGTTGGTCTCGCTTGAGTACCACAGCGTCCCTGGCGGCCATATCCACATCTTCACGCGGCACGAGCTGCGGGCACTGAGCGCGAGCGCAGGGATGACGGTGGAGAAGATACATCACAGTCATGGATTACACAGCCCGTATTGGTGGCTCCGCTCCTATGTTGGCATTGAGCGCTCTCCCCAGGTTTGGTTGGTACGGCGATACGAACGAATGTTAGTGCGTGAGCTCATGGGTCAGTCGCCACTGTCTACCTGGGTGGAGACCGTGCTCAACCCAGTGTTGGGGAAGAGTATCGTGTATTACCTGCGAGTGGATCAGTGATGATCGACTTCGAGGCGACACTGGACACGATCTGTGCATTGCAGGATCGGCGGGGGATGATTCCATGGGCAAGGGGCCTCCACGCGGATCCGTGGAATCATACCGAGGCCCTTATGGCGTTAGCTCTTGGTGGTCGACACAGGGAGGCGCGTCGCGGCCTTGATTGGCTAGCTGGCGCCGCCAACCGAGATGGGTCATACTGTCAGTTCTTCACGACGTCGGCGGTGCGAGAACCGCGCATCGATCTCAACAACTGTCTTTATCCTGCCGTCGGTGCACTTGCATATCTGGTGAGCTCCAGAGACGCTGGCAGCGTCCGTGACTTCTTGATCTCGTTCGATGTGACGGTGGATTTCGTACTGGCACAACAGCGTAACGACGGCTCGTTCCCTTGGGCGCTCGCACCGGATCGAACACCGCTGGATGGATCTCTGCTCGCTGGATCCTCAGCTATGGTGCTGTCGCTCGAAGCGATCGAGGCCCTCGATGCGTTGCTCGGCCGTAACCGCCCGCGCATCAAAGAGGCAAGTGCGGCCCTGACTACCTATCTTTGCGATCCTGTGAGTCATTTTCTTGCGAAGGATGCGTGGGCGATGGACGGGTACTACCCAGTCCTCGCTGGCGTTCTCGATGATGCCGAGGCGAGGAGGCGTATGGAGGAGTTCCTCACACGCCATTACATTTCGGGAGCTGGTGTCCAAGCGATCGCAGGCAGCTCATGGGTTACAGCAGCAGAGACCGCGGAGACGGCGATGGCCATGATTCGTCTGGGTGAGCTGAGCCGGGCACGACAACTGCTCGAAGATATCGAGGCCCTGCGACGCGATGATGGTGGTTACCTCACGGGTTGGGTGGTGCCGAATCGGGTCAGCTTCCCTGCGGACGAGGAGAGTGCCTATTCAGCTGCGGCGGTTAGCATTGCGTGGTATCTCATGGATCTCGGGCGACCCACAGGACTGATCGAAGGGATACTAGCGTGTGAATGAGGGGATCATCCCGGTTCGTTGAGGCGCGGCTGAGTTCGCTGGAGCGCAACGAGAGGGCCATTACGATCCACGACCTTAAAGCCCGAGTGAAGTGCAGCGGTCATCACCTCATAGGGCGGGCGGCCTCCGAGCTTTGGATCCTCGAAGACGTCGTCGATGACAAGAGTTCCATCATCTGCGAGCAGTTCTCGCGCGCAGAGATAGTCGGTCCATGCGGAGAGTGGGTCGTGGCCGCCATCGATCATAATCATCGAGAACCCAGGGCGTAGCAGATGGGCCAGTAGCTTGCTGCCGGTTACCATGACCGTTACCGACCGACGGAGTCCTGCAAGCTCGAGCGAGTCCATCAGGGTAGAGATGGAGTCGAGACGCCCATGGACACGATCGACGATCGCTGGATCGAAGTACGGAAACGGCGGTTGCATCTCGATTGATCCGAGATGCGAGTCGACGGTGGTGAAGTGGCGATGGAGGCGTTGTGCAATCGCGCCAAGCACCACTGTTGAGCGGCCACAATAGCTCCCGATCTCGAGGAGTGGTCCGTTTGATTGGGCAAGGGCCCTCTGGGTGAAGCGGGCGAGAGCCCACAACTGCTCCGGGGCAAAATAGCCAGGGATGGTCGACGCAAGCGCCAGCGCTGACCGTAGATAGTCATCCTTCGAATCCAAAGAAACGTCCTGCATCTAGGGTACATGCCCTCTGAGTGGCCCACACGTGGCCTCGAACAGGCCGTTTTGGTCCGCCCCACAACAACCTTGCGCTCCTACCGGTCTCCATTGCTCGCCGACAAGCAGCAACGTTTTCGTGGCAGGCCCTTAGGACAGGAAGGAGTTCAATCGGCCTGCGTAACGGTCACGGAGACGCAGGTTGACACGATAGCGCTCTAGCGTCTGTGTGAGAAGGCGCTCTCCGGCTGGCAGCTTGTGGGTATCGAAGAACGAAAAGATCTGAGCAGAACGCTGGTAGGACGTCGGTGAGACCAGGGTTGGCAGTGATCCAAATGCAAGGTCGTAGTGGTTCGCGGGTAGCCGCGAGAGGAGGTCATCAAAGTGCGAAAATGCGAAGTCGAGCCCCAACTCACCAACCGCTTCATTGGCGATCACCCTATTGAGTACCAAGGCACCGTCCTGTGACCGGATCGAGGTCAGAACCATCGGTAGGAGGCGGTTGATGAGTGATGGCTGGCGAAAGTCAGCGAGAGCGAGGAGGTGGCGTCGCTCGTCAAGAGGATCGACTGGGTTGCGGTAACGATCCAGCATGAAGGCAAACTCCGAGTCGTCGCCGTGTCTGGCGACGGTGGCGAGGACGGCGGAGGCGAGATCACCACTTGGCCCACCAACACCACTCATCTCCTCGCGGAACCACTGCATGGCCTGTGAGCGAACATCGGGATCATCAGCGATTGTACCCAGGGCTGTGAAGGCGACTGAACGTGCGACCCGTGTCCTCGGAGTATCGGTATCAGCGGGCACCATTCCGATCGATTCGATCACCGGAGTGAAGACCGTGGAGGCCAGTTGCACCACGAGGGGTCGTTCCTCTGGCAGCGCGATGCGTTGGAGAAGTCCCAGAGAGGATGAGATGACCTGGAGGACATTGGGATCGGTCTCGGTGACGCAGTGCCCAAACAGCTGGACTGCATCAGCGAGGGTCGCCTGGTTAGAGAGGACCATCGCCCAAGTGTCAGCGATGAGGTTGAACCGTTCAAGCATCTGAAGGTCGCCAAAGTGCTCGCAGAGCTCTGGGAGAACCTGGGGCGAGTAGCGCGTTCGATAGACGCCGATGCCGCCAGCATTGACGATGACGGGGCCTGAATCTGCGTTGATCAACTGATCTTGTTGTCCGAGGACGAGCCGATGCTCTGTACCGTTTAGCTCACGGCTCACCACGGGGACCAGCCAACTCGCTCCAATTTCACCGATAGGGTCGGTCTCCTCGCCGAGAAATCGGAATGGAGTCTGGGAGAGTCGCACGCCACTTGGCAGCGCGTCTACGTTCACAAGAGGGTGCCCACCCTGCAGGATCCAGGTGTTCATCATCTCGGTGACTGGCTCATCACTCACCTCCTCGAGCGCCGACCAGAGGTCCTCAGTCTCGGCGTTTGCATGGAGATGGCTGTTGAGGTAGCGTCGAACGCCTCTCTTGAATGTCTCCTCACCGAGGTACTGTTCCATCATCTTGATGACCGAACACCCCTTCTCGTAGGTGAGTGGGTCAAACATGTTTTCAGCATCGGACGGCGCGACGACTGGGAACTCGATCGGGCGTGTCGAGGGAAGCGCGTCGATGTTGAGGGCGCCAAGACGGGCGATGCCAAAAGACTCCCACTTATGCCAGTCCGGGTTGAAGGCATCGGAGGCGCTCGTCTCCATGAACGTCGCGAAGGCTTCGTTGAGCCAGATCCCGTTCCACCACTTCATAGTGACTAGGTCACCAAACCACATATGAGCGATCTCATGGCAGACCACATCGCAGATGCGTTCAAGTTCGGTCTGTCCTGCCCGCGCCTCGTCGACCAGGAGGGCCGTCTCTCGAAAGGTGACGGCACCAAGATTTTCCATGGCCCCAAAGGCGAAGTCGGGAATCGCCAGAAGATCGAGCTTTGGTGCAGGATAGGGTATTTGGAACCAATCCTCGAAGTACGTGATAGCGTGATTCGCGACGCGAAGCGCAAAGTCCGTCAGTGACTCCTTGCCGGGAGCGTGAATGACGCGAACAGGCACACCCTTGGCAAAGATTGGAGCCGTCATGCGTAGATCACCGACGATGAAGGCGAGCAGATAGGTTGACATCACCATCGTGGTCTCGTACGAGTGCTTCACGAAACCCTCTTCGCTGCTGGGAGTACTCTCGCGCTCGGGGTAGTTTGAGATCGCCTGGAGTGGAGCCGGCGTCTCGAGCGTGATGGCAAAGGTCGCCTTCATATCGGGCTCGTCGAAGCATGGGAAGGCCTCCCGGGCGCCGGTCGACTCGAACTGGGTGGTAGCCATGTTGTGGGTTGCCCCTCGCTCATCGCTATAGGTGGAGCGGTATAGGCCTGACAGGTCAGAACGCAGAGTGCCGGAGAACTCGAGGTAGACCTCGGCCTCAGCTCCGCTCGGTAGTGGGGTCGCGCGCTGAATCTGGATGATCTCATGGGTAGGGTCGACGGTGACAGATGCTTGTTCTCCGTTGACACGCACCTGGGAGACCGTGAGGTCGAGTGCATTGAGCTCAAGGGTGGAGATCGCATCGTTGACACGGACGGTGATGGTCTCCGACCCGAAGAAACTGTCTTCATCGGGATCGATGTGCAGGAAAAGGTCATAGTGGACTGGCTCGACGGTACGGCTTAAGCGGTATGGGTTATCATCTCTCACCTCAACTACGATAGCCGAGATCCTAGCGAGGGTCGAGCCAAGTCAGTAGATACGCCTCTCTGCCGCCCTGTTCTTTTGCCACAACCATCGTCTCCGGGTAGAGGTGACGACGGTGACTCTCCTGAACTCAGGTCTGTGTCGTTGTTTGTTTTGAGGAACAGGTGATCCATGGCTGCTCCTAGGCTGGGACCCCGTGAAGCCAGTTACTGTCTTGGGGTTTGGGTCTGCCATCGTTGATGTCTCAACTGTTGTTGTGGAGACACAGCTTCGTCAGCTTGGGTTGATGAAGGGGTCGATGCGCCTAGCGGCGCGCGAAGAGCAGCAAACTATTATCGCTAGCCTTCCGGGAGAGTGGGAACGGCACGGGGGTGGGTCAGTTGCCAACTCGTTGGTAGGTCTCTCGCTGCTGGGCGTTGAGAGTGCGCTGTATACAGCGGTGGGAGAGGATGAGGAGGGTTCCCTTTTTGTGCAAGATCTGAGTGAGCTTGGCGTGGAGGTAGTTCTCTCGCAACAGCAATACTCAGCCGGAACTGGTCGCTGTGTCGTACTCGTCACTGAGGACGGACAGCGGACCATGCTGACCTATTTGGGTGCCTCTCAAGAGTTGACGGCAGAGTTGTTCCCTTTCAAAATGGCGACTGGCACACCCTTTCTCTTTATCGAAGGTTATCTCCTGGATGTGCCTGGGATCGGGGATCATCTCTTCGACGTTGCTCGAACGGCGCGTCGATACGGCACCAAGGTTATCTTTAGCCTCTCCGACGCTGCTCTGGTTGAGCGGCATCGAAGGAGCCTTCAGCGATCGCTCCCATCCAGTATCGACTACCTCCTCGCCAACGGTGAAGAGGCGAGTGCGTTTAGCCAGCGGAGTGATCTCGATCAGATTGTAGAGGTGTTGTCCAGCATGCGGTTTTCCGGTTCCGTTACTCTTGGGGATCGAGGTGCCGTTTATTTTGGTCCGGATTACTACGAGTATCTCGAGGTGCCAGCTTATGCCTCAGTTGTCGACACGACCGGAGCAGGCGACATGTTTGCAGCCGGCTTTATTGCGGGACTCGTCCACGAGTTGCCTCCCCTCGATGTGTTACGGCTTGGACAATCGCTAGCAGCGGAGGTGATCGCCCACCCTGGAGCACGACCGCAAGTCGATCTCGGCGTCTGGCTGAGTGAACACGAGCCGGATCTTGCGAACACCTGATGAAGTTCCTATCACCGAGGCGCTAGTCGACGGCGTTTGACGCCGTCCGATAGTGATCGAGGGACAGGTATAGGAGCGCGACGCCCATAGCTGTGGCTGCGGCGATCACTGGCAGGTCAGTGAGTGGTATCGTCTGATCGAGGATAGCGAAGACCACTGCAGCGCTGAGGCTGCCGACGGAGTAGCTGGCATAGACCATCGAAAAGGCTGCTCCGTGGAGATGGGCCGCAAAGCGGTGCGAGGCTGCATAGCTGCGTAGGCCGTTGATCGGGGCGATAAAGCTACCAAAGACAAACAGAAGCCCCCCCAATAGGAGGGCACTATGGTCGCCGAGGGCGCTTGCGATAAGGGAGCCTGATAGTCCAACGAGGA
Source organism: Actinomycetes bacterium (assembly GCA_021822605.1). Taxonomy (GTDB): domain Bacteria; phylum Actinomycetota; class Acidimicrobiia; order Acidimicrobiales; family Acidimicrobiaceae; genus Ferrimicrobium. The sequence continues at coordinate 18,831 of JAKAQL010000038.1, forward strand.
GGACGGCAATTCTTCGTAACGGTCGAATACTGGCCGAACGTGTTCCAAGATGGGAATACAGGGTGCCACCCAGGATGGAGCCGATTGACAGCAATGCCATAGCGAGGGCTGCAAACGGGGGCTGATGGATGAGGTCTGCGGCGATGGGGACGATCGACACCACGACCATTCCCTCAACCAATCCCTCAGTTGCACTCAGGACCCAGAGCCATGAGCGGAGGGAAACGTGGCCAGTTCCACTCGGTGGCGCGACCGATGTGGCGTCACGACCAAGGAGCAGCGGGCTCGCGATGGCGAGAATCGCAGGCGTGACAAGCAGTCCACGAGATCCGAGGAGTACGACCTGCAGCGAGATGAGCAATGGGGCAACGAGGTAGGCGAACTCTAGGGCAACTGCATCCCAGGAGAGGTAGCGTTGCAGCGATCGTGATTGGAGCCGCTGGGTGAGTGTCTGTCTCAGTTTGCCGCTGCCGAGTGCAGTGAGAGCACCGGAGAAGAGCGCCCCCGGGAGGCTCACCCATAGCAGTGGATGGAGAAGGCTTGCCAGCACCAAGACCACGTCTGCAAGAGCGAGCAGTGCGAGGGTCGATCGCGTTCTGAGCCGAGCGACAGGCACGCCAAGTGGGGTGGTGACGATCCCGACCACCGAGAGTTCTCCAACGGCAAGAGCGCCCACCACAAGTGATGCGAAACGAAAATTGGCACTCGTTCCGATGACGTATTCGATCGCCAGAGGGAGCACAGCAACGGGAAGGCGGAAGCTGCTCGCGGGTAGGAGCCAACGAAGGTAGGTGGATCGATCGGTTGAGATACTCATGTTGGCTGATCGTTTCGTTTTTTCATCGAGCTTGGGCTAGTTTGGTAGAGGGTTTCTGCTGTGCCTGCGGGAACACCTGTAAGTGTACGCTGCGTTTTTGTGGCGACCGGTTCCCAAAGGACGTGATGGATGTCGCTCGGATTGGAACACTGTGGGTTGATCGGGGATCTTCACACCGGAGCAGTCGTCTCTGACGAGGGTGCAGTGGAGTGGCTGTGCGTGCCACGGTTTGATTCGGACGCATGCTTCGCACGCCTGCTCGGCGACGACTCCAATGGCTTCTTCCAGATAGCTCCCGATCCGCCCACCTTTCGTCACGAGCAAGCCTATGAGAAGGGCAATCTCGTCCTGACCACTACGTTTCACACGGAGACCGGTTCGGTTCGTCTCCTCGACTTTATGCCGATTCGCGAGGAGCATGCCAGGGTTGTGCGCATCGTCCAAGGTCTCGCTGGCTACGTCGATATGAAGGCCTCGCTTTCCTTGCGCTTCGACTACGGAGTTGCGATTCCATGGGTCCGACATATCGACCGTGGTCTGTCGTTCGTGCTTGGCCCAAACGCCGTGCTCTTGGAGTCGTCTGTCGAGTTTGAGGGCGAGGATATGACTTCGGTGAGTCGTTTCCGCGTGCGTGAAGGGGAGGAGACTGATTTCGTCCTCGTCTTCTACGGGTCGACGGAGTCGATTCCGCGGCAGGTGCGTCCTCGTGAGGAGCTGACGCGGACACGGGCGTTTTGGCGAGGCTGGATCGCGGAGGCAAGAGAAGACTACGGTCAGTATGACGGGGCTGTCCGTCGATCGATGATCACCCTCAAGGCACTTACCTACGCCCCAACCGGTGGGATGGTGGCGGCGCTGACCACGGCGCTCCCGGAGCAGATCGGGGGTAGCCGTAACTGGGATTACCGCTACTGCTGGTTGCGAGATGCCACTTTTGCTCTCTACGGCTTCTTACAGCGCGGACATCCAGTTGAGGCACGTGCCTGGCGTTCTTGGCTCCTACGAGCGATTGCTGGAAGCGCGGATCAGCTACAGATTATGTATGGTGTGGCTGGTGAGCGAAGAATCCCAGAGCTTGAGCTCGATTGGCTGAAGGGATACTGCGATTCTCGCCCGGTGCGTATCGGCAATGCTGCGTCAGGACAGTTCCAGCTCGATGTCTATGGTGAGGTTGCCGATGTGCTATATCAGATGCTCAACCACGGTCTGAAGCCAGATCAGGATGCATGGGAGATTCAACGATACTTGACCGATCATGTCGTCTCGGTCTGGGAGCAGCCCGATGATGGTATTTGGGAGATTCGTGGTGAACGACAACACTTCACCTACTCGAAGATCATGGCGTGGGTGGCGATCGATCGAGGTATCCGGACCCTCGACCTCCTAGGTTATGACGGTCCTCGTAACCTTTGGGATCGGGAACGGACCCGTCTGTCCGAACGTATTCTCAATGAGGGTTACAACGAGAAGCTTGGCTCCTTTGTGCAGGCCTTTGGTTCTGATCGGCTTGACGCCTCTGTGCTGCTCGCCCCCATTATGGGGTTCATCGATGCGAAGGACCCACGGATGATCTCCACTGTGGCTCGGCTCCAAAAAGATCTCGCTACAGATGGTTTTATTCTGCGTTATCAACCCGACGCAGGTGTTGATGGCATCGATGAGCCGGAGGGTGTCTTTTTGCCCTGCTCCTTCTGGTTGGTGGAGAATCTTGCCATGCAGGGTAGGGTAGATGAGGCCGAGGAGATGTTGGAGAAGCTGATTGGTGTCGCGAACCCTCTAGGTATCTATTCAGAGGAGTACGATCCAGCGGAGCGACGGATGTTGGGCAATTTCGCCCAGGCCTTTACTCATGTGGGTTTGGTGAATGCGGTGCAGAAGGTTGTTCATGCAAGACAGCGTGGTCACGAACTCAATCGATAGAGAACAGTTGGAGGTGGCTTGATGGGTCAGCAGCCGAACATTGTTTCGGTAACTGCTCTTGAGCAATAGAGGTTGCCGTTTGCGGTGTCGGTACTGTTGATTCTGTTTGCGTCAAAGACAGGGGCCATCGACGGGGATCGAGAGAGGAACAAGAATGCGAAAAATACCATTTGTCCTATTCGGAGCGACCGGCGATCTGGCGAAGAAGATGCTGTTGCCAGCCCTTATGACGATCTTTCGCGATCACCAAGACTATCGTCTCCAGGTAGTCGGTGTTGCCGATACGGAGCACAGCGTCGAGAGTTTTCGCGAGTACGTGTCCACAGTACTGGTTGAGTCCGGCCATTTTCAAGATACTCAGATTGAGGCGTTTGTTCGTGATGTGCTCTATGTCCAGGGTGATTATGGCGCGGCGGAGTTGTACGACGAGTTGGACAAAGCGATCGAAGCCGACGACGAACCGATCTTTTACCTCGCTATTCCTCCTCGATTCTTTGAGGTGGTGGTCGACCATCTCGAGGCGTCGGGGTTCGCAGCGACAGGGCGGGTGATGGTTGAGAAGCCCTTTGGCAGGGACCTCGCCGATGCTCGACAGCTCTCAAACGTACTGACCAAAGCGTTCAGCGAGGCGCAGATCTATCGGATCGATCACTTTCTTGGCAAGGAAGCGGTACAGAACCTATTGGTTTTTCGATTCGCGAACTCCATTCTTGAACCGTTGTGGAATCGAAATTACGTCTCGCGGATCGAACTCAATATGCTTGAGGACTTTGGGGTTGAGGGACGTGGAGCCTTCTACGATGGCGTGGGGGTGCTGCGAGATGTGGTGCAAAATCATCTGCTTCAACTGCTCTGCTTGCTGTTGATGGAACCTCCTCTGTCGATGAGTTCTGGTGCGGTGGCCGCAGAGCGAGTCAAGGTGCTCTCCTCGATGGAGCCTCTGTCGCTGGCCGAGTCTGTGCTGGCGCAGTATCGCGGCTACATGAACGAACCCGGTGTGACCCCTGGCTCCTCTACTCCAACTTTTGTGGCGGTCCGTGTGCGACTCAACTCGTGGCGGTGGGCGGGGGTGCCGGTATTCATCCGGGCCGGGAAGGCTGTCGATGAGACGAGGACGAACGCTATCATCGAATTTCGGTCGCCACCGACGCTGATCTTTGACTCAAATGATAACCATCACCAGCCGGAGCCGAACCGACTGATCTTTGAGTTCAAGCCCCAGGACCTCATTGACCTGCGGATGCAGGCAAAGGTGCCTGGTCCAAACCTACGCTCGGCTCCGGTCTCCTTGGAGGTCGGTCGGGCCGGTGGCCCGGTGAAGGGTGAAGAGCCCTATGCGCAGCTGATCGATGATGTGACTCGCAACGATCAGTCGCGATTTGCTTCGGAAGAGTCGGTCGAGGCGGCGTGGCGGGTAGTATCACCACTACTTGATCAGCCAGCTTCTCTCCTCTACGGCGCAGGCACCGGTGGCCCAAGGGAGGCAGACGGTCTAGTCAGCGAGTTTGGAGGTTGGTGTTAAATGG
>JAKAQL010000039.1 GCA_021822605.1 Actinomycetes bacterium
CCGATCTCCAGACGTTTGGAACGCGCTATCGACCTGAGCGTTTGATCGCTCGGGGCGGGATGGCTGACGTATATGAAGCGCGCGATCTTCTCCTCGATCGTCTTGTCGCCCTGAAGGTTCTGTTCCCTGAACTCTCGACGAACCCCACCTTTGTGGAGCGTTTCCGTCGAGAGGCACAGTCGGCGGCGGCGCTTTCTCACCCCAACATCGTCTCGGTCTACGACTGGGGGCCAGCGAACTCGACCTACTTCATCGCCATGGAATTGGTTACTGGCTCGACGCTCGCTGACGTGATTCGCGAGTCGGGCAGGGTGGCCCCGGGTCGCGCTGCAGTGATCGGTGCAGATGTCGCTCTTGCACTAGCCTTTGCCCATCGCCATGGTGTCGTCCATCGCGATATCAAGCCGTCGAATGTCCTCCTGACCGAGGACGGCATGGTCAAGGTTGCTGATTTTGGGATTGCTCGCGCGGTTACCAACGATGAGGATCTCACCCAGACTGGCGCGGTGCTGGGAACAGCCACCTATATCTCACCTGAACAAGCTCGTGGTGAAGATCTCGATGGAAGAAGTGATGTGTACTCCCTTGGGATCGTCATGTATGAGATGCTGACGGGCTCGGCTCCATTCTTAGCCGAGACTCCCATTGCGGTCGCCTACAAGCATGTCACAGAGCGACCAACCGCGCCTCGCGTAGTGAACCCAGCGATCCCTCCTGCCCTCGAGACCATTGTGCTTAAGTGCCTCCAGAAGGACCGAGCGAATCGCTATGCCGATGCGAGCGAACTACGTTCCGACTTACTACGCTTTCTTGACGACCGGCCGATTCACGCAGGGACGGTCGAGATGGCTGCAGTTGCCGATGCGACACTGCTCGCCAGCCAAGTGACAGAAACGAGTGCGAGAACCCAATTCCTGTCACCGATTCAGTCCACCTCGTCAATTCCTATTGTCGGTACGGATGGGCGCCCCCAGCAGCAAAAGAGGGGACATCGTGTCTGGCCATGGATCTTAGTTATCATTCTGATCCTGCTGTTAGCGGCTGCGGGTTTCGTCTTTCGTAAGAAATTATTTCCTCCCACTGCCAGGCTAAAGCCGACAGTGGCGAGTGTCCTCGTGCCCAACGTGACCGGTGCTGGAGAGCAGGGTGCAACCTCGGCGCTCAGCCGTGCTGGCCTACAGTCCAATATCCAATTCAAGAACTCATCACAGTCATCCGGAACAGTGATTGCAGAGCATCCATATGGTGGCACTCACGCGAAGAAGGGTTCAACGGTGACTCTGGTCGTCTCAAGTGGCCCTGCCTCGGTGACGGTTCCGGACGTAAAGGGCCAATCCTCGGCGACTGCTGAGGCGACCCTTTTGGCAAAGAGCTTCAATGTCTCGACCAACTATAAGCATTCATCGGCCTCCCAGGGGACAGTCATTGGTGAGTCACCATCCGCCGGCCAATCGGTGGCCAAGGGTTCGACCATCGTCTTGACGGTCTCAAGTGGACCATCTCAGTTGACGGTGCCCAATGTTGCAGGAGAGAGTGTCGCATCTGCATCGAATAAGTTGGGGGCCGACGGCCTGCAGGTCGGCACCGTCACCTATCAGGCAAGCTCGACGGTGGCGAGCGGGGATGTCATCCAGACCACGCCAGCATCGGGTTCGCAGGTGGCGCCGAACAGTTCGGTGAACCTCACCGTTTCATCAGGCAATACGACGGCGGTGCCAAACGTCGCAGGAGATACCGTTTCTCAGGCAACCACAGCGCTTCAGAATGCAGGTTTTACCGTCGCATCGCAGGATCAATATCAGGCAAGCTCGACGGTGGCGAGCGGGGATGTCATCCAGACCACGCCAGCAGCAGGGACTCAGGAACCCCCGAATACCTCCATCACGCTGACGATCTCGAGCGGTCCTTCTGCCACGGGTCCCACGGGTCCGGGGGGCGGTGGGGGAACTGGACCTCCTTCAGCTGCCGGCTAGCCCGATAGAAAACAGTCGCCTAGGACCGCGCTCGCTACATCTGCTGGTTGCGGAGCTTGACCATGGCATTGCACCAGCAATATTGATGGTAGCTGTCCATCCCAGCGCACGGTCGACTCGTAGGCGGTCCCGTCCTAAAGGCGGTGGATGATCACTGTGGGGTTGAGAGGGGCGATCGGGGGAGTTCTTTTGGTCACTGATTGGCGGTACACGATGGGGGCTGTGATGACTTACCGATTTAGGAAGTTCGCGATCATCTGGAGCCCTTCGTCAGAGAGGATCGACTCCGGATGAAACTGCACGCCCTCAATTGGTCGTTCCCGATGACGAAGTCCCATGATGACTCCGTCGGCTGTGGTGCTGGTGACCATAAGGGTCTCGGGAATCGATGTCGGATCGACCACGAGGGAGTGGTATCGGGTCACCGTGAGCACGGTTGGGAGCCCTTGGAAGACGCCTTGGCTGTCATGAGTGATCACCGACGTCCGTCCGTGCATCACGGTTTTGGCGCGGACAACGTTCGCCCCGAAGAACTCTCCGATCAACTGATGACCAAGGCATACTCCGAGCACCGGAGTCACTTCCAGCTGACTGAGGACGGCGATCCCGCCCTTCGACGAGGAGGGTCGTCCTGGCCCTGGCGAAATGATGACGCCATCGGGGTGTCCAATCAGATGAGGTGCCCCAGCGATAACATCCTCCCGGACGACCCTAGGATTCGCGCCGAGCGCCCCTACATACTGGGCGAGGTTGTAGACAAAGGAGTCGTAGTTGTCGATGATGAGGACGTCACTGAACACCTCTATCATCGTAGCTAGACTGGAGTCGTGGCTAATCCGAAAAACACGAAGCGTGCCAAGGGTTCTCGTTACACACCGCCGAAGCCCCGCCCGGCTCAGCCACGGGCGAATCGTGTCTATCTCTACCTGTTCATTGCGTTGGCGCTCAGCGGTGTACTGATGATTGTCCTCAACTTCTTGCTCGTGTTACCAGGATCTCAGACGGCATGGTACACGATTGGTGGACTGGCACTCTTGGCCGGAGCCTTCTACGCCGCGACAAAGTATCACTAAACTAGGGGCCACCGGCCATTGGAACCAAACCTGGTGTCGAGCCAGACTGACACTCGACCCCGCGCAAGGCTATCGCCACGAAAACGAGTCGGTTACTATCCTAACCGTTCGATGATGTAGGCGTTAGCCATGCCCCCGCCCTCACACATTGTCTGCAAACCATAGCGACCACCCGTTCGCTCGAGTTCGTTGACCAAGGTTGCGAGCAATCGAGTTCCCGATGCCCCTAACGGATGCCCGAGCGCTATCGCACCACCATTGACATTGACACGATCAAGGTCAGGATGGAGTTCGGCGGCCCAGGCGAGGACGACTGAAGCAAAAGCCTCATTGATCTCGACTAGGTCTATTTGGTCAAGGGTCAGGTTGGCCTTTGCGAGTGCGCGTTGTGTTGCGGGGATCGGGGCGGTGAGCATCAGAATGGGGTCGGAGCCAATCACGGCGAACGAGACAAAACGGGCACGAGGTGTGAGCCCAAGCTGCTTGGCTCGCTCGCTACTCATGATGAGCGCAGCGGAAGCCCCGTCGGTGATCTGCGAAGAGTTGCCAGCTGTGATTTTGCCATCTTCCTTGAAGGCTGGACGTAGACTACCAAGGGCGTCAAGCGAGGTACCCGGTCGGATGCCCTCATCTGCGTCGAGTATGGTACCCGTCGGACGCCCGTCTGAGTCGCGGATTTCGATGGGCAATAGCTCATTCTTGAACCGACCCTCTGTCGTCGCGCTGGAGGCGCGCTGCTGGCTCTGCAGAGCAAAGGAGTCGAGATCCTGGCGACTGAAACCCCACTTGTCGGCGATCAGCTCAGCCGAGAGACCCTGATGGACAAGCCCACCTCGATCTGAGTAACGCGATGAGAGCGTTGGGCCAAAGGGGGCACCTGGTCCCTGGCCCATCGACGATCCCATGGGGACGCGACTCATCGACTCGATCCCGCCAGCGACGATGATGTCAGCCGCCCCTGCCATGATGGCCTGGGCTGCGAATGCCGCCGCTTGCTGCGAGGAGCCACACTGTCGATCGACGGTTGTTCCAGGCACTGACTCGGGCAGGTGTGCGGCGAGTGCAGCATTACGGGCAATGTTGGCTGACTGTTCACCCACTTGGCTGACGCAGCCAAAAATTACATCGTCAATACTCGTAGGGTCGATTGAGTGCCGGTCCAGCAGTCCTTCGATTGCGAAGGCAGCCAGGTCGACCGCATGCCAACCTGCGAGACTCCCATTACGTTTTCCTCCCGGTGTACGGACAACATCGACAATAACCGCATCACTCATGTGCTACCCCTTTATCTACCTACTTCTACTGTAGCTCAGGTCGATGGGACGCGCATGACAGACCTTTCATGCGGGCGATAGGGGTGACTGTTGATAAAGACGATCTATGTGACGACGAGTGGGGTCACTTGGAAGCGATCGACATCGATGAGACCGAGGTCGGTGAGTTTCAGGGACGGGATGACCGACAACCCCAGAAACGAGAGTGTCATGAAGGGTGCCTCAAGTGGGGATCCGAGCGTTTGACGCACGACAGCCTGGGCAAATGCAACCTGTCGGCCTAGCTCCGCGACGGAGACGTCGGCCATGAGGCCAGCGATTGGCAGCCGAACTTCAGCAACAATCTCACCGTTGAGGCAGACGACCTGACCCCCACCGATGGCGGCGACGTGATTCGCTGCCGTCGCCATGTCTTGGCGCGACTGCTCAGTGTTTGCCCCTACCACCATCAGGTTATGGGCATCATGAGCTACGGTCGAGGCTATCGCACCTCGGGTAAGGCCAAAACCCACAAGGTAGCCATGACCCCGTCGACCGGTGGAGTGATGACGCTCGATGACGCTTAGTTGGTTGAGGGTCGGATCGTCGCTGCTGAAGGTGATGAGTTCTGATCCTGTCCCAAGTGAATGCTCGACAACTCGAATGACGCGAATGACCTGGCCAGGGAGCGCCTCCGTTTGAAATGCGCTTGCAGTTAACGGCTCTTTGAGATGCACGGTTCCTAGCAGTGCTGGCGATGGCTTCACATGATGAATTGCGGCCGTCAAGACACCCCGCCGGGCGACGATGCGTCCTCGCTGGAAGACGATTTCAGGGACGAACGGCCCCATAGAGGTGTAGACGTTCAGGTCCGCCTGATACCCTGGTGCCACGAGTCCAAGGTGGCGGAAACCGTGGTACTCGGCGGCGTTCATGGTAGCCATGACGAGCGCGTCCTCCAGCGTGATGCCTGCTGCGAGCGCGACCTCAATGCAGTGATTGACATGTCCGCGGGACACGATGAGGTCAGGTTCCCTGTCGTCACTGCACAGGGCTACCCGTGCGGTGCCGGATTCGATCACCGTCTTGGCAAGGCCAGCGAGATTCTGGCTCGCGGAACCGTGTCGCAAGAAAACCCACATCCCTTTGCGACGCTTCTCTACCACCTCATCGTAGGTAAGCATCTCATGATCGGATTCGATCCCTGCACAGAGATAGGTGTCAAGGGCCTTCCCGGTGACGCCAGGGGCATGACCATCGACTCTTCGGCCGCCAGCAGCCGCAATCTTAGCGAGAAGATCTGGATCGCCCGCGATGACACCAGGGAAGTTCATCACCTCAGCAAGCCCGATACCACTGGGTTGAGCCAGGATGTAACGAATATCCTCAAGGTCGAAAAGGGCTCCCGGACTCTCAAACTGGGAGGCAGGCACACAGGATGAGGCAGAGAAGCCAAAGGTAAAAGGGAGTCCCTGTGCGGCTTCGATCATCGCCATCACTCCTTGTCGCCCGAGCACATTAGCCATCTCATGAGGGTCATTCGCCACCGCAGTAGTTCCCCAGGGCAGGACGGCAGCGACAAAGTCTGGGATCCAGAGCTTGGTTGACTCGATGTGCATGTGTGCATCGATGAAGCTTGGCGTTACCCAGGCCCCGTCGAGGTCAAGCGTCTCCTTAGCCTCTCGGGAACCCCACCCAACGACGGTGCCGTCGGCGATGGCGATATCGGTGTGGATCCACTCCTTGGTGGTGGGTAGGAAGAGGTAGGCATTTTGTAACAGTAGATCGCATGGAGCCTCACCGCGGGCCTTCTCGAGCAGCGCTGGTGAGTGGCGGCGGTAGTCTTCGAACACTGTTTTAGTGTAGTTGCCGTTAAATGATCATAGAGAGCACAAGGAGTTCATCACTTTGTCACAGCGAGAGCCCGGCTCTTCCGGTACGCTGGTGTCGGTGTTGTTGCGCTTTGGTGGGAGAGGGTGCGAATGAAGAAGGCGTTAGAGGTTCCTGTAGCGGAGTCTGGGAGTCTGATCGAGACCCGTGGGATCGATTTTGTCCCGGAGTCGGAACGTTGGGCCCATCCTCGCGATCTGTTTTGGATGTGGGCTGGGGCCCTGTTCAACGTCGAGTATGTCGTCTACGGAGCGCTGGCCATGAGCTTTGGACTCTCCTTTGCTCAGGCGGTTGGTATCATTCTGATCGGCAACCTCTCCTTTTTCCTACTGGGACTCACCAGTCTGCAGGGACCGGATGCAGGGACGACCACCTTCACCATCAACCGTGCTGCCTTTGGTCCCAATGGCTCAAAACTGCTCTCCCTCTTCAACTGGCTAACCCAGGTTGGCTTTGAGACCGAGGGGCTTGCCTTGATCGTACTGGCAGCTATTGCCCTTTTCCATCAGGGTGGTATCGATGCTGGGACCGGGTTAAAGATCGTCTTTATCCTAGTAGCAGCGCTGATTCAGCTCATCCTTCCCCTCTTTGGTCACGGGGCGATTCTTCGGACCATGCGAATCCTGTCGGTGCCCTTCTTGATTCTGTTTGCTCTGATGGCTGGTCTTTCGTTGGGGAAGCTGAATCTGCACTCCGTTGCCCATGGCGCGAGTTGGCAGGTAATGTTTGCCGTCTTGGCGGTGATCATCTCGGCATCTGGACTTGGGTGGACAGAGAATGGCAACGACTTCTCTCGTTACCTACCGCGCAGCGCTTCCAAGTCAAAGACGGTGATCTGGGTATTCCTCGGTACCGCCATTCCCTCCATCCTCTTGATGACATTGGGTGCCGCCATCTTCACCTTCGTCCCGAGTGCGACGAACCCGATCAGCGGACTCCCCCAAGCCTTCCCAGCCTGGTTTCTCACTCCCTACTTACTCGTCGCAATCCTACAGCTATTTGCAATCAATAGCCTGGATCTCTACTCCTCCGGCGTGACGCTACAGGCGTTGGGTTTGAAACTTACGCGTCTCCAGGCAGTCATCCTTGATACGGTCATCTGTGCGGCGCTGACCGCCTACGCAACCTTCTCCAACAGCTTCAATACCCTCCTCGGTGACTTTATCCTGTTTATCATCGTGTGGGTCGCACCATGGACCGCGATCTATCTCGTCGATTGGTTATTGAGGCGTCGGAGCTATGATGCTGGCGCACTACACGAGGACCGCGGCGGGCTGTATTGGTCCAACAATGGCGTCCACTGGCCGGCCATCGTAGCTCAAATACTCGGAATGCTCGCATCTTTGTCCGCGATCAACACGACCATTTTTGTCGGTCCACTCTCCAAGGTGAGCGGGGGTGCCGACTTCTCGGTGTTTACCGGAATCATCGTGGCGGCGGGGGTCTATTGGCTGCTTGCGCGCAGATCGATTCACTCTCAACCGGGGGCGAAGGTCTAAAGGCGCCTTTAATCGGGGACCACCTCTTGGGAGAGGCTGTCTCAAGCGCCGATTGGTGACTCCTGTCGTCGGATCCTCGAGTCGTGAGGGTTAGCTGAGTTACCAGCCACTTCCTGACTTCGAGCTCGAGCTCGTGCTTGAGCTTGAAGAGGTAGTCGATGCATAGGTGGAACCGCCGCCGGATGTGGTGATCGGCTTCCCTGTAGGACTGATGACGTACCAGTAGCCACCGAAAGCGTTGATACCCTCACCGGTGATCTGGTGTGGACCACTGTCACTGGCAAATGTGTAGAGGGGGTGGCCGTCATAGGTAACCTGCTTTTGGCCATTGGCGCGAGTAATTGTCCCAACGAGCTTTGCAGACGCCCCTCCGGAGACGGTCGGTGAACCTATCACGGGAAGCCAGGCCTTCGCACAGGCTCCGGTGCAGTTGGACTTATCCTTGGTGTCACCGGTGAAAAGGTAGTAGGTTTGACCTGCCTTTGAGGTCAGGATCGTGCCATAGCCAGAGGAGCTTGAGGTGGCGACGGTGGCGCCATTGCTGACGACCGAGGCGTTGGAACTCTTCGATGTCGTGGCCGATGTCGAAGATTTCGTGGAGTTTGATGACGAGCTTGTGGTCGAGCTGCTCGATCCGCATGCTGCGAGCGTTAGCCCTGCAAGACCCAAACCTATGGCTGCTAATCGGATATTCATGATTGATTCCTCCCCTTCGGTACGATTACCGCCGATCGGCTGACAATCGCTTCAAGCGTCAACAAGGTGAGGAGGGGAGTATTCCTATTCGATGAAATGAAAGGGACTGGAATCCTCATTTGCGCCTTAGGATTTGAGTAGGAGGTAACTATGCAAGCGCCTCGCCCGATGAGGGGAATGAGAGATATTCTGCCAGGTGAAGCTGGAGTAAGGTTGCACACCCTAGGGGTTATTCGTGATGCGTATCGTCAGCACGGATTCTATGAGATCGAGACACCGGTCGTTGAAACCCTGGAGACGCTAACAAGCTCGGGTGCTGGCGAGAACGAGAAGTTGATGTTCAAGGTGCTCAAACGTGGTGAGCGCCTTGATGCAGCGATCACTGGCTCCGGGGAGGACTTGGCAGACGCCGCTCTGCGTTTTGACCTGACCGTTCCCCTCGCTCGCTTCTACTCAATCAACCAGTCGAAGTTACCCAAACCGTTCTATGCCATGCAACTTGGACCGGTTTTCCGGGCCGAGCGCCCCCAGCGTGGGCGCTTCCGACAGTTTTTTCAGACCGACATCGACGTGCTCGGTGATCCGAGTTTCTTGGCGGAGGTGCAGTTGTTGATCGCCGCTACCTCTGCGCTTCACAGGATTGGTCTTGAAGGATTCGAGATCCATCTGAACGATCGTAGAATCCTTGAGTTCATCCTTGGTAAGTTAGAGATTCCAGAGGACCTGTACTCGACCGCGATGATCGCCCTCGACAAATTAGACAAGCAGAGCGTCGCGGAGGTCGTGGCTGAACTCGAAGCCAAAGGTATCGGGACCGAACACGCAACTCGCCTCGTGACGGTGCTCGGTCAACTAAGTGACGCTGCCAGCCTGAAAGCGCTGACAGACCTTGGAGTACCCAGGGAATTGATCGCCAACCTCGCTGCTATCCAACAGCATGTATCCACCTCTGTGCGCGAAGTCCCGGTCGTCTTTGATCCGTTGATCGTCCGTGGGATCGGTTATTACACCTCAACGGTCTATGAGATCATCCATCCACGGTGGTCGGGATCGATCGGCGGAGGTGGGCGCTATGATCAGCTTCTCGCTCGTTTTGGTACGGATACCCCTGCCTGTGGCGTCTCATTGGGCTTCGAGCGGGTGGTGGGCCTCGTGGAGGAGCTTGGACTCCTTCGAGAGACGGGATCACGGCGACTCACCGTTATCTTTGATCCAAAGCATCAGACTGCCGAGGCACTCAGCAAAGCTCGCCATTTCCGACGTGAAGGATTCCTCGTTACGCTCTTAGCCCATCAGAGTGGTGCACGCTCACCGATGAAGCGCCTTGCGTTGGCGGCGGAGGAGCTCAAAGCGGAGGGATCGGTGGATAGCTTTTACCACTTTACGGTCGGCTCCGATGAGGCTCCCCGGCTTCTCATGCAATAGATCCAGTGACAGAGCTGAATTAACAACAAAAGTTGCGAATTTTAACATTTTGGCCTCCATTCCGCGATTGACTTTGGTAGTGTTGGTTTCAGCGTCGTGTCGGCGACGCGTCAGCAGTCTCGATCAGGTATCGACTCACTACCGTATGAGGGGGTTCAATTGAAGAAAAGGTTCACTAGACATGCTGTCACCCTTGGCGCAGCAGGGATTCTTGGAATAGCAACGATGGCGATGACATCGCCGGCGAGTTCGCTAACGTCTGCCCAGGCCCCGACGCCGAAGGTGACCGTTCCTGGTGGCCTTGCGCCGGCTATCGCCGCCAAGTCCACACCGACGGGCACTACCGATGGATCCACCCAGATGCGCGTGTCGTTCATCCTGACTGGCCGCAATATCACGGCACTTCAGAGCGAAGTTGATGCGGGTTGGACGGGACCGTATTTGACGACGGCACAGTTCGCTCAGCAGTACGGGCAGACGCCACAGTATGTCCAGGCGTTGATCACCTACCTCAATTCGTTTGGCATCCATGCCCAGGTCATGGCAGACATGCTGGATGTGACATCTCAGGGCACTGCGGCGCAATACCAGGATGCACTGTCAGTGCTCTTCAAGAACTACACCGTGCCTGGGGCGGCTTCAGCTGGAGGACCCGCCGGCCAGACACAGCAGGTCTTCGCCACGCCGCAGAACCCCCAGCTGCCCGCAAACCTCGCGAGTAACATCGAGGCTGTGTTGGGGTTGACTAACTACGCTCCATATGAGTCACTCTCGGTTCCGGCAAAACCTGAGGCGACACCCGGATTAACGACTTCAACGGGGGGTACCGTCCCGACCGGCACGGCTCCAACAGCACAGCTGCCGCAGGCGTTTGAGTCCGATTACCACTTGAGTTCGGTCTTAGCGGCAGGTAATCAAGGCCAGGGGCAGACGATGGGGATCGTCACTCTGGCGAGCGTCGACCCAACGGTCCCAGCCTACTTCTGGAAAAACGTTGCGAACATTGCAGTGCCCCCGAATCGGCTTTCGCTTGTCAATGTTGACGGCGGTGCTGGCGCGGTCAGCCTCAACAACGGCTCCGATGAGACCACGATTGATGTGGAACAGTCTGGTGCAATCGCACCCCAGGCGAAAATAGTCGTCTATCAGGCTCCGAATACCGATTACGGGTTTGTTGATGCCTTCTACGAGGGTGCGAGCCAGAATATCGCCGGCTCACTCTCGGCGAGCTGGGGTGAGTCTGAGACGGCGATCCAGTACTCGGTTGCCGCTGCGCAGGAGTCCCCAGGGTACGCTGCTGCCTTCAATCAGGCCTTCTTGGAGTCAGCCGCCCAGGGCCAGTCGGATTTTGTCGCCTCCGGGGACCAGGGTGCCTATGATCCCACGGGGGATATTGGAACCTACAACCTCGGGGTTGACAGCCCTGAAGATTCGCCATATGTTACCTCCGTAGGTGGGACCACGCTCCCCGGTAGTCAGGTTTACCCGATCACGGAGACCAGTGGGTCGGGCACTGTCACCACGACCGGTTATGAAGAGGTCAACATCCCCAAGCAGCTGACGTGGGGCTGGGACTACCTATGGCCGATGTACCAGGCTCTCGGTGCCAGCAACGAAACAGCTGCAGCTGGAGAGCTGATCGTTGGTTCAGGAGGGGGCTATAGCGTTCTCTTTGGTGATCCTTCGTATCAGAACGGGATTGGTGCAGATACGTATTCTGACTATGAGTTCATCAACCCGACTGCGTACGAGGAGATCCCTCCAACTAATCTGGAACTTCCTACGAGCTTTACCCTGAATCCATCGCCGGCACTCAGTACCGGTAACGTGAATGCTGGCTTCCGTGCTACTCCTGATGTCGCGTTCAATGCGGATCCACAGACCGGATACATCACCTATGACCCTCAGTTCGCTCCGGTTTACGGGTCTTCATATGAGGACTTCGGTGGGACGAGCTTCATTGGGCCCCAACTCAACGCGGTTACGGCTGACTACGAGAGTGCTTTGGGACATCGCATTGGCTTCTGGAATCCGAACATCTATCGGTTTGCGGAGTTGACCAATTCGCCATTCCATCCGTTGGACTCGAACACGGTCTATGGTTCGAGCTACTACTCAGGTAAGAATCTCGGCAAGACACTCACTATCAGCGGCGAGTTCACCAATACCAACGATTACTACACGGGCACGCCCGGGGCCATCTATAACCCTGGGTCAGGGCTTGGGTATGCTAACTTGTCGAAATTATTGACCGATTTCGCGGCCGCCACCGGAGCACCCGCCCCGACAGGTCCCGGAGCACCGACAGGTCCCGGAGCACCGGCAGGTCCCGGAGCCCCGACAAGTCCCGGAGCACCGGCAGGTCCCGGAGCACCGGCAGGTCCCGGAGCCTAGGTATAGCTGCAGAGCAGCGATCTGTGAGCTGGGCTGTGCGGGGAGGACCCCCGCGCAGCCCTTCATCGTTTTGGGAGGGTGATGCGGACGTGGCGGAGGGAGTAGGATTCGAACCCACGAGGCTTTTGGCCCAAAGCATTTCAAGTGCTTCGCATTCGTCCGCTCTGCCATCCCTCCGCGTGCAGAAACATACTAGAGCCTCGCCACTAGAGCCAGAGCATTTGTGTCAGTGGGATGGCGACGATTCAACCTGCCCGAGAAGTTCGCTGATCAGTGGATCAGGAGTGGTGCGCGGTTCCGGAGTGGCGTGCTGATTGGTGACGGCTGGATATGAGCCCAAGAATTTCACATGACCCAGGTAGCGGTTGAGGTCGCTGATCACCTCCTGGACGGCCTGATCTGCGATGTGGCCCTCGAAGTCGATCGCGAAGCAATAGATTCCGATCCCAGTTTTGGTGGGGCGAGATTCCAGCTTGGTGAGGTTAATGCCACGGGAGGCGATCTCAGCCAGGATGGAGAGTAGCGATCCTGGCCGATCCTCGACCTGGAAGCAGACGATGCTCGTCTTGTCATCGCCACTCGGTGGTGGGATTCTGTCGCTGTTGAGGAGCAGAAAGCGTGTGGAGTTGGCTGCATGATCGTCGATGTCTGCGATGAGCACATCGAGTCCATAAAGCTCTGCGGCACGCCTTGGGCCGATGGCGGCGACCGTTTTTGATCTGGCCTCGGCAACAACCCGTACTGCCTCGGCGGTTGAGTCCGTGTGACGGAGCTCGGCCTTTGGGAGTCGATCTCGCAGAAAGCGACTGACCTGTGCAAGGGCGTGGGCATAGGAATGGACGGTTTGAATATCCTCTATCTTGGCACCCTTGGCAGCGATGAGCTGCTGGCGAACTGGGAGGATGAACTCCGCATAGATGTGGAGCCGAAACCGAAAAATCAGCGCATCGAGGGTTGGGGTGACGGTCCCTTCGATCGAGTTTTCGATTGGCACAAAGCCGTAGTCGCAATTCCCTGCAGCGACGTCGGAGAGGACGTTCTCGATGGTGGGGCGTGGAAGCCCCTGATAGCTGCGTGTTCCCATGAATTCGATCAATGCCTCCTCGGTGAAGGTTCCGAGGGGGCCGAGGTAGGCAATGCGTACCGGATGAGGTTCGTCCATAGGAGGAGACTAGCCGGAGTCACCTTGCCCGGTAGGCTCAAAGGGTGCATGAAAAACCGACAGATCGCCTCCGACGTGGCAACTTTGGCTGGTTCGATGCGGGTCGCCGGGCAAGGATTGGGATTCCAGAGGCGATCTTTGCCACCGGTAAGAGCGACGCGGCCCTCGTCGAGATGGTCGAATTCGCGCTTGAGGGTGACGGTCCCGTGCTGGTCACTCGATTCGATCCCGGGCGTTGGACGCTCATCGCTGACCATGCTGATTGGCTCGCCTATCCACCGATCGGCGAAGGTAGCCCATATGTCACTCTGGTCGCTCGTCCTCTTGGTTTGGGTGAACGAGCCGAGGTCGCCATTCTCGCGGCAGGGTCCTCCGACCGAGTGATGGCGCTCGAGGCTCAGGCGGTCCTCACCGCGCTTGGGGTGAACTCGCGATTAATCCTCGATTGCGGCGTGAGTGCGATCGAGCGGACGATGCTCGCCCTTGATGAGACATCCGATGCGGCGGTGTTCATCGTCCTTGCTGGCTTTGAGGGCGCGCTTGCCACCGTGGTCGCTGCATCGGTGTCCAAGCCAGTGATCGGAGTTCCGACGTCAGTTGGCTATGGAGTTGCACGAGGAGGAGAGACCGCCATGGCCTCCATGCTCGCCTCATGTGCACAGGGTCTTATGGTGATGGGCATCGACAACGGTTTTGGTGCCGCCTGTGCTGCGCTTCGGATCTTGGGTACTGGGTCTCGGTAGCGTGCGTACGCTGGTGATCAACCCGGCCCACGGTGTGGCGGGAGACATGCTGATGGCGGCGATGGCCACTGCGACACAATCCTTCGCTGCGCTGGCGGAACTCTTTGCTCCTTTGGAGGCGATGAACTGGTGTTCACTCGATTTCCAGGCCGTCGATCGATCCTCGCTGCGTGCTACCCACTGTGTCGTCAATCTTCGGGCCGAGGCGCCCAAGCTTTCCCTTGTGGAGCTGCAGTCTTGGGTGAAGAAGCTCCTGGATGAGGCGACTGGCATCAAGATAGCTCAAAGAGCACTCGAACTGTTAGGGTTGGCTGAGGAGGAGGTCCATGGGTCTTCGGTGCACCTCCATGAACTTGCATCTGTCGACACACTGGTCGATGTGGTTGGGACCGCTTATCTTTGTGCGACAGCAGATGTTGATGCGGTCTCCGTTATGCCAATTGGACTCCATTTTGGGTCGCTGGAGATGGCGCACGGTCAATTTCCCCTCCCAGGACCAGCCGTGCTGTCACTTCTGGCCAATGCAAGACTGCCTGTGGTGGCGATGCCGGGCCAAGAGAGTGTCACCCCCACGGGAGCGGCTCTCCTGGCAGCGTTGGTCACTCTCTTGCCGCATGGATCTGGCGATGGGGTAATCGCTGGCGTTGGCTATGGGGCTGGGACGCGAGACACTCCAGGGGTGGCAAACGTGTGCCAGGTGGTACTGGTTGACGATCAAGTCGATGCTTTTGGGGACGCTCGTGTGGAGATCGTCGGGGTGATCGAGACCTATCTCGATGACGTGAGCGGTGAGCTTCTGGGTAACTGCATCCAAGAGAGCCTGGAGGCTGGTGCGCTCGATGCCTACATCACGCCAGCTACCGGTAAGAAGTCACGTCCAGGGGTATTGCTCACCGTGCTCGTTGACCCAAACGAGATGGAGGCGATGGTTAGCCGGATCCAGCGCTCATTAGGAACTCCAGGGGTGAGGTTTCGTCTCCAACAGCGGCGGCGCTTTGTTCCCTCTTTCCGAGAGGTAGAGGTCGAAGGTCAAACGCTTATGGTCAAGGTCACCCCAGCCGGGGCGAAGCCAGAGTTTGAGGATCTGAGGCGGGTCGCTGAGGTACTTGGAGTGCCCCTCGGCGAACTGCGGGACAGGGTGATGAGCGTCTACCGGTCACTCAGCGTGAATGGCGGAGGGCGAACACAGGTTGGGATGACGGAGAGAAAGAAGAGCGAGGAGGAACGATGAGATTTCGTCAGTTAGGGACATCCGGTCTTCGGGTGTCAGAGGTTGGTCTTGGCTGTAACAACTTCGGGGGTCGGCTTGAGTTTGAGCCTTCGAAGGAGGTGATCATCGCTGCCTTCGAGAGCGGCATCACTCTCTTTGATACCGCTGACATCTACGGAGGCACCGGTGCGTCCGAGGAGATTATGGGAGAGGTCATCAGGCCCTTTCGCCATGAGATCGTCCTCGCCACCAAGTTCGGTATGGACATGGGGGATCGAGATACTGCGCGCGGATCCCGACGCTACCTCATGAGAGCACTCGAAGCGTCACTTCGCCGATTACAGACCGATCATATCGACCTCTATCAACTGCACCAGCCAGACCCATTGACACCGATTGAAGAGACGCTCGCGGCGCTCACCGACGCCGTTCATCAGGGTAAGGTCCGCTATATCGGATCCTCGAACTTTGCTGGTTGGCAGCTTGTAGAGGCTGAGCTACTCGCGCGGGCGCTAGGAACGCAACGATTCATCTCTGCGCAAAACCACTACTCGCTCGTTGAACGATCGATCGAGGAGGAGTTGGTGCCAGCGGCAAGGAAGTACGGTGTGGGGATCCTTCCGTTCTACCCGTTGGCTTCGGGCCTATTGACGGGTAAGTTTCAACGGGGAGTAGCGCCAGTAGCTGGTACGCGCCTCGCCTCACGCCCCCAGCAACTCGAGAATGCCAGGTGGGATCTGGTTGAGAAGCTCGATCACTACGCTCGTGATCACGGAATGGAGCTCTTGGATCTCGCTTTTGCCTACTTGCTTGGTGAGTCGCAGGTGAGTTCAGTGATCGCTGGTGCCACTTCGAGAGCGCAGGTCGAACGCAACGTCGCTACACAGACACACATGCTCGCCGCCGAACAGGTGAGAGAGGTCCGAATGATCTGTGATGGAGTGGATAACCCAAATCTGTGACGACGGTGCGGTCCCAGAAGGTACGACGTCTCCGGTATCAGCCTGGCTTGCAGGCCGGGTGTCGATGCGAGATCTTGAACCGGTTGCGCAAGCCAAGGGGCCGTTGGTGACCCCTTGGCTCAGGCGCGGAGGAGGTGGGATTCGAACCCACGGTGAGTTGCCCCACACGCGACTTCCAATCGCGCCGATTCGGCCGCTCTCGCACCCCTCCACGTCTCAGAACCGTCTGGTTCCGAGCATGCTACACTAGCTTATAGTTTCTTTGGACCGTGTCCATCACGGAGGTCGGGCCCCACGTGGCGGGACCTCGTGAACCGGGTCAGGGTCGGAAGGCAGCAGCCCTCAGCAAGGTATCTCGGGTACCGTGGGTCGCCTGACCTCCGTGATGGACACGGTCCTGTGATCGCAGGCGTTTCGAAGTGGTCGGCGACATTAGGATGACCTCGTGTCCGCGAACTATCAGTCCCTGTATCGGCGGTTTCGGCCCCAACGCTTCTCGGAGGTGCTCGGTCAGGACCACGTCACAAGGGCGTTGCGAGCGGCTGTTGCCTCAGATTCGGTAGGCCACGCCTATCTGTTCTCGGGGCCGCGGGGTACAGGCAAGACGTCGACCGCCCGAATCCTCGCCAAGGCGCTGAACTGTGAAAACCTGGTTGACGGTGAGCCCTGCCTCGTCTGTCCATCGTGCGTCTCAATCGCTTCGGGGTCCTCCGGCGAGGTTGAGGAGCTTGACGCTGCCTCGAACTCGGGTGTTGATGCGATGCGGTGGTTGATTGGCACCGTTGCGACGGCTGGGACCGGTCGATGGAAGGTCTACATCATCGACGAGGTTCACATGCTCTCCACTGCGGCATCGAACGCGCTGCTAAAGACGCTAGAGGAGCCGCCGCCGCACGTCATCTTCATTCTAGCGACGACCAATCCTCAGAAAGTACTCCAAACCGTCGTCTCAAGAACCCAGCATTTTGAGTTCCACCTGTTGGACATGTCGGCCGTGGGCGAGGTTGTCGATGACATTGCGAACCGCACCGGGGTAGAGCTCAACGCGGCGACCCGTGAGTGGGTCCTTCGAAGGGGACGAGGATCTGCTCGAGATACGCTCTCTGTGCTCGAACAGGTCCTGGCTCTTGGTCAGGTGATCCCAGAGGTCGACGCCTCGATTGAACTTGCAGTCGTGAGCCTTTTGGGACTCGATGCGCATGCGACGGTGCTGGCAGTGGAGGGCCTGTTGCAGTCGGGCAACGATCCTCTCTGGGTCGTTACTGAGCTCTTGGCCCGCCTGAAGGATCAGTTCCTTGCAGCCCTGCGTGGCGAGGGAGGAGAGTATCCGCTTGCCCGGATAACGCGGGCAATGGAGACGTTGGGTCGGTTGAGCATCGGAGTACGCGATGCCCTTGATCCTGGGGTCGTCCTCGAGGCTGTACTTGTGCAGTTGGTGGCGGATTCGGAGTTCGGTGCCGACCTCGAACAGCGTGTCCGACGACTTGAGGAGTTGGCCCGCTCGGGTGGTCCCACGACGCAAGCGCGAGAGGTCTCGGCTGGCGAAGTGAAGGCAGAGGCCGCAGAGGTCGTTCGACGACCTCTGCGAGACGATGCGGGTTCCGCGAGGTCACCCAGCAGCGATCTCGCGCGCCTTCGTGGTGCCATCGGCCGTTCCCCTGGTCGTGCTGGCGTTCCGACGCCTGCCGCCGAGAGCGCTCAGCCGATCTCTGCCGAGCAGCAAGCCACTGAACAAAGGGCTACCGAGCAAAAGGCCGCTGGGCCCTTCACCCCACCGCTGCAGACAGAACGGTCTCAAGTGGCTAGTTCTAGGACTCCCAAGCCGCCATTGACATCAGAGGGAAATCCTGGACAAGTGAGGCGTTTCACGGATAGTACGCAACCAAGGGATGTGGTGACCCCTGCTGGGACGACGCACAACGTGTCCTCACAAGAGGCTGACTTTGGACCCTTAGGTGGCCGGTCGCAGGGGCGAGGGGAGGGGACGTACCCGGGCGACGCTGAGGTGAGCCAGCCGGAGACGAGCTCTAGCGAGATGAACCGGGTGGCGCCGGCTGCGGTGGCGCCTGGAGAAAACGAAGCTACGCTAGCCGGGGAGTTGTCGATCGCCAGCAAGAGGAGCGATGAGGTTCTCTCAGCGCCGACGCACTCACAGCGAGCCGGTGAAATCCTCGACGCGGCCGCTACGGATCGTCTCCGCACACTGATACAGGCAGAGTGGCTTGAACGCTATCTTCCAGCGCTGCAGCAGCGGAACATCCGGACGTGGATCCGTGACACCCGCCTTATCGTTTTGGGTGCTGGGGAGATAGGCATCGTCCTCGATCATGAGACCAGGCGCAAGAAGCTCGAGCCCTATTTCAGCGAGATCGTCTCCTTGCTGCGTCAGCTCTATGGGGACAACCTGGACTTCCGACTCCTGTTGGAGAGTGAGACCGACGCGAACTCGGCGAATCCTTCCGTTGAGGCACTCGTACCACCTGATGAGCCCATTCCCGAGGCTGATGACGAGGAGTTCACGACCTCGACCCCGACACAACGGTTTAGTGATGATGCGATCGTTGCCAATGTCACCGAGGTCTTCCCTGGCGCACGGTTGATTCAAGGGGAGCTCTAAGGATATGTACCCCGCCTCGTTAGCAAAGCTGATGGATGAGCTTTCTCGGCTACCTGGCATCGGTCCGAAGTCAGCACAACGAATCGCGCTCTTCATGGTCAAACGGGGTCCTCAAGATGCGCAGCGTCTCGCAGACGCGCTTGTGGACGCGGTAACGAATACGAGGCGCTGCAGGGAGTGCTTCGCGCTGAGTGAAGACGAGCTGTGTGGTGTGTGTGCAAATCCTTCCCGTGACCGTACAGTGATCTGTGTCGTCGAGGAACCGAGGGATGTGCTCGCCTTTGAGCGTGGACTGTCCTTCCGCGGTCTTTATCATGTGCTTGGCGGCGTGATCAGCCCGATGGATGGTGTAGGACCTGAACAACTGCATCTCGCAGAGCTTCTCAATCGTCTGCGCGATGCCTCTGTCAAGGAGGTCATTCTAGCCACCTCTTCGACGATTGAGGGGGAGGCGACCGCGACCTATATTGCCAAGCTCGTCGGTCCTGCCGGAGTCGGCGTCTCCCGGCTGGCAACAGGAGTACCGGTAGGTGGAGATCTCGACTATGTGGATGAGGTGACTCTGTCACGGGCACTCGATGGGCGTTACCGCCTGTAGCTAGTGCGGTGGCTCCTGGACGATCTCAATTAAGGTGCCGTTCGCGCTCTGGGGGTGTACGAAGGCGACGAGCGTCCCTCGTGAACCTGGACGTGGCTCGTGATCGATGAGTTCAAAACCCTCTGCCTGTAGCTCCTTGATGGCCACCGCACAGTCGGGAACCCGTAGACCGATGTGATGGAGTCCCTCGCCACGTCGTTGGAGGAAACGGGTAACGGTTGAGGATTCCCTAAAGGGTGAGACGAGCTGAATGTAGGAGTCTGCAACCTGTAGCAGCACCTCGTCGATGCCGTCCGATTCGACGCGTTCTTGGTGCACGACGCGGCCACCGAGGGCAATGTAGTGTTGGATGGCCACGTCGAGGTCAGCGACGGCGATAGCCACGTGGTCGATCTCAGTCGTCTTCATGAGTTCCCCCCCGTCTTGGCCTTGGCAAAGCGTTGAAAGAGGGTGATCTTGTCCTCTCCCACACGGTCTCGTAAGGCCTGGTCGGTGACGCCGAGTCCGTCGGCAGGGCTCAGGCAGCGGATGCCCACCTTGCCCTCATGAAGGTTCGCGCGCACGACATTGACGGCTTGGCCAACATGCTCAAGGTCGAAGGTTGCGGAAAGAACTGGTTGCACCTTACCTTTGGTGATGAGCCGGTTGGCTTCATACGCCTCGCGATAGTTGGCAAAGTGGCTTGCTTTGATGGATTTGAGCTTCATCCAGAGGTGGCGGTTGTCGTATTCGATGCGATAGCCGGTGGTCGCCGCACAGGTCATGATCAGCCCGCCGCGCTTGGCGACGTAGACAGAGGCACCCATAGTCTCACGTCCAGGATGTTCAAAGACGATGTCTGGGTCCTCACCGACGAGGCTGCGGATATCGCCGCCAAAACGTCGCCACTCGCTCTCGTCCTGGGTGTTCTCATCCCTCCAGAAGCGATAGCCATTAGCTGATCGATCGATGATGTATTCACATCCCATCTCACGCAGCAGGGTAGCCTTCGCGGGTGAAGAGACGACGCCGACCGGGATGCCACCACCGTTCAGTACGTACTGGACGGCGTAGCTACCGATCCCACCGGTGGCACCCCAGATCAGTACCACCTGACCCTGAGTCATGTGTGCCCCATTCTTTGAGACAATCATGCGGTAGGAGGTGGAGTTGCACAGCGGGTTGACCGCCGCCTCCTCCCAGCTCAAGTGGGCAGGTTTTGGCATGAGCTGGTTGGCTTTGACGATGGCGAAGTCGGCCAGACCACCAAAGTTAGTCTCGAAACCCCAAATACGCTGCTCGGCAGCCAACATGGAGTCATCGTGAGAGGAAGGATCTTGGTCATCGACATAGTTGCAGTGAATCGTCACGCGATCGCCGACGTTCCAGTTCCGTACCGCGGAGCCGACTCGAACGATGATGCCTGAGGCGTCGGAGCCAATCACGTGGTAGTCGAGGTCATGGCGACGGTTCCAAAGGTTGTGAGAACGCCCCATTCGCCTCAAGAAGTCAAAAGTAGGTACTGGCTCAAAGAGCGAGGACCATACGGTGTTATAGTTGATCGATGACGCCATCACCGCAATGACCGCTTCGTCCGGGGCGAGTTCGGGCATGGGAACGTCGTCGACGTGCAACGAACGCGAAGGGTCCCTGTCTGCTGACGGGATCCCCTCAAACATCGAGATCTCATCCTTGCGAAGAAAGGCAGCTCGATAATGATCAGGGAGGGGCAGCTTAGCCAGCTCCTCTCCACTTGCGTCAGCGAAGATGGCATCGATGAGTTCCGTCGTCATCCTCGTATGTTACCAGCAACGAGGAGGATTCTTGATGCATGAGGAGTCTCTCGTATACTAGAAGTACGAAGAAAGGACGCACGATGACAAATTCTGTAATCGTATCAGGAGCACGCACCCCTATTGGGAAACTCTCAGGTGCACTTGGAGCCTTGACAGCGATGCAGCTTGGATCGATCGCGATCAAGGGTGCTCTCGCTCGCGCAGGCTTAGCACCAGAGATGGTTGAGTACGTGTTCATGGGGCATGTGCTCCAAGCTGGACAGGGTCAAATCACCGCACGACAGGCGGCTGTCGGCGCTGGAATACCGATGACGGTGCCCTCTACCACCGTCAACAAAGTATGTCTCTCTGGCCTCAACAGCCTGCACTTAGCAGACCTAATGATCAGGGCTGGAGAGGCTGACATCGTGGTGGCCGGCGGTATGGAGTCCATGACCCAATCCCCCTACTTTCTTCCAGGGGCGCGCAGCGGTTTCAGGATGGGTGATGTCCAGCTCATCGACTCGATGCTCTACGATGGACTGTTCTGTGCCTTTGACAAGATGGCGATGGGTCTCGCGACCGAGCACTACCTGGAGATCACACCGATCGCTAGAGAGCGCCAGGACCATTTCTCGATGCTGTCACATGAACGCGCGGCCAAAGCGATCAAAAACGGAAGAATGGCCAAGGAGATCGTTCCTGTGTCAGTTCCTCAACGTAAAGGTGATGATCTCATCATCGAGACCGATGAGGGTGTCCGCCCAGAGACGACGATGGAATCACTCGGCAAACTGCGACCAGCTTTTAGCAAGGATGGTGCCATCACCGCGGGCAATGCCTCTCAGATCAGTGACGGTGCCGCGGCGTTGATCGTCATGTCACAAGCTAAGGCTGAGGAGTTGGGCTTGACACCACTTGCTGAGATCGTCGGTTACGGCCAGGTTGCTGGTCCCGATACGTCACTGTTGCATCAGCCCTCCAACGCTATCAACGATGCGCTGCGGCGTGCCAAGATGACCATCGGAGATGTCGATCTCTTTGAGATCAACGAAGCCTTTGCTGCCGTAGCGGTCGCATCGATGGATCATCTTGGGATCAGTGAAGACGTTGTCAACGTTAATGGGGGTGCGATTGCGATGGGGCATCCGATCGGAGCATCTGGTGCCCGTCTTGCGTTGACGCTGATCACCGAACTCGCTGGACGAGGTGGAGGCGTCGGTGCGGCTGCTCTCTGCGGTGGTGGAGGGCAAGGGGATGCGTTGCTGATTCGTGTCTAAGAGTACCGAGGCGAGATCCTTTAATCCGCTTTGCCGCGAGGTGGGATGCTATTGCTAGGAGTGCCGCCGTAATTGTGGTTAGGACGAGCCAAAGAAACATCAACTCACTACCGTTAACTCAGTACCACTCCTGTGCCTTACTGGCTCTTGGGAGGTGCCGATGCCAAGACCCGGGTGGAGAAAACAACCAGAGGATTCACGACTGACCGATCATCTCTCGATCGGGGTTCTTACCCGAACGTTCTCGAGAGAGCTCATCGACTCGATCCTCATCTCAACAGGTAAAGTCCAACAGCGCATCCGACTCCTCCCATCACGGGTGATGATCTAGTCCGAAGTTCCCCCCAAATTAGCCCGATCTCACCCCCAAATTGAGCCTTGAGCAGCATCTTGGTGCCTTGGGCGGTTATGGGTGTAGGCATGTATTCTCAGGAATGTTAAAGATTAGTGGGTCATGGTCTTGACATGAGTGTTATCGACGTGTAAGAAAGTGAGCATCTACGTGGCCACGATCCCCAATCGCAACTCCCCACCGGCCA
>JAKAQL010000040.1 GCA_021822605.1 Actinomycetes bacterium
CTGAAACCTACTTCCGAACCGCAGCAGCATAGGGACCAGACGTTAGAATGACAGGAGTCGTCTCACAAACGAAGTGGACCGGGTACGAGGGGCCTTCCAGTGATATGTAGCCAAACATTTGCGGCCGACGACATCCAAAGCCAACTGGAGCGACGAACCCAACACATCAGCAGCGTACGTTGCTGAGTGAATGGAGGCCATATGACAGAAGTTAGTCGTCGTTCTTTTCTGATCCGAAGCTCTGCCACGTTGGCAGCAGCTGGGGCAGTTGCTGTTGTGCCAAGCGGTGCGGCCCGGCTGGTTGACTCCAAAAGGCAAGTCTATCCCCAACTCACCCCCGAGGAGTCGAACGCCCTGCAGTCCCTGGTCGTCCATATTGCAAACCCCGCCACCGGGGAGTTGTCCGTGATGTTTGGAACCCAGGAAGTCCGTATCAAGGACCATCGTCTCATTGCACAACTCGCCTCGACAATTCGCGCCACCAAGTAATACCTCGCCACCTACAGCACCAAGAAGCCGTTCACTGAAAGGAAATCGCCGTGTCATCACACAGAGAAGCACCCGCTATATCAAAGGACCCTGTCGCAGATTCAACGGATCTCTATGCATTTCGTTCACCTGATAATCCAGACACTGTCACGATCATTGCCAACTATCTACCCCTGCAGCTGCCCGCGGGAGGCCCCAATTTCTACGAGTTCGGTGATGAGGTGCTCTATGAGATCCACATCGCCAACCACGGTGAGCCACTGTCCAATATCACCTATCAGTTTCAGTTCCATACGGAACTGACCGACCCCAATAGCTTTCTGTACAACACTGGTCAGATCACCTCGTTGGATTCACCCAACTGGAACCGACGCCAGTTCTATACAGTGACACGGATCGATCAAAACGGCTACCACGAACTCGCTCAGAATGCACCGTGCCCGCCCTCTAACGTAGGTCCGCGGTCCATTCCCCACTATGGGTCGCTCGCCGATGCGGCGGTGGTGACCACCAGCGATGGAGAGAAGATTTTTGCTGGTCAGCGTGCAGAGGGGTTCTATGTCGACCTCGGGTCCATCTTTGACCTCGGTGACCTACGGCCCTTCTCCCCTGATCAGCTGATTCCGGGGCCAGCCTCGGCTGGAGTGAATGCGACGGCTGGGCTCAATGTTGCCTCTATCGCGATCCAGGTGCCGATCACTCTTCTGACACACAATGGATCGATGCCGACCTCGGTGATCGATCCAGCGGCCGTTCTTGGTATTTGGACCTCGGCAAATCGGCAGAAGGTGCGCGTTTTTGATCAGGGCTTTTCCAGGCAGAACTCTGAGGTCGGTCCATTCGTACAGGTGTCAAGGCTAGGTAACCCCCTCTTCAACGAGGTGATCGTCCCGATTGGGAGGAAAGACCTCTGGAATACGCTGCCTCCCTTTGCCGATCAAGAGTTCCTCTCCTACGTACAGCATCCCGAACTTGGATCGTTGTTGCCGGTCCTCTATCCAGGTGTCTTTCCCAACCTGGCCACGTACACATCCGCTCGAGCGGACCTTGTCGCGATCCTTTTGACCGGCATCCCAACGGGTGTTGTGGATGGCTTGAACACCTACACCGGCCCATGGTACGCCGACATGTTGCGGCTGAATGTCGCGATACCCCCGTCTAGTTCTCCGTCGATTCTCGGGGTCCTTGGCGGTGATCTTGCCGGATATCCAAATGGGCGCAGGGTTTTCGACGACGTTGTCTCTATTGCGCTTCGAGCGATCGCTGGCACCACGATTCGTCTGGTAGATCAGAGTTACGTACCAGACAAGGCAGCGGGTGCGATCTATGATGTCATCAACCCCGATTTGACTTCGCCCAGCCAGCTGAGCTCCATTGGTGCGACGTACTTAGCGAGCTTCCCCTACTTGGGGATCCCGTGGGATGGGTTCTCGAACCCCTCGACAACACCAACACCGAGTCTGGTGAACCCGTGATCGATGGGTCGCTTCCTCCCCTAAACCTCCTTGGGCGGCGCATACTGCCCAAGGAGCACCTTCCCACCATGACGGGGTCGGTGGCCGTCGATATCGATGAGATGGCGGGTGCCCTCATCGTGATGGGCGATCGTAGTCACGTTGGCAAGGAGTGTTTTGTCCGAGGAGTCGGCGGCTACCACAAGCACGTATGGTTCCTCGATCGCGTGCTTGCCGAGGATGTCCAAGTAGCTGCGGTCTTTGCAAGCCTCGAACCAGGTGCCTATGATATCGACATAGAGGGTCGGGAGCATCTGGGGAGCATCGTCATCGTCGCTGGTCAAGTTCGCAGACTCGTCGTTCCGTGAGACCCCTCCCTGGGCCATAGCTCACGAGGTGCTGGGTGCGAGATGGAGTCAGCTTGATCGGCGCCAGCGCGGTCCGGCTAGCGTCGGCCCATCTGTTGTTTTGGCCCGTCGATGCAGCGGGTTGAGCGGCCCGGTGAGGCGAAAGCGGCCGCGTTGACGGGTAGATCACTACTCCGTCGGAGACGGTTCATCACCGAGAAGATACCGTGCTCCGCTCCCGAGCCGTGCAGCTCTGTCGGCGGGATTATAGAGCGCGCATGTCCCAAGCGAGAGGCAGCCACAGCCGATACAGGAGTCAAGGTCGTCGCGAAGCCCTCGCAAGGTTTTGATCTGTTCGTCGATGCGAGAGCGCCATCCTAGCGAGATTTGACGCCAGTCTCGTGCTGTTGGGGTCCGGCTGTCGGGAAGCAAAGCGAGGGCTTCGGCGATCTCGTCGAGTGAGAGCCCTACCCGTTGGGCTACTCTGATGAAGGCTACCCGGCGGATAGTCGGCCGAGAATACATCCGTTTGTGGCCCTCTGGTCGGATCGAGCTGATGAGTCCTCGTTCCTCGTAAAATCGCAGCGTCGCTACCGAGACGCCGCAGCGCTTGGCAACGATTCCGATTGGTAGAAGATCCTGTGCAGTACGCATTTCACTACATCTTTCCTCTTGTGACTTGATCTCAAGTTAACTTGAGGTTGTAGCGTAGCTCGTATGAATGACGATGTGTGCACAATGGCTCCCAACTTTGGATATGAAGACCTGACAAACCTAATTCGCCTGATGACGGGTGATGAGAAGCACGAGGCAAGCGCTCATTCGACGCTGGACGTCGTATGGGTGCTTTATGACTCGGTGTTGCGGGTCAACGCAGCGTCTCTGGAGGACCCGATGCGGGATCGACTGGTAATCTCCAAAGGACATGGTCCAATGGCCCTCTACGCCGTCCTCGCAGCCAAAGGCATGATACCCATCGATGAGCTGGTCGCTTATGGTCGGTATGACTCTGCCCTCGGTTGGCATCCGGATCGTCTGCGGATCGGAGCCATTGAAGTCTCCAGTGGTTCCTTGGGACATGGGCTCGCGATCGCTGTCGGTATCGCGTATGGACTACGACTGTGCCGTCTCTTGACACCTCGGGTCTTCTGCCTCTTGGGCGATGGTGAACTCGATGAGGGCTCGGTACATGAGACGATTGCCCTCGCTGGGCGCCTCCACTTGGATAACCTAACGGCGGTGGTGATCGATAACGAGAGCGCAACGTACGGCTGGCCAGGTGGGATTGCACGTCGATTTGAGGTTGAGGGTTGGAGGGGTGTGACGGTCGACGGACACGACCATCAGCAGCTGGCCAAGGCGTTGGACCGTGACGAGTCGTTGCGAGGAGGATCGCCGAGGGTGGTGGTGTGTGAACTAGCCCGCGCTGATCTTCGCCCAAACAGTATCAACAAGGTGTGGGAGTCATAGGAATGGAGAATCAGAACCAGAGCATGCGTGAAGCTTTCCACAGTGCTGTCGAGAAGTGGCTTGCAGCCGATCCGAGTGGGGTCGTGGTGTTGGCAGATATCTCCGTCGCGGCGATGAGCCACCTCAACGAACGATACCCTGGACGACTTCTGAATGTGGGGATTCGAGAACAAGCCGCCATCGGTGTGGCCGCTGGGCTCAATCTGTGTGGCTTGCATCCTTTGGTTCACACCTACGCGCCATTTCTCATTGAGCGGCCACTTGAGATGATCAAGGACGACCTCTTTCACCAGGGATTGAGGGCTACTCTTGTCTCGATCGGAGCATCCTATGATGAGCCAGGCTATGGGCGAACCCATCAGTGCCCTGAAGATATTGCTTTGCTCGATAGCCTCGGCGGGTCCTGCGACGTCTTCGTTCCTGGCAACCCCGACGAGGTCGCTCCGTTG
The DNA here is from genome assembly GCA_021822605.1 of Actinomycetes bacterium. Lineage (GTDB taxonomy): Bacteria > Actinomycetota > Acidimicrobiia > Acidimicrobiales > Acidimicrobiaceae > Ferrimicrobium. Next base: position 4,210 of record JAKAQL010000040.1, read on the forward strand.
CTCGCCTGCGCTCTTGGTTCCCGCTCGGTGAGCTACCTGAGGCTGAGCGTCGCCGTGAACCGGAGCCCGGTGCGGAATGCGGGTACCACCATGGTTGAGGTCACGTCGGGCAGACATGGTGTGGTCATCGCGGTTGGCCCGATGTTGGATGCGGTACTCGATGCCTCCCGCGACATGGATCTCACAGTGCTCTATGCAACGACGATCCGGCCGTTCGATGCCTCTACCCTACGAGCGGTGGCTGGCCCGATGCCGGAGGTGATGATCGTCGAGCCGAGCCTGACGGGGACCTCGTCGTCTCTGGTGGAGATGGTGCTCCAAAATGTGCCTCACCGCGTCGGTGCTCTTGGAGTTGGCGACGTAGATCTGCATCGTTATGGTACGCGCGAGGAGCACGATGTGGCACACGGGCTTGATGCCCCTGGACTTGCGCGATCCTTCCGATCCTTCTTTGGATCATGACCTGTGAGTCCAAAGGTACTCGCGATCACCTGCGGCGCCGGGTAGGCCAACGGCCCTCGATGGAGGGCAGGATCGCCTGCAAGCCAGTGCTGCTCACTTCTCGCTTTGCTCTCAGTCAACGTCAGGGGCATGTGGGCCTGGAGGAGTGCCAAAGGCGACCGTGATCTGCTGCTCCTTTCGGTAGCGTTGCTGCTCCACCAGCGCGGTGAGCGCTCGTTCGTCCGCCGCGGTTAACGGTGGTTGGACGAGGCTGCGGGGCCAGAGTTTTCTCACATGAACGACGTTTGCCTCGGCTGCATAGAGCGTAATGGTAGCGGTGAGACCAAGCCAGGTGATGAGGCCAAGGACGAGTCCAAAGACACCATAGGTTGTCGAGGCATGGGCGAGTTCATGTCCAACAAGGAAGCCTCCAAGTTGTTGAAGGGCGCTCCAGGCGATCCCTGCGATGAGCGCCCCCGGCAGGATATCGCTCGTAGGGATCGTCTTCGGGGCCAGGAGTCGGAAGGCAGCGACGTAGAGTCCGAGGTTGACTGTGACAGTTCCAACGATCAGGAGCGCCTTACCGATCTCGTGTCCTGCGAGTGTGGCGGTGAAGGTGGCGATCGAGGAGGTAACCAATACGTTGATGCCGAGGATGGCAAGGATGCCAAAGTTTCGCAGGGTTCGCGGCAGAAATCCAGGCCGATCAGTCATGGGGACGTTCCAGACGGATGCCATCGCCTCTTGGGCCGAGGACGCAATACCCTGGGAACCCCAAAGGGTCCCGATCACGCCGACGACGAGCGCGATAGGGCTGTGGGCGTCGAGAGCGTGGACCCCCGCCTTGGATCTCAGCTGGGGACCGATCACCGGTATCTGTGCAAAGACGGTGTTCGCTATTCGATGTGAGAGCGCCGGATCGTGGGCAAAGACGATCCCGGTCAACGTGACGGCCACTAACAGTAACGGGAAAAGGGAGGCAAATCCATAGTAGGCGATCAGCAGTGCCCAGTTAGAGGCGGAGTCTTGTCCGTACTTGCGAAGAACGGCAAAGACGAAAGCAAGCGGTCGAGTGCGCTGCTGGAGGCCATCGATTTTCCGCGTGAACTGCGCGATGTTGGGCATGTCCCTACATACTAAAGGCCGAGATGATCGGGGTCATGCCTGCCGTGGAGTCACTCGTGGATTGATTCCTTGGCGTCGACTGGAACGGCACCTGGAATGCATCGGCGCTGCGCTTGCCTCGAGATACCTTGGTGCTGTTCTTGGGGTGCCTCCAACACTGAGTACAGTCGGCCGCTGTTCGCGTGTGCGATGGCAGCCGACTTGTCGGTTCGACGGGTGCATCTTCCGTGCTTTCCCACGAGATTCAGTTCGTGTTGCGAGCCCCAGGGCTGAGGGGATCGGTCTGCTGGGGCGGGATCGGCTGAGCTAGGTCGAGACCTCGGCGGGCGGCATCGCAGGTCTCATTTGGACTCCATAGAACGACCCTCAGACAGTGCCCATAAGAGACCCCTTCCTGGGTGCTGCCTTCGCTGGGCGAGGAGATTTGTTTTCCAGGTTTCTTTACGTTTCGCTTCTTGATCCCCTAAGCCCTCGGATCTACCTTGGAGACTGAAGAGTTGGAGTAAGAAGCGATGAAAGAGAAGCTCACCACCGGGTTCGATGTGCTACAAAGTGTTGAGACAGAGGGCGCGCTTGTGTTCGTGGGTGATAGCGACATCTTCGCCCAGGTTCGCGCGGCGAGACTTCGGATCGAAGCCAGCACGCAAGGGCAACAGACCGAGCGGGCTCTGACAGAGACGTGGAGCTACGCCGCTGGCGCGGATCCGCGATTGCTCAGTTGGCATTCAGGTGGGAACGCAAAGGAAGAAATGGAGGCATAGACATCGTGGTACGACATTCGTCCGTTGGAAAACTCGCTATTGTCGGCGCCACCGCAGCGCTAGCCGTTGGGATGTGGAGCGCACAGACCGCACCGGTGACTCATCCGAAGATCAGTGACCCTCAGACCTTTGCAACCTCGCGGAGAAGTCTTGAGACGAAGAGTTCTGCGAACTCGCTCGTGAACCTGATCCAGCAGTACGATCAGTCGGCCGCTGCGACGCCGACTGTGTCCTCAACCGGGAGCGGCTCGCCTCTCAAGATTCAGGCTCCGACGGGTCTTGGAGCCATTGAGGGAACCCAAGTCCAACAGCAACTGTCGGCAACTGGTGGTGATGGTGGGCTGCAGTGGTCGATGAACAGCAGTCTTGGCTGGTTACAGATCACACCAGGTGGCCTACTGTATGGCGTACCTACGTCTCCAGGCGACGGCCAAGCGACCATCACCGTCACTGATGCAGCAGGGAGCTCTAGTCAAGTGACCATACCAATAGTTGTCGATGTTCCTTCGGGCAACTGGTCGGGGTATGTTGACTATTCGCCGAACGGCGTGCCCTTCACGAAGGCGAGCGCCCAGTTTGTGGTGCCGACCATCTCCTCTTCGTTGCCTCAGTCGTGTGCGAATGATGTCTCCGGTGGCATGAGTCTCTCCTGTTCGTTGGCGGAGTGGGTCGGCATCGGTGGCACCTCCGGAAACGAGACCCTCATCCAGGCTGGTGTCTACGAGATCCCTGACCTGGCAACAGGTTCGGTGAAGATCGTTCCATGGGTTGAGAACCTGCCATCACCCTCGCAGACCGTTCCTAATATGAATGTTGTACCAGGCAACGATATGCAGGTCACCGTTGCGCAGGTAGCGGGGACCGAGTGGAAGGTCACCGTCGCCGACCTGAGCACCGGTCAGTCGGTGAGTGGAGTCGGAAACTATTACGGCTCCGGCGACAGCGCTGACTTCATTGTGGAGGCACCCACGACGGCTGCTGGCCAGACGGCTCCGACTCCCTTCTCGAGCCCGATCAAGTTCTTCGATGTGCAGGTGTCAAGTTCCGCGCAGGCTGGTCAAGTGATGGTTCCGACCGCGATGGTCCAGTCAGGGAATGTAGCCACCTATCCAGGACAGTTCCACAACTCCTATGACGGCTTCAAGGTCTACTACGACGATCAACAGAGCTAAGTAGTTCCGACGTTGGCAAGAGAGGCGGCCACACCACAACAGTGGCCGCCTCTCTTCTGTGATCTGGGCATCGTGCTTTGGACATCTCGGGCGGGCCTTTGATCCTCAGGCCAACCGATTATCGACCCTTCAGCTGTTGAGTTGTGGTAGCCGCTTGTTTTCTGTGTGGAGAGTACGTGCCGCAAGAACGTTGCAGTTGTTCGTTGGATTATCCGGTCAGGGTTACCAATGAATGGGCAATCGTAACGGCGCTGCTCGCGAGGGGATGCCTGGCTGTAATGAACCAATGGTCCCAAGATCTCGGGTCTCACCCAGTTGGTTCCGATTCACAGAGTTCTATCGATCCGGCTGCGCACGACTGAGGATCCAGCCTCACCGGTGACCACGGCCGAGCCTGATAGAGGTAGCGGTCTTTCACTGGGCTTTGGGGACACGGAGGCTGTGCGTGGACTGAGATGTTGCTGCCCCGCCGCCCCTTCGCCATCTCTCTTTGCGCCTTCTCACAGACGAAAGATCAAACATGAACTGAGATTACAGCTGTTTGGGGAGACTGAACTCAAGATCCCTCACGGGACCGATGCCTGATGAGGAGACCAAGGTCGGAGGGAGCCAAAGCTCCTCACGGGAGAATCGGTGGCCCAGATGGGGACATCCTTGTTCCTCAGCGACCGTTGGCACAGCGCCCTTCGATCCTTGCTGACCAGGATGCTCGTGTGCTCAAACGGATCACTGCAGGCATAACGCTGATGCAGTGTTGGTGTGGGATGCCTCTGTTACCTAGCGAGAGCGATGGGGAGAGACGGCCACGGGCGAGGGTCAGGATCAGGTGCGAATTCGCCCGTTGTTGGATCGATGGCGTAGGTCCAACTCGTTCCATGTTCGACGATGTTGGTGAGCGATGCGACGAGATAGTCAATATCTTCACGGGTCGTCCCGATCCCTATGCTCATCCGTACCGCTCCTGGGAGACGGGGTCGTCGGCCGGCTTTGAGTTCGGCGCGGAAGGTGGCGGCCTGATCATCTGAGACATTGAGTAACTCAAGGATCAAGGGATGGGCGCAGAAGCACCCATGTCGGACGCCGATTCCAAACTCGGCGCTCAGGATCGCGGCTAGGTGGCTGTGATCATAGGGAGGCAGATTGAAGGTTACCACTCCTATCCGTGGCGCCTCGGGTTCCCACAGGCGATACACTTCAATCCCTGGGACCTCGCCGAGCCGTCGCCGGGCGTACTGGGCGAGATCGATCTCCTCCGCAGCGATTCTCTCCATCCCAAAGTTTGCTAATGTCTCGCAGGCGGTGGCCATCGCCACTGCGCCGAGAACGTTGGGTGAACCGGCTTCGTGGCGGGATGCACCGCTTGACCAGAGAACCTCGCTCGGAGTGACGAATTCGACGGCACCTCCGCCGCGAAGATACGCATCGGCGCTGTCGAGCCAGTCGGCTCTGCCGATGAGTACCCCTGCGCCATACGGGGCGTAGAGCTTGTGTCCTGAAGCAGCGAGGTAGTCGACATCGAGGGAGGTCATGTCGATGGGTAGGTGGGGAGCCATCTGTGCAGCATCGACGACGATACGCGCTCCATGTTCGTGCGCCAACCCTGTCAGTTCGGCAATCGGCCAGACCTCCCCTGTGACATTCGATGCCCCGGTGACCGCCACCAGGGCGGTGTCCGGATGCTCCGTGAGATACTCTCCTAACGCGGAGATCGCTTGGCCTGCACTCTTTGGCATGGTGAGATACTGGATGCTGCCCTGTGTGTGCCCCCAGGGCAGGAGGGTCGCATGATGTTCCGAAGTGAAGGCGACAGCCTTGGCTCCCCCTGGAAGGCAGCTCGCCAGAAGGTTCATCGAGTCAGTGGTGTTGCGCGTGATGACGACAGTATCAGTCGGACGTCCGTGGAAGAATTCGCGGAGGCTTTCACGAGCGCCTTCATAAGCTGCAGTTGAAATCTGCGATTTGATGCCTGCACCACGATGAACGCTGCTGTAGTAGGGGAGAAATGCCTCAAGTCTGGCGGCGACTTCGACAAGGGCTGGTGTGCTGGCCGCGTAGTCGAGGTTGACGTAGCGGCGCCACCCGCCCGAGACGAGGGGAACCTCGATGTCAGAACCCACCAGGTCGAGATGGGGATGAAGTTGTGCTGGCGCCGATTTCTCGGCGATTGGGTTCGTGGTCATGAGCGTGCTCCTCCATGTAAGTCGATCGTCATCAGTTTGGGGTCGAAGGCTCCGTCGAGAAAGGCTTGGGTCACCATCTCCTGGGCATCGTTGAGCTGGGTGTGGATCTCCTGCACGGCAGCGGCGGTCTCGCCTGCCTCGAGTGCTGCGATGAGGGAACGGTGCTCGTGGATGATGGCGGCACCACGGTCACTGTGTTGGAGGCCAAGGTAGAGCAGTCGCTCCATCTCATCGAGGAGTGGGATGAGGAGGTCGACGAGCCGGGGGTTACCCGAAGCCCTTGCCAGCGCTTGATGGAACTCCTTGTTAGCCTGTAGAAAACCTTGGATGCTCTCCGAGTCCGCCGGATCATAGGTGCTGCGACAAAGCTGGTCAAGCGAGCGCAGCTGTTCGCCGTCGACTCTGCCGACCGCGAGGCGAGTCGTTTCAGACTCGATGAGTCTGCGTACGTCAAATAGATTGTGCACATCACCCATTGAGATCGGAGCGATGGCGTAACGGCGGGCGGCGAGTAGTACGATGAGGCGGTCGTGACGCAATCGTGCAAGCGCCTCGCGGACCGGTGTCCGGCTCGACCCGACTAATTCAGAGGCCTGAAGCTCAGTGAACTCTGCACCAGGGGCTAGCACACCACGGAGGATCATGCCTTTGAGCACACGGTAGGCTTCGTTGCTCCGCGAGGTCTTCACTGTTGGTATACCAGTCACCATATCTATCACCATACTCGAGCTTGCCTGTAAGGTCAGCCCCCCCCCATTGGTGGTTGTTCAGCTGAAAACACCGCCGAGCCTTTGCGGCATAGCCCGTTCTCTCAAGGCTGTCGAGAGCGCGGTGTTCCTCGAATCGATAGCGGGGACGGCCGCTAGCTTTGGCTCGTCGTTGGAGCTGGCATCGAAAGTCATGATCCGATCGAACCAAACTCCAGGCAGCTGTTTGGTAGATTGATCGTGATCAAACAAGAAGGATCCACCGGCGACGCTCTGGCTGCACAGACATCGCCTACGCCAGTTGGGTCAGGCAATAGGCTATTGATGAGGATAGGTGAACTCCAAAGACCAGTCTGTGTTTGGAGAGTAGTGACGTCGCTGTCATGGGTCGATGGACCAACTGAAGGTCGATAGTGGATGGATTGAATTTTACCTCACAGGATGCGCTGAACTACTTTGGGGACCGCGAGATCCAAAAGGGTCAGGGCTATGTACATAGGGTCAAGCTGCAATCGGTCACCGCCGACGCTATTGTCGCTAACGTACAAGGCACGGCTGCGCATCCCTATCGTGTGGTGGTCCACTTCGCCAGCAATCGTATGCTCTCCATCTGCACCTGTCCTGTAGCAACTCGATGCAAGCATGGTGCTGCGGCAGCCCTTGTGGCGCTCAAAGCTCCGAAGCCCCTTGCAGGACCAGAGATTCGATCACAGGCCAAGGAATGGCTCGATGAACTACAGCGTGCGGTTGGAGCAGCGCCCCGGACGACTGCAGATGACGAACAGTCGGTAGTCGTTATCTGGAGGATTTTGCCGGAAGAAGACTGGTTACCCCCCCGTCTCGTCTGTTTGAAGGCTCGACGACAAGAGGACGGAGAGATTGGCTCCAAGCTTGAACCGTGGACGAGTTTTCGTAACATCCTCAAGATCAAGCCAGCCTTTGTAACGGCCGACGATTTTGAGACAATCAAATTGCTGCTCTTTGATGCCCAGAAGGCGAGTGACTATCAGTTGGCCTACTTTGGTCTCCAGGGGGTCTACGCATCAAAGGCTCTCGAACTGTTGGGCGGAACCGGTCGCCTCTTTGGTGGACAGAACACGGCAGCGCCTTTGAAGAATGGGGAGCCCCGGACAGGGTCCCTGCGATGGAGGGTGCTGAGAAATGGCGAGCAAGTCCCCTTGCTTGACGTTGACGCGCCTGGCGCGTGGTGTTTTCCTACGGCGGATGGAATCCTCTACGTTGACGAGCAGGGGGGAGAGATCGGCTCTGTGATCACGGAACAACCGACGAACCTCGTCGGCGCCATTCTGCGGGCACCGGCTTTGAATCCTCTCGAAGCAAAGCGCGCAAAGGAAGTTCTGGAAAAATCTGTCCAGTCGATCGCATTGCCGAGTGAAAGCCCTACCAAAATGCTCCCCAAGGTCAAGGCGCCGATGGTACCAGCGCTCCTGGTCTCGAGTGCGCCGGTTCCAATGCATGGGGGCTCTTGGACCCTTCGAACGAGCGACGGCATGATCGACTTTGCACGAGCCGAGTTTCGCTATGGGGAGATTGTGCTCGAGGTCGATGACGAGGGTGAACTCATTGAGACCGAGGAACGTGGGACTGTGCTCCTCGCTCGAAACAAAAGAGCAGAGAAGAAGGCGCTGCGAGAGTTGGCGATGATCGAGCTCGAACAACTCAGCCCAGCCGTTGTGAGGTCGTTGGGTAACCGAGTGACTCGTCTCGCTTTTGGACACGCTAATCCACAGCGGTGGGAGTCGTTCATGGCCAAGACCGTGGACGATCTCAGGAGCAAGGGTTGGCAGGTAGAGATCGATCCAGAGTTCCGTTACTACCACACGACGGTGTCTGCCTGGCATCTCGATGTGGAGACGAGCCAGGAGGGCTGGCTCGACCTCGATCTGGGAATTACCGTCGACGGCGAGCGCTTTGATCTTGGCAAGCTGCTGATCGACCTCTTTGATCGGGATCCGCGGTGGCTGCAGCCAGGATGCCTCTCACTGATCGGCGACGACGAGGTGATCTATCTCAAACAACCAGGTTCTCCTCGTGTGGCGGTCGAGGCCAGAAGAGTAAAACATATCGTGGGAACATTGATCGACCTGTTCTCGCGAAGGTCGGATGAGTTGCGCCTGTCCTCCTATGACGCTGGTCGCGTGAAGGCTCTCGTTGGGGAGAGTTCATGGGATACGACGGGACTTGATAGCGTTCTTGGACTAGCCGGTGCCCGTCTTACCGGTGAGGGCCCGACACGAGTCGAAGCTCCGAGAGGGTTGATGGCCCAACTGCGGCACTATCAACTCGATGGGCTGTCGTGGCTCCAATTTTTGAGAGAACATGATCTTGGAGGCATCCTCGCAGATGATATGGGACTCGGGAAGACACTGCAGGCGCTTGCTCACATCTTGACGGAAAAAGAGGCGGGTCGACTGGATTCGCCAGCCCTCGTTGTCATGCCGACGAGCCTCATCAACACCTGGCAGGATGAGGCTTCTCGCTTCACCCCGGAACTTCGCGTCCTCACGTTGCATGGACCTGACCGCAAGGCGTCTTTTGGAGCGATTGGCGAACACGACATTGTTCTCACAACGTACCCGCTCATCTGGCGAGACATCGCTGCCCTGAAGGACCAGTCGTTTCATCTCTTGGTGCTCGATGAGGCACAGAACGTAAAGAATCCCGCAGCGAAGGCCTCCATCGCCATACGCCAGCTCAAGACCAGGCATCGCCTGTGTCTAAGTGGAACACCGATCGAGAATCACTTGTCCGAACTCTGGTCTCAGTTCGATATTCTGCTCCCAGGGTTTCTTGGCGATCGGAATTTCTTCCGTGAGATTTGGAGTACGCCCGTGGAGGTGCACCATGACCTCGAGCGCCTTCAGGTGCTCGCACAGCGTGTCCGGCCATTTATTCTGCGGCGAACGAAGTCAGAGGTAGCTGCTGAACTCCCGGCTAAGACCGTGGTTGTCCAGGCGGTAGAGATGGAACGCGCACAGCATGACCTCTATGAGTCGGTTCGAGCGACGATGGATAAGCGGATTCGCGATGAGATTGTGAGCCGAGGCATCGAGCGAAGTCATATCGTCATCCTGGATGCACTGCTGAAATTGCGACAGGTCTGCTGTGATCCTCGTCTCCTCAAGAGCACTACAGCTAAACGAGTTGCTAGCTCTGCCAAGCTCGCTGCGCTGATGGAGATGATCCCGGAGCTGCTCGAGGATGGTCGGCGGATCCTGCTGTTTTCTCAGTTCACCCAGATGCTCGACATCATTGCCGCCGAATTAACCAAGGCAAAGCTCGATTTTGTTACCCTACGGGGAGACACCACCGATCGCAAGACTCCTGTTGATCGGTTCCAGAACGGAGAGGTCCCCCTCTTTTTGATCAGCCTTAAGGCAGGTGGTGTCGGGCTCAACCTCACGGCGGCCGACACGGTGATTCATTACGATCCATGGTGGAATCCAGCAGCAGAGGATCAGGCAACCGATCGTGCGCACAGAATCGGGCAAACCAAGCCGGTTTTTGTCTACAAGCTTATTGTGGCGGGCAGTATCGAAGAGAAGATCTTGGCTCTCCAGGAACGAAAAGCCCAGTTAGCTGCTGGTGTACTTGACGAGGCTCAGGCGGGTTCGGTCAAGTTCGGCCAAGATGACCTTGCATCACTGTTGAGCCCGTTGCCACTCAAGAGTCGTTAACGAGGTGATCATGAGCCCGCACGCTGGGTCGCCGCGAAATCGTACTCGTGACAGAGACGAAGAATCGTCGTAGGAGCGATTTCGACCATCCCACCACTTGCTGGCACCAGCGCACGTGGTGTCAGCGGAGATCATACGAGTCAGTGTCGATTCGAGGTCGCTGTTGTCGCACCGATTGGTAATCTAATTTCAAATTGATCTAGAGTTGTATTCGATCATACAAAAACTGATATGGGGCCATTTTGACCTGGGCAGGTTGAGGATGAGAAATGGGGCTCAACAATTGGCGACTGGAGAGGATCGGTGCCATGTTTGCTGGTATTGATTGCTCTCTGGCTGCATTGTGACTGGAGGACGCGATCATGCTAATTTTTGATGCCGATGACGCCAGCTACGTCAGGGAGCTGGCCGATTACGTGGCCATACCGAGCGTCAGCAGGGACGCGACGCCAGCGGTTATGAAGGCAGCAGCTGAATGGCTTGTCGATCGGCTCACCTTTGCCAATGGTCATCTCGTTGAGACGGAAGGTCATCCAGTGGTAATGGGTGAATGGTCAGGAGTCGAGGGGGCACCGACCGTTCTCATCTACGGTCATTACGATGTGCAGCCCATCGGTCAGCGCGAGGAATGGACGACCGATCCCTTCTCCTTGACGGTGGATGGGGAGGTCATGCGAGGTCGGGGTGCGACCGACGATAAGGGTCCGGTCTATATCGTGCTGAAGGTTGCCCAGGCCTTTCTCGACCAGGAGGGCTGTCTCCCCCTCAACGTCAAGTTCCTCTTTGAAGGTGAGGAGGAGATTGGAAGTCCCCACCTCTCAGCGTTTGTTGCCGAGCATAAGGCGATGCTGGCCGCCGATCTTGTCATCTCGGCTGATGGCGCGATGTGGCGTCCCGATGAACCATCACTCTCCATTGGTTCTAAGGGTCTTCTTTCTATGGATCTCGTCGTGACCGGTGCGCATGATGATCTACACTCTGGCCGCTATGGCGGGGTGGTTGCCAACCCAATCCATGCGCTCTGCGAGATCGTCGCAGGTCTGCACCATCCTGATGGCAGGGTGGCGGTGGCCGGATTCTACGACGGCATCGATGCACTCTCTGATGAGCGGCGACAAGAGATAGCAGCGGTCTCCTTCGATGGACAGGCCTTCCTGGGCAGCCTAGGACTCCAGGAGGGATTTGGTGAAGCGGGTTATTCGCTGCTGGAACAGCTGTGGGAGCGTCCGACATTGGAGGTCAACGGTGTGAGGGCCGGGGGCAAGTACACGGTGATCCCCCACACAGCTGTCGCGAATATCTCCTGCCGCCTGGTTCCAGGTCAGGAGCCGAACGCTGTGGTGGATGCCTTGCAAACCCACATTGAGGAAATCTCGCTGCCTGGAGTTGCTATAGAACTCAAGGTTGATCCCGCACGGATCCCTGCCTACACTGTTGACGCCGATCATCCTGCGATCGCGGCAGCGAAGGCCGCTCTAGAGAGTGTCTACCCAGGCGAGGAGGTGTTGCTCGCCAAGATCGCTGGCACGCTTCCACCGGTGACGCTCTTCGAGGAGTTCCTTGGCGCCAAGACGCTTTTTTTCTCCTTCTCGACGGCCGACGAGAGGTTACATGCCCCCAATGAATACATGCGCATCCGCCGTTTGAGGGAGGGGATGCGTGCCTGGGAACAACTCTGGCGTCTGTTGGCCACAGGACCGCACCGTCTACATCCCTCCCCAGCAAGAGAATCGAGTGCCAAACATGGCGATTAAAGATCAGAGAAGACCAACCAAGTCAGAGGACTCCCAACCCTATACCGCCTATGCATATCTGGGATCGGAGGCAGGCCTCTCGGCGACCCAGCTAGCGCCCGAATTTGGTCGAGTTCCGCCGTATGCGGAGGAGATGACGGATGCCGAACGGAGTCGAGCGAAGAGGCTCCTGACAGAGAGTTTGGTGATCAGCTTCCATGATCATCCGGTTCGATTCCCGCTCCGCATGGAGGAGACACCTGAACACTACCGAGCAGGGCGTCAATATACGGCCTACGCTGGCCTTAGGGCCTCCGGTATGAACGTAGTGTTTGATAACATGATGGATGGCACGGCCTGCGTCACTGGTAGGGCGCCGTGGCGTTGGGATGACGTGATCGCAGATCTAGGTCACCGGCTTGCTGATCTCGCTCATCAGGATCAAGTAGTCCCGATCCGTTCTCTGGCAGATATCGACCGGGTCTATGGGTCTGGCCAAGTCGGGATCGTCTTTGGGTTGGAGGGGGCGATGCCGATCGAGAACGAGCTGGACCGGCTCGATATCCTGTTTGGTCTGGGCATCCGCCAGCTCGGTATCGCCTATTCAGATGCCAACGCACTTGGGAGTGGCTTGAATGAACCAACTGACGGGGGTATCACCAACTTTGGCAGGAGAGCAATACGTCGGATGAACCAGCTCGGTCTCGCGATCGATGTCTCACACTCGTCTGATAGGACCGCTCTTGATGCTTGCGAACACAGTGAGCAGCCAGTGTTTATCACCCATGCAGGAGCTCGATCGGTATGGAACACGCCGCGCATGAAGCCGGATGCGGTCCTGCGAGCGGTGGCGGAGAGCGGTGGGGTAATCGGCATGTCGGCGGCTCCACATACCACGATCTCCGCGGAGCATCCGCACCATTCTCTTGAGTCAGTCATGGACCACCTGCTCTACTGCGTCGATCTCGTTGGCATCGAGCATGTTGCCTTCGGACCCGATACGCTCTATGGCGATCATGTGCAGATGCATAAGGTCTTTGGATCGCTGCTTGGCATTGGTGACCGACCTCAGGCTCCTCCCTACGAACCTGTCCCGTATGTCGACGGTCTCGAAAATCCGACGGAGAACTTTACCAACATCTCAAACTGGTTGGTCAAACATGGGTTTTCCGACGAGGATATCCGAGCCGTTATCGGTGGCAACATCTATCGTGCGCTTGGATTGGTGTGGCCGGAATGAGTGGCCCTGGGCTGCTCGGGTCGTAGGGAGAAGGGTTGTCGTACCGGTGTGGATCCACTGGGCGGGTCCGAATACGTTGAATCCAAACACTGTGAATAAGGAGAGAGAATGCGCATCACCATCAATGAGAACGAGTTGAACGTTGAGGTTCTTGGAGCAGAGGGCCTTCCGGTGTTGATCGCTCATCACGGCGGGGGTGGGATTGGATCGCTCAGTGAGCCAAAGGCGACCTTTGGTCCCCTGTCAGACATCTTGAGAGTAGTAGTGTTCGATGCACGAGGTTGCGGGCTCAGCGAGGGGAAACCCCCGTTTTCTCACGCACAATGGGCGGCCGATATTGATGGACTGCGTGAATGGATGGGTGTTGAGCAGGTCTTGGTCGCAGGGGGATCGTACGGGGGCTTCATCGCCATGGAGTATGCGATAGCTTACCCCGACAGGGTGCAAGCCATGATTTTGCGAGATACCTCCGCTGACAACTCGAACCTGGCGCGTGCCTACGAGAACGCCCGCAACCAAAACCGTATCGCAATTGATTGGGACAACTTCGATCGTTACTGGAAGGGTGAGATTCGCGACGACGAGGACCTAAAGGCACGATGGGCTGAGATCATCCCACTGTATGACTTTGAGTATGATCCAGTAGAGGCCAAGCGCCGGGTTGATGCGGGCATCTATCGACATGAGGCGCATAACTGGTGTTTTCAACACAACATGCCAGTGTACGATCTGCGGTCGCAGCTACCGAGCGTCCGATGCCCGACGTTAGTAACTGTCGGCCGCACCGATTGGGTGACTCCCGTCTCATATGCTGAGACCATCGTTTCACTGATTCCAAATGCGGAGCTCGTTGTCTTCGAGAGGTCAGGTCATTCACCCCAGATTGAGGAGTTCGACAAGTTCCAGGCGGTGATGCGAGCGTTTCTTTCGAGGGTTTTGGAGTAGTCGTCAGGGCGTTTGAATCACCCCGGGACCGAGAACCTTGTCGTTCTGGAGATCTCTAGTCCGTGTTGACGGCTCATGGTTCGATCGATTGGCCAGATTGAAACCGATGGGAGTCCTTTAGCCATGGAAGATCGTGAGTAGGTAGTGCTCGGTTCATGTTTTCGCAATGGTGCCGAAGCTGGGATGGTCTCCAAGTTGTCAATACAGCTGGCCTAGGTCGCCGCATGAGCCTAGAACAGTTGAGCGACTGTGCGGAGCGATACCCCTCAGGTGCCACTACTTGAGCAGCAGCTAGGAAGTGAACGTCTCCATTCGATACCTACGCCACAGTAGCCATCGGCGTCGTCGGAGCACCGAGGCACTGACACCGTGGTAGTCCCGGTCACTCGATCGCATGCGGCACCTGAGGGCGGGCGTAGTCGGCCGGCCTGTTGATCTCCTCGCTCAGGAGACCCCTCTAGGGATTGAGAGGAGGCCTTCAACATTCCCGTGGGCGATCTTGTGTCGATCGGTGAGGGAGAGCGGTACGGTATCGAGAAAGGCTCGAGCATCTTCGTTACGAGCAAAGGGATAGTCAACTGAGAAGATAAGCCGATCGACGCCGACGACCATCGCCGCACACAGCAGCGGCGGGAGAGTGAAGTAACCCGATGTGGTGACGTAGAAGTTCTCGCAGAAGGTTTGGCTGATCGGGCGAGTCAGCTCGGGTGTGACACGTCCCAGCGTTGCCTCCGCCCTAGCGAGAGAAAAAGGTAGGTTCTCACCCATGTGGCCGATGATGATCTGCAGCTGTGGGAACCTTTCGAAGATTCCTGATACGATAAGGCGCAACGCGTGGAGACCCGTTTCTGCATGCCATCCCCAACCACTTGTTGAAAGTACCTGTGCGACTTCGGGCTTCAGATCGCTGTAGTACGCATTGAACACTGCCGGGACAGGTGGCGTCGGATGAAGGTAGATCGGAACTCCTAACTCCTCCGCCTTCGCAAACGTGGGGTACAGGGTTGGTGAGTCACAGAAGACCCCGTTCGCATGGCCATGGATCATAGCGCCGACGAAGCCAAGATCTTTGACCGCTCGCTCAAGTTCGGATGGACAGGAGTCGGGCTCGGGCGTGGACAAGGAGGCAAATCCCCCAAATCGATCAGGATGGGCGGCGATGATCGTCGCCAGCCTGTCGTTCCACTTGGTCGCCTCAGAGGCGCTGGCGGCATTAGGTGGAGTCGAGGCGAGTACCTGAAAGGAGATGCCATTGCGATCCATGTCAGCGATGCGTCGTTCACTTACCTCATCGAGGAGGCCACCGATCTCATTTGGATATCTGGTCGAGCCACCCCTTGCTGCCTCGAGATCTTTTGGAGCGAAGTGCTCTTCAATAGCGACGATGCGCATCGGTTGTTCCCTTCGAGTGAGACTGTTGCAGATACTACTACAGGGCTGGTACAGTGTCGATCGAGAGGTAGGTTCACCTTGGTGGAGATGGATCGACATCTTGTTGGTTTGCCAAGCGACGTAGAATCGGCTTGTTTAGGCTCCAAGCGTTGAAGAATGACGTTTGGTGGCCCAGTCGCATCGGTGTGCTGACAAGTCGAGATGCCTAGCTGAACCAGCGTAGATCGCTGTCTTGGGCAGCACTACCGCGCGTACGTAGATGACCAAATCTCTCGGTGCTTACGCTCGCGGACTTGCGACGACGATCGTAGTCCGTAGAGAATGGAGACCAACAAGGAGCCCACCGCTCACCCGACACCCCACCGCGTATTGAGCTCCGCCGATGGTTGGGGATCCAGTACACAGCTTCGACGGCAGGCTAACCAGGGGCCAAACGATGTTCCGAAATCCCCTGACAAGCTTTGGATGGATTTAGGCTGCGGTGCCGTCACCCAGAGCGATAGCCCGACCGTATTCACGTGCCGTCGCTTCTGCTGTCTCACGCATGGTGGCGGCGATATCCTTGAACTCATCCAGGGCTGGGTTCACTCCGACGAGAGTAAATTCAGCCTCGACGATGCGGAGATCGAGTTTCCAAACGTCGGCAAAAATACGACGCATCCATGGCGTGGCATGATCCCATCCCTCTCGTGGCGTGCCTGGCCCATAGGCTCCTCCCCTGGCGGTGATGAGCACGGTGGGCTTACCCTCAAGAGGATTGGATTCAGTGCTCATTCGCGGATCGGTGATGATGAGATCAACCCAGGTCTTCAGGTGTTGGGAAACGCCAAAGTTGTAGAGGGGGGCAGCCACAATGATGGCGTCCGCAGCGAGCAACTCATCGGTGAGTTCGGCGACGAGCGCTACCGCTTCACGCTGTTGCAATGTCCGCTGTTCTGGAGGTGTATATGCAGCGTTGACGGCTAATGGCCAGACTGTCGATGCTATCGGATCTTTCCCGAGATGGCGGGTAACGATTCGGTCGTCCGGGCGCATGCTACGCCACTCCTCCAGAACCACATCAGCGATCTGGCTGCTGTGAGATCCTTCGCTACGGATGCTGGCGTCAAGTCGAAAAAGTGGCAATGCGGTATCCTCCTACTAGCTACTATTAACCAATATACTAGTAAAAGACTAGTTATTCGTCCGTAGCTGACGGGTGGGAGCTGATTCGGTTAGCATGAGCATATGGAGTCCTCGCGAGAAGAATGTACCATCCACCACTGTGATGCGGGACTGGTGCGTGCGTTCGAACTGCTAGGGAAACGCTGGAGCGGTCTTGTGTTAGGCACCCTCAGTGATGGTCCGGCGAGTTATTCAGAGATGCGAAGAGCCCTCATTCCGATAACGGACTCAGTGCTATCTGAGCGGCTCAACGAGCTGGCGGCGGCTGGACTTGTGACAAGGTCTGTCAAGGACACACGGCCGCCGGGGGTTAGCTACCAGCTGACTGGTGCTGGGGTTGCCATCGTCCCCGTTTTGGATCAACTCGCTGCCTGGGCCACCGAGCATCTTGTGAGTCGCGAGATGGAGCTTGTCGAGAACGACTCAAACGCTGGTGGTAGCCGTTAGCCCAGGCCCTGGAGTAGTCGGGACCTGTGCTGTTTGAAGTCCGCCCTTCCTATGGGCGATCTGCGGCAAGCATTCGCGATTTGTGTCAATTTTCGCCTGTGGCGCCCACCATCACGTGTTGTTCATGCTCGTGATCTCCTCGAAGTGGCCAACGGGGGGGGTCGCCTGGTGATTCGTCAAAGTATCCCAAAGAAATCGCCGCGTAGTTGCGTGCCTGAAGGATAGGCTCGGCTGCTGGGTTACAGGCTACCTACAAGTCTGGAGGCGCCTCAAGTGTTCGAGCATCACAGGGTGGACGCCGAGCCCTGAGGTAGGGCTGAGCACCCGAGGTTGCGAGGCTCATCAGCCGAGAGCTGTTCGTCATCGTGAACCAGGCGCCGTTGTCGGGGGTCGATCCCGGCTCAATCGTTCACCTCACAGGTGCGATTCAACGGCCCCTCTCGGCCGTCAGTGGAGTCTGGCGGGGCGCGTTGGCCATCAGGCGGCTGGATGCGCCAGCTTGCCAGATTGTCAATCATATCGATCGATCTGGCTCACCTCATCGAGAAAACATGGTCGTCCCAACCAGGTCCACAATGCCGATGCAGAGCACGTATCGCTCCACGTTGGTGCATCTGCATGACGCCTCACTGCTCAGGCTCGTTCGCCCAAGCATTCATGTTGACGATATCGAGGGTATTGCCATAAGGTAGTGAGCCTCTTTCGTCGGGCGCAATATGAGACGCGCCCCCTCGCTCTCGCGATGTGGCTCTGTGGAAGGCCCGCAGCAGGATTATCGTTACCTCACATGAACATTCGACCGATAGGTGATACTATGCGGATAACGGCGTGACAAAGATCTGACGATGCCGCAACGAAGGGGAAGCCACGACAAGAGTAGAGGAGCTGCCATGGGAGTGGGGCAGATAGGTTGGAAGGTAGGCAACCCAGATTCGGTATTTCAACGACTCATGGATGAGACGCTGGAGCTGATCCCAGTTGCCGATGGTGTGGCCATCGAGATCGCCCAAGGTGATATCCTCTCCCAAATCACTGGCTCAGGTCTGCTGTGTCGCCCCGCTAACAAGCAAGTCAGGGTCGCAAAGAGCACCTCTGGCCTGGCCATGAGGACCGGTGTAGCCCAGATCTGTCACGAGGTGTCCAGCGCTCCCAACTCCAGTAGAGCACTCTGGAGGGAGTTGGGGATCAACTCCATGGTCTACGTCCCCCTCCTCAGAGGACATGAGAGCATCGGTGTCCTGCTTCTCGCCTCGTCTCTTCCCTATGCCTTCTCCCCCCAAGATGTCCTCAAACTCTCGAGTGTGGCTGACTTTGTCGCAAGCGTCACCGGTGCGGTCCTTGACTTCATCGACGTGACCGAGAAGGCCGAGATCGCCACCACCAAGAGCCAGCTCGCCCAATTGGAGCCCGAACTCATCTTCGATGCGTCACCCTTTGCCCTCGCCCGCACAAGCTTCATCACCAAGGTGCTCCAACCCGAGACCCAGCGACGAGTCCGTCAACGTCGTCGGATCGAGAAGATGATGCGCGCAGAGGTGCTCACGATGGTGGCACAGCCCGTCATGAGTCTTGAAAACTCCCGCCAAATCGTCGAGGTCGAGGCGCTCGCTCGCTTTCACACCACCCCAGCCAGGGCGCCGGATTACTGGTTTGGCGAGGCAGCTTCGGTTGGTCTCGGGGTCGCTCTGGAACTC